>JAFSHY010000070.1 GCA_017440065.1 Oscillospiraceae bacterium | reverse complement strand
GTCCATCGCCTCCTTCAGCTTATACTTAATCATTTTTGAAAAGTGTTAATGGCAGCCCATGCTGGTAGCCATCGGCATCGGCGAAGACCGTCTGCCGCCTCTGGTGGAACCCAACACCGTCATCGGCAATCTCTGCGAAGCTGCCGCCAAGGCCATGAATCTGACCTGCGAAACCGCCGTCAACACCGGCACTCTGGATCACTTCGCCGGCATGATCGGCACCGGCAACGTCACCCTCGGCGGCGTCACCCTCTCCACCGGTACCGTGATGGCGCTGACCACCATGGCGCAGGAACCCGCTCCCCGTGATTCCGGCATTGCCATGCACTACGGCTTCCTGCCCGATACCCACGTCATGCTGCCCGTGGCCGAAAGCGGCGGCGTCAGCCTCGAATGGTTCCGCCGTACCTGCATGGGTCAGATCGGCTATGACGAGATGAACCGCGTGCTGCTGGAGCGTAACGAGCCCAATTCCCTGCTGTTCCTTCCCTACCTCGTCGGCACCAACGCCCCCGAATTTGACCAGGACGCCACCGGTGTGTTCTTCGGTCTGCGTCAGGAGCATGATATCTTTGATATGGCCTGTGCCGTCATGGAAGGTGTTTCCTATATGCTTCGCAAAAACTGCGACGACATCCGCGGCAAGGGTACGGATGTGAAATACATCATTGCCACCGGCGGCGGCGCCAAGAGCCCCGTCTGGTGCCAGCTGCAGGCAGATATCACCGGCCTGCCCGTGGTCATCCCCGCGGAGAAGGAAGCCGCCTGTCTGGGTGCTGCTCTCGTTGCCGCTGTGGCTGACGGCAAGTATGAAAGCTATCAGGCCGCTGCCGACGCCTGCGTCAGCATGGAAAAGCGTTATGAACCCCGTCCCATCGCCGTCTATGAAAAGAAGTACCGCCAGTTCTGCGCGCTCTACGATGCCGCGCTGGCAGTTGCCAGAATGTGATCCCAATTTGATATCCGATCACTGACAGGAGGTTCTTCCATGAGCAAAACCGATTCTGTTCTTTATGTCGATCTGGCTCCGCTGGAATTCAAGGAGCGTCTTTCCGCTTGTCCCGTGGCCTATCTGCCCCTCGGCACGCTGGAGTATCATGGCCCCCATCTTCCCCTCGGCACGGACATTTTGCTGAGTGACTCCCTGTTCCGTCTTGCCGCGAAGCAGACAGGCGGCATCGTAATGCCCGGCCTCTTTGTGGGCCCCGACCGCCATGTCCGGGAAGACGGTGTTGACTATTACGGCATGGATGTCTATCTCGAGGCAGCCAGGTCCCCCGAATACTATCCCCTGCAGCAGTTCCCCGGCAGCGCCTACTGGGTTTCCGATGACTTCTATCGGGAACTGCTGAAGTCCATTCTGAGTCAGCTGGCCAGAGCAGGCTTCCGCGTGGTAGTCGGCTGCGGTCACGGCCCCTCCACCTCCGGCTTTATGGCGCTGGAAGACTGGGCAAAGGAAACGCTGGGCCTCACGCTCCTGACTCCCTACAGATGCCCTGTCCGTTATGTGCATGACCACGCAGGCAAGAGCGAGACCTCCATTATCATGCATTTCCGCCCCGAGCTGGTACACATGGACCGTCTTCCCGCGGATCTGAGCGTGTTTACGCCCGGCATGGGCGGTGAGGATCCCCGCACCACCGCCAGCGCGGAATATACCGCGGGTATGCTGCCCGACGTTCTGGAATACCTCGACCGCTGCATCCGCGAAGCTCTGGCAGAAGCCTGATCCCATCCGCATTTCAGTTTCAAATGCCGAAAAACGAAAGGGGATATGATCCATGCATCAAACAGATTCCGTTTTTTACGCGGAATTGGCTCCGAAGGAATTTCAGGAACGGCTTGCCGCGTGTCCCGTGGCCTATCTGCCCCTCGGTACACTGGAATGGCACGGCCCGCAGCTTCCTCTCGGTACAGATCTGCTGGAAGGGCATGCCCTCTTTACGCTGGCTGCCAAACAGTTCGGCGGCATCGTGATGCCGGGTCTCTTTGTCGGCCCCGACCGCCATGTGCGGAAGGACGGTATCGATTACTACGGGATGGACGTCTACATCGATGTGGCCAGATCCCCCGCCTACTATCCCCTGTAGCAGCTGCCCGGCAGTGCCTACCGGATCCCCGACGATCTGTTCGACCGCCTTCTGGAATCGATCATCTCCCAGCTGGCCAGAGCAGGCTTCCGCGTGGTGGTCGGCTATGGCCACACGCCCTCCAACGACCGCTTTCTGGCGCTGGCTGACCGAATGTGGGATCTCTACCGCGTTCGCCTGATCATGCCGGACAGCGGCTCGGAGGACTATGCGTATATCGAGGATCACGGCAGCAAAAGCGAGACCTCCAACATCATGTATTTCTATCCCGAACTGGTGCATATGGATCGGCTGCCCGCGGATCCCTGTGTATTCGCGCCCGGCATGGGCGGCATGGATCCCCGCGGCTCTGCCTGCCCCGAATATACAGGAAAGAAGCTGCCCGCCATTCTGGAGCATCTCGGCAAATGCATCCGCGAAGCCTTGGAAAACTGCCAATAATTTTACGTTTTTTAACAGATTACCCCTTGACCTTCGGGAAATACTTACAGTATAATGTATGCGTACAACCGTGAGGGAGTAATCACAGAGCTTGCTCTGATTCAAGACCAACAACCGGCCTTTGGCCTGGCTTGAAAGCAATGATGAGACTCATGGATAGACCTCGCGTCTGTCCATGAGTTTTTTTCGGTTACGGGCAAGCGGGACGAGATCCCCCGCAAAGAACAATTGAAAGGAAGAGATTTGTTGAAATTCTACTGTGAAGAAGTCGACAAAGTCCTTGCCGAGACCGGCAGCAGCCGCGAAGGTCTGACCTCTGCGGAAGCGGAACAGCGTCTTGAGAAATACGGCAAGAACAAACTGGCTGAACCTGAAAAGGCCACTCTGCTGCAGCGTTTCCTGGCGCAGCTGAAGGACCCGATGCTGATCATTCTGATGACCGCCG
>JAFSHY010000069.1 GCA_017440065.1 Oscillospiraceae bacterium | reverse complement strand
GCAGTGCTGGGAAATGATACCGCAGTTGTAGGAGTCGATCAGCTCGTTGGCAAAGGCGGACTCATTGACTTCGTCGGCCCATGCGCCAAGGTTCTTGACATAGATGACAGCATCGGGGTTGACAGCCAGGACGCCCATGGCGAAGCCGTTGATGCCGGAAGCGGTCTCAGCGTACTCGGTGCCGAACGCGGCAACGTAACCGACATTGTTGTTCTGCACTTCGAGGGACTTCATGCCTGCGGCGATACCGGCCAGATAACGGGCCTGATAAGCGCGGCCGAAGTAGTTGTTGAAGTTGGTCTCATTGGACTTGTAGCCGGTGGCATGGGAGAAGATGACATCGGTATACTCGGCAGCGGCGGTTTCCATGGCATTGATATAGCCGAAGGAAATGCCGAAGATGATGTCCACGTCGTTGCTGACGAGGGTATCGATGGCAGCGAGGACCTGCTCGTCGTCTTCGGGAACTTCGTCAACGATGAAGAGCTGGGTATCGGGATCCAGGCCCAGTTCCTTCATAGCGGTAACGATGCCGTTGTGGTGCGCAAAGGTGTAACCGGCAGTGTCGTTCTTGCTGTTGATGTAGATGGCGCCGACCTTGAAGTCGCCGGCATCGGCAGCAGGCGCGTCGGCGGCGGGAGCGTCGGCAGCGGGAGCATCGGCAGCGGGTGCATCGACGGCGGGAGTATCGGCAGCGGGCTTCTTGGCGCCGCAGGCAGCCAGACCCAGAACCAGCACCACAGCCATCAGCAGTGCAATGATCTATTTCATTTTCTTACCTCCAGATAATATCGCTTTGGGCTCGTTGGCTCAAAGAATCAGATGACGCAAAAAACAGCAGAAACTGCTGTCTTTGCGTGATAAACATACCACATTTCTGCAATTAATTCAACTGTTCTCCCTTGTTTTATTCCCTCCTTTTCCGCGATTTGATACTTTGAACAAATTGGTGCCGTTTCCCGCCGCTTCCTTTAGGAATCTTTCGCAAGGCGCGACGGCTCTTCCCGTCCGCTCCCGCTGTCCGCCCGGATCGGAAAAATATTCTCGAACTTTTGGTTGAGAAAAGGCTTTGCCCGTGGTATAATATTCTCTACCCCAATCGGGGGTAAATCCTGAAAAAACGGAGAATACCACCATGCGTGACGAGATCCGGATTCGCGGCGCCCGCGCCAATAACCTCAAGAATATCGACATTTCCATCCCCAGAGACAAGCTGGTGGTCATGACCGGTCTTTCCGGCTCCGGCAAATCCAGCCTTCCTTTGATACCATTTACGCGGAAGGCCAGCGGCGGTATGTGGAATCCCTTTCCTCCTATGCCCGCCAGTTCCTCGGCCAGATGGACAAGCCCGATGTGGATGCCATCGACGGCCTTTCGCCCGCCATCTCCATCGATCAGAAGACCACCTCCAAAAACCCCCGCTCCACTGTGGGCACGGTGACGGAGATCTATGACTATCTGCGTCTGCTCTGGGCCAGAGTCGGCACACCCCACTGCCCCAAGTGCGGCAAAGAGATCCATCGGCAGACTGTGGATCAGATCGTGGATCAGATCCTCTCTATGCCGGAAGGCACCCGTTTTCAGGTGCTTTCTCCCGTGATCCGCGGCAAAAAGGGCGAACACGTCAAGGTGCTGGAGGATGCCCGCAAGAGCGGCTATGCCCGCGTCCGTGTGGACGGCAATCTCTATGATCTGACGGAGACCATCGAACTGGACCGCAACAAAAAGCACAACATCGAGATCGTGGTGGACCGCCTTGTGATCCGCGGCGAGATGACCCGCCGTCTGACCGACTCGGTGGAAACGGCCTCCGCCCTGTCCGGCGGCCTGTGCCTCATCCACGAGGTACAGACGGACAGGGAGACCATGTTCTCCCAGAACTATGCCTGCGAGGACTGCGGCATCTCCATGCCGGAGCTATCGCCCCGCATGTTCTCCTTCAACAACCCCTACGGCGCCTGCCCGGACTGTTCCGGTCTCGGCACCCGTCTGAAGGCCGATGTTTCGCTGGTGATCCCCGATCCGTCCCTCTCCATTCTGGACGGCGCCATCCAGTGCAGCGGCTGGAACAGCGTGAAGAACGATTCCATCGCGCGGATGTATTTCGAGGCGATGAGCAAAAAATATCATTTCTCCCTCTCCGAGCCCTTTGAATCCCTCTCCAAAGAGGCAAAGGACGTGATCCTCTACGGCACAAAGGGTGAAAGGCTGCAGCTCTATTACGAACGGGGCAACGGACGCGGTGTGCTGGAGCAGCCCTTTGAAGGCGTGATGAACAATCTGGAACGCCGTCTGCGGGAGACCCAGTCCGACGGCGTCCGCAAGGAACTGGAGGAATGCATGGCCTCCCAGCCCTGTCCGCGCTGCGGCGGCGACCGCCTTTCCGACATTGCCCGCGCCGTGACCGTGGGCGGCCTTTCCATCGCGGAATTCTGCCGTCTGCCCGTCACCGATGCCCTGCAGTTCGTGGAAACGCTGCAGCTGGAGGGCGCGAAGGCCGTCATCGCCCAGGAGATCCTCAAGGAGATCCGCGCCCGCCTCGGCTTTTTGCGGAATGTGGGCCTCAGCTATCTGACCCTTGCCCGCTCCGCCGCCACCCTGTCCGGCGGCGAAAGCCAGCGCATCCGCCTGGCCACCCAGATCGGCTCCAGCCTGATGGGCGTGCTCTACATTCTGGACGAGCCCTCCATCGGCCTGCACCAGCGGGACAACGAAAAGCTGCTGGGTACGCTCAAATACCTCCGCGATCTGGGCAACACCCTGATCGTGGTGGAGCATGACGAGGACACCATGCGCGCTGCCGATCAGATCATCGACATCGGTCCCGGCGCAGGCGTCCACGGCGGCCATGTGGTGGCGCAGGGCAGCATCGAGGACATCATGGCAGAGCCCCGCTCGCTGACGGGACAGTATCTCTCCGGCGTTAAAAAGATCCCCGTTCCCGCGGCGCGCAGGAAGGGGAACGGAAAAACGCTGAAGGTCTGCGGCTGCCGCGAAAACAACCTGCAGAACGTGGATGTGGAGATCCCGCTGGGCACCTTCACCTGCGTGACCGGTGTTTCCGGCTCCGGCAAATCCAGCCTCGTCAACGAGATCATCTATAAAAAGCTGGCAGGCTCTCTGAACCGTGCCAGGATCCGCCCCGGTGCCTGCGATCATTTTGAGGGCATCAAAAACCTCGACAAGGTCATCGGCATCGACCAGAGCCCCATCGGCAAAACGCCCCGCTCCAACCCCGCCACCTACACGGGACTCTTCAATGACATCCGCGATCTTTTTGCCTCCACAGCAGAGGCAAAAGCCCGCGGCTACGGCCCCGGCCGCTTCTCCTTCAATGTGAAGGGCGGCCGCTGCGAAGCCTGCTGCGGCGACGGCCTTGTCAAGATCGAAATGCACTTCCTGCCCGATGTCTATGTCCCCTGCGACGTCTGCCACGGCCAGCGCTACAACCGCGAGACCCTGGAGGTGACCTACAAGGGCAAGAACATCTACGAGGTGCTGGATATGACCGCCGATGAAGCGCTGGTCTTCTTTGAAAACCTGCCGCGGCTGCGGGAAAAGGTGCAGACCATCGTGCAGGTCGGTCTCGGCTATGTGAAGCTGGGGCAGTCCTCCACCACGCTCTCCGGCGGCGAGGCGCAGCGCGTCAAGCTGGCCACCGAGCTTTCCCGCCGTTCCACCGGCTCCACCATGTATATTCTGGACGAACCCACCACCGGTCTGCACATGGCCGATGTGCATAAGCTCATCGAGGTGCTGCAGGCGCTGGTGGACGCGGGCAACACCGTCCTCGTCATCGAACATAATCTGGACGTCATCAAGACCGCCGACTATCTCATCGACCTCGGCCCCGAGGGCGGCAGCGGCGGCGGCAAAATCGTTGCCTGCGGCACCCCCGAAGAGGTTTCGCAGAACGAAAGCAGTTATACCGGATATTATTTGAGAAGGGTGCTGTAAGCTATGCATCAGCAGGGACACCGCGCAAGACTCCGCAACCAACTGGAAACCGGCGGGCTGGACAGCTTTTCCGATGTTCAGGTGCTGGAGCATCTCCTCAGCTTTGCCATTCGGCGCAAGGATGTGAAGCCTCTGGCCTATGCGCTGCTGGAGCAGTTCGGCAGCCTCGCCCGTGTACTGGACGCCTCTCCCGAAGAGCTGCAGAAGATCCGCGGCGTCGGGCCGCATACCGCGGGGCTTCTCTCGCTGATGCCGCAGCTGTTCCGCCGCTACAGCCTCAGCCGCAATCCCGACACGCCGATTTTGGACAGTACCGAGGCCATCTGCCGCTACATCCAGCCCTATTTCATCGGCTGCAACGAGGAGCAGGTCTATCTCGTCTGCATGGACGCCAAGTGCAAGGTGCTGGACTGCCGCAGGCTGGCCAGCGGCGGCATGAATGCCGTGGGTGTCAACCTCCGCAAGATCGTGGAAACCGTGCTGCAGCAGCACGCGACCATGGTGGTGCTGGCGCACAACCATCCCTGGGGCTATGCCCTGCCGTCCCGCGAGGATGAGCTGATCACACAGGAGCTGCAATCGGCGCTGGCACCGGTGGACGTCCGTCTGGCCGACCACGTCATCGTCTGCGAGGACGAGTGCGTTTCCATGGCTGCCAGCGGCCTGCTGCGGCGGTACTGATTTTTATTCTGCCGCGGTAAAACTCCACAGGTTGCCGATCTGATCGCAGATGCGGTCATATTCCCAAAGCATCGCGCTGCGTTCGGGACTGTTGGGGTCATGCACGGCAAATTTGCCGTCCTCCGTGCCGACCAGCACGATATAATGACCGGAATCGGTGAAATCCCCCGCGTTCATGCTGCAGACGATGGGCTTTCCTTCGGAAAGCGCCTGCATCATGACGCCTTCATCCAGCGGCAGCTCCGTGGCCGTGACGCCGAATTCGGCGCTCAGCACACTCATGATCGTCCACTCGCTGCCCCAGCCTTCGGTATAATGGCCGCCCGCTTCGGCAGCCTCCGCCACCTTCCACGGCGTGACCGTTTCATCGCCCGTCAAGCCGGCTGCCACCATGGCAAGGCAGGTCGGGCCGCAGCCTGTGATCGCCAGAAAATCCGACCCGTAGGTCGTGTAGCCCCAGCGCGGATCCCATTGCAGCAGCAGCGGGATCTCGCCCGCCTGTAATTCTTCGATGGTTTCGGCGGGGGAATCCAGCCCATGCTCCGGATACTGCTTGACAAATTCCGCCGCTTCGGGGTTGTTGGCCACCAGCTTCAGCAGGGAGGCGGGATATTCCTCGCAGCGCTCCAGTATGTAGCGGACGTCCTCCAGCTGCGCGGACAGCGCTTCCAGCTTTTCCGCCGTTTCCCTGTCCACCGTACCGAGGGCGGCGGGAGAAGAAAGCTCGTCCCCGATGGCGCGCAGGATGACGAAGCCCGATAAAACAAGAATGCCGACGGAGATCAGCAGGCTGAGAAAGCCGCTGAACCGTCTTCGTGATTGGATCTTTGCTTGCATGCAGATCCCTCCTTTGTGTTGGTGCTGCCATCCTATCAGGAGAAGGCATCAGATTTGTTTCGTCTTTTCTCCGCCGCGTTTTCACCCTCTCCGTCCTCGCTCCGCGAGGCCACCTCTCCCAAAGGGAGAGGCAGGGACGGGTTCGACATTTCGGTACGCGGGATTCCTTGCTGCCGCTCGGAATGACAAATAAGGTAGGTATATGTCATTCTGAGGAACGGAGTGACGAAGAATCTCCGGCGTTCCGTTTCCTGCCCCTTGGCTCCCCTTTTGGGGGAGCTGTCACCGAAGGTGACTGAGAGGGCTCTTGGTGCCTTGTTTCCCTCTCCGTCCTCGCTGCGCTCGGACACCTCTCCCACAGGGAGAGGCAAGGACAG
>JAFSHY010000068.1 GCA_017440065.1 Oscillospiraceae bacterium | reverse complement strand
GGCCGAAGGTGCGGAGGAAATCGGGTGTTGTCTGATACTGAATGGGGCGGCCGGGAACATTGAGTCTGCCGCACTCCTCGATCAGCTTTTTGGTCACCAGCGCGCTGATGGTATAGGAGCTGTCCACACCGCGGATCTGCTCCACATAGGCCTTCGTAGCGGGCTGGTAATAGGCAATGATCGTCAGCGTTTCCAGCTGAGATGCCGAAAGCTTCGGCGGTTTTCTGGTTTCCAGCGCCGTGGTAACGTAGGAGACCATTTCCGAAGAGGAGCACATCTGATAGCTGTTTTCCAGCTTGAGCACACGGATGCCTCTGCGTTCAAAGGCCAGCCTGTCCATCAGCTGACGGGCAGCCTCATGCACCTCTTCTTCCTCACACTCTGCCGCGATGGCGATGCGCTGCGCCGCCACCGGTTCACCGGAGGCAAAGAGCACTGCTTCCAATACGCGTTCGAGTTCATTCCGTTCCATATTCGTTCTCCTTCTCATCGGGCATTTGCAGGAAGGTCACGGTCTGTTCCCCGTCGGACGCGTCTTCCAGCGCCACGGATTTCTGACGGCAAAGCTCCAGCAATGCCAAAAAGGTGGCAACGACCTCCGACCGCGTTCTGCTGCCCTGAAACAGCTTTTTGAGGCGGGTCACACCGCCCACGATCAGCTTGCGCAGGATCTCGGCAGCTTTCTTCGTAACAGGATACGGCTCTTTGCCGACGATGCCCTGAAAGCTGGACTTCGGCGGCGGCAGCAGCCGCTCCGCCCGATCCGCCAGTACCTGCATGGCGCGGACAAGATCTTCCTTGTCATGCTGGTAGCGGTAGGTCAGATCCCGCTGCACGGGCTCCGGCTCCTTAATGAGGCAGCCCGCGCCCAGCCCGTTGCGGGCATCCAGAAAGCTCAGTGCACTGCGTACCTGCTCCAGCGCCTCCTGCCGCTGGCGTTCTTCCAGCGAACGGATCAGCAGTTCCATCTCCGACATGGCTTCCTCCCGATCCGAAAGGGAGAGAAGCATCTTCGTCTTGATATACATCAAATGGGATGCCATGGCGATAAATTCGCTGGCGATCTCCATATCCATTTTCTTCATCTCATCCAGATAAGCCAGATACTGTTCCAGAATGGACGAAATGGAAATATCCTGGATCTCTATTTTATTTTTGCTCAGAAGCAGCAGGATGACATCCAGCGGGCCGTCAAAATCCTCAAGGGTCTCCGCTTTGGCGCGCACCACACTGTCCAAATGGTATCGGGGTTCTTCCATAGTATCTCCTTACGGAATCAGTTTCATAATAAGCGCAGAGGCAGACTTGCTACAAATTCCAGCGCGCTGAGCAGTCCGCCGCGGAGGAAGGAAAGGGGCGCATCGAGCAGTCCCGTCAGCAGCAGCACTGCCAGCACGAGCATGCCGTAGCGCTCATAGCGCATCAGCTTCAGCCACGCGTTCACGGGCAGCACAGCAAACAACACCTTGGAGCCGTCCAGCGGCGGGATGGGAAACAGATTGAATACCGCAAGACCCGCGCTGATGATGGCGATATATGCCGTAAAGTCCAGCGCATAGATCAGGATCGCGGATTCGCCCAGCCGCAGATACAGAACAAACAGAAGGCTTCGCACCAGAAGCGCAAGGAAGGCCAGCAGCACATTGGAAACAGGGCCTGCCAGCGCGGTCAGCGCCATGCCCTTCTTGGGGTCTTTAAAATAGCGGGCATCGATGGGAACGGGCTTCGCCCAGCCGAACTTGGCCACCGCCATCAGCACAAGGCCCATGATATCGATATGACGGAGCGGATTCAGCGTCAGCCTTCCCGCGTTCTTCGCGGTGGGGTCGCCCAGCTTGTAGGCCGCAAGGCCGTGGCAGGTCTCATGCACGGTGATGGAAAGCACCGAAGCCGCGACCAGAAGCACCATATCGATCAGCGCACCGAACTGCAGCTGCTGAAGCCAAGAGACAAATCCGTTCAAACAATACTCCTCCACATTAGATATACCTTATGAAATTATAGCATCTTCCGTGCCGTTTGGCAAGGAGCAGCGAAAGAAAACAAATTGACAGCCAATCTCCCGCAGACTATAATTTGAAACGACATCAAAGAACCGGAAAGGAACGGGCTCGCTATGAAGCGCTTTTTGATCCCGCACGGTCTGCCATCGGCTGTGCGTATGGAACTTGTGGTCGTAATGTAACGGAGGGACTATCATGGATCTGAAAACAACTCGTATGCTCCTCCGCGATTTCATCCCGGAGGATGCAGATGATCTGCAGGAGATCCTCGGCGACGCGGAAGTTATGGAGTTCAGCGAAGCGCCCTACGATCTTGAAAAGACGAAAGCATTTCTCGCATCGTTCTGCATTGAGAAGCACGGTGCCGTGGCCGCCGTTCATAAGGAAAGCGGAAAGGTCATCGGCTATATTTTATTCAACGAAATTGAACCCGACGTTTATGAAATGGGATGGTTCTTTAACCGCCGTTTCTGGCGGCAGGGATACGCATACGAATCCTGCAAAGCTGTGATTGATTATGCCTTTGGTGAATTGAAAGCCCACAAGGTATTTGCCGAAGCAATCGACGCGGTGAAGTCCGTGAGCCTAATGAAGAAATTAGGTATGCAGCTTGAAGGTATCCAACGTAGTCAAACTAAAGATAATCACGGCAACTGGGCAGACCTTTACTTCTACGGACTGCTGGAAGATGATTGGAGAAAACAATGAATATTGAATTTATTAATCCAGGCGTTGACTATAT
>JAFSHY010000008.1 GCA_017440065.1 Oscillospiraceae bacterium | reverse complement strand
CTCGCGGGTGATGCAGATAGAACCGCCGCCGATGCCGACCTTGATGAAGTCCGCGCCTGCTTCCGCGAGGAAACGGAAGCCTTCACGGTCGACGACGTTACCCGCACCGACCTTGACGGTATCGCCGTACCGGGAACGGATCCATGCAATGGTGCGCTTCTGCCATTCAGAGAAGCCTTCGGAGGAGTCGATGCAGAGGACGTCCGCGCCGGCAGCCAGCAGAGCGGGAACACGGGTCTCATAGTCGCGGGTATTGATACCGGCACCGACGACAAAGCGCTTCTCGCTGTCCAGCAGCTCAAGGGGGTTGCGCTTATGCTGGTCGTAGTCCTTGCGGAAGACGAAATAGCACATACGGCCATCCTTATCCACGATGGGCAGAGAATTCAGCTTGTGATCCCAGATGATATCGTTGGCTTCCTTCAGAGAAGTGCCTTCGGGAGCGGTGATCAGCTTGCTCAGGGGCGTCATGAATTCGGAAACGGGCGTATCCGGATCCATGCGGCTGACGCGGTAATCGCGGCCGGTGACGATGCCCAGCAGCTTGCCGTTGGCGGTGCCGTCATCGGTGACGGAAACGGTGGAGTGGCCGGTTTTTTCCTTCAGTGCAAGAATATCGCTCAGCGTCTGATCGGGACGGATGTTCGAATTACTCTTGACGAAGCCTGCCTTGTAACCCTTGACGGCGGCGACCATGGCAGCCTCATCCTCCACGGACTGAGAGCCGTAGATAAAGGAGCAGCCGCCTTCTCTTGCCAGCGCGATGGCCAGCTTTTCGCCGGAAACGGACTGCATAATGGCAGAAACCAGCGGAATATTCAGGGAAAGAGCGGGCTTTTCGCCCTTGCGGTAACGAACAAGGGGCGTCTCCAGAGAAACAGCGGTAGGAATACATTCACTGGAGGAATAGCCGGGAACAAGCAGGTACTCGTTAAACGTATGGGAAGGTTCAGGGAAATAGTAAGCCATGTTGCACCTCACTTAAAAAATTTCACAGCAGCATCAAACATACCGATATTATAGCTGCCGGGAACGTTGCAGTAAAGACCTTTTCCGATTCTTTCCGAATGTCCCATCTTGCCGAAGACACGGCCGTCGGGAGAGGTAATGCCTTCGATGGCCCATGCGGAGTTATTGGGGTTGAAGCGGATATCCGCCGTGGCTTCATCGCTAAGATCCACATACTGCGTGGCGATCTGACCGTTGGCAGCCAGCTGACGCAGGACTTCGTCCTCCGCGAGGAAACGGCCTTCACCATGGGAAATTGCAACGGAGTAGACATCTCCCACATTGGTATTGGCCAGCCACGGAGACAGATTGGATGCAACACGGGTGCGGACAATGCGGGACTGGTGACGTCCGATGGTATTATAGGTCAGCGTGGGACAATGGACATCGGTATCGATGATCTTGCCGTAGGGCACAAGACCCAGTTTAACGAGCGCCTGGAAACCATTGCAGATGCCGGCCATCAGACCGCCGCGGTCATCCAGCAGCTCCGTGACCGCATCGCGGACAGCGGCATTGCGGAAGAAAGCAGTAATAAACTTGCCGGAACCGTCGGGCTCGTCACCACCGGAGAAACCGCCGGGGATAAAGATCATCTGAGATGCTCTGACCGCATCGGCAAAGCGCTCGGTGCTTCGGGCAATCCCCTCGGCAGAAAGGTTATTGAGAACGATAATCTCCGGTTCGGCGCCGGCATCCCGCATGGCCTTGGCGGTGTCGAACTCGCAGTTCGTGCCGGGGAATACGGGAATAACGACCTTGGGCTTCGCAGCCTTGACGCAGGGCGCAAGACGGTCGGAGGCTTCGAAGGACAGGGTGGGGATCTCTTTCTGCGCCTGCTCGATGTTGCAGGAATAGACGGGCTCCAGCTTGTCTTCATAGATCTTCTGCAGCTTCTGCAGGGAAATGCATTCGCTGCCGCGAACAAAGGAAGCTTCTTCGGTGGTCTCGCCGATGACGGTACCGACAGCTTCGTCGGTCTCCAGCAGGAAGGCGCCGTAATTGTAGCCAAAGAGGGTATCCATAGAAACATTCTCTGCGAAGCGGAAACCGATGCCGTTGCCCACAGCCATCTTGAGGATACCTTCGGCAATACCGCCGTAAGTAGGTGTCCATGCGGCGTAGACCTTACCGGCACGCATCATGGCAGTCACTTCGCTGAACAGCTCCTTCAGGGATTCTGCCTTGGGCAGACCGTTTTCATCGTATTCGGGCGCCATCAGGCATACCTTATGACCCGCAGCCTTGAATTCACCGCTGATAACCTCTTCACACTTGCCGGTGGTTACAGCGAAGGAAACGAGCGTGGGAGGAACATCCAGCTTTTCAAAGGTACCGGACATGGAGTCCTTGCCGCCGATGGCAGCCACACCGAGATCCAGCTGGGCACGGAAGGCACCAAGCAGAGCAGCCATGGGCTTGCCCCAGCGCTTGCCGTCCTGACCGGGCTTTTCAAAGTATTCCTGGAAGGTCAGATATACATCCTCAAAGGAAGCACCGGAGGCGATCAGCTTGGAAACGGATTCCACCACAGCCAGATAGGCGCTGTGGTAGGGGGATTTTTCAGCAATAAAGGGATTGTAGCCCCAAGCCATGTAGGAGCAGTTCTCCGTATGCTTCTTTTCCACAGAGATCTTATGGATCATCGCCTGAGAGGGCGTCATCTGATACTTGCCGCCAAAGGGCATCATGACCGTGCCCGCGCCGATGGTGGAGTCAAAACGCTCGGACAGACCGCGCTTGGAGCAGACGTTCAGGTCGCCTGCCAGCTGTTCCATATTCTCTGCAAAACCGCCGGAAACTTTCTTTTCAAACTGTTCGGGAGCAACAGGCGTGATATTGATGTGCTTTTCCGCACCGTTGGAATTGAGGAATTCACGGCTCAGATCCACGATGGTTCTGCCATTCCAGTCCATGGTGAGGCGGGGTTCTTCGGTAACGGAAGCAACGATGGTGGCTTCCAGATTTTCTTCCGCAGCCAGCTCGCAGAAGCGGGCAGCATCCTGCGGCTCGACCACCACGGCCATACGTTCCTGCGATTCGGAGATGGCCAGTTCCGTGCCGTCCAGACCGTCATACTTCTTGGGTACGGCATCGAGGTGGATCTGCAGGCCGTCGGCCAGCTCGCCGATGGCAACGGAAACACCGCCAGCGCCGAAGTCATTGCAGCGCTTAATCAGGCGGGACGCTTCCGCATTGCGGAAGAGGCGCTGCAGCTTGCGCTCTTCGGGGGCCTTGCCCTTCTGCACCTCTGCACCGCACTGATCGATGGATTCCAGGGTATGGGCCTTGGAGGAGCCGGTAGCGCCGCCGCAGCCGTCACGGCCGGTACGGCCGCCCAACAGGATGACCACGTCGCCCGGTGCGGGCACTTCGCGGCGTACGTTTTCTGCGGGTGCTGCGCCGATAACTGCGCCGATTTCCATGCGCTTTGCAGCATAGCCGTCGTGATAGATTTCATCAACAAGGCCGGTGGCCAGGCCGATCTGGTTGCCGTAGGAGGAATACCCGCGGGCGGCGTCGGTCACGATCTTCCGCTGGGGGAGCTTTCCTTGAAGCGTCTCCGACATGGGCTTTCTCGGGTCCGCGGCGCCGGTAACGCGCATG
>JAFSHY010000067.1 GCA_017440065.1 Oscillospiraceae bacterium | reverse complement strand
CAAGGAAAAGATGTGCGTGCTGCATCCGCTGCCCCGCGTCAACGAGATCAGCATCAAGGTGGATAACGATCCCCGCGCTTCCTATTTCCGTCAGGCACTCAATGGCAAATATATCCGTATGGCGCTGATCCTGAAGCTGCTGGCCGAAGCCGAAGCCAATCCCGTCCGCGAAGTCCGCGAGCATGACGATCTGGTTTATGACCATGTCTGCCAGAACCCCAAGTGCATCTCCCAGGTGGAGCAGGAGCTGCCCCATATCTTCAAGATCACGGACAAGGCCGAAAACGTCTGCCGCTGCATCTACTGCGAGCAGAGAGGCTAACCAGGTACAAAAATCCCCGGAACGAACAATATCCGTTCCGGGGATTTTTATTGCAGATGCCGCGAAAGAAAGATCGCGATCGGAATCCCGAAGGTCTCTTCCATCCGATCCAACACATCCACAGACATCCGCGGCGGCGGGATCCCGCGTTCGATCTTGTTCCAGCTGCCGATTCCGATCCGCAGGATCGCAGCCATGTCCTTCCTGCTCAATCCGTATTTCTTTCGAAGCCACACAAAGTTGGAAAGAATGATCTCTTCATTCCGTTTCTTATCTGTTTCTTTCATGATAACCGTCTCGCTTTACATCTAAAAGTTGTATTTAAAATGGTTTACAACTAATAGATGTAAAAGCCAACACATCGATTCGTTGTAGGATATAATCATTCCATACTATAACTCTTCGAGGTATTACCATGTATCGAATTCGAGAATTACGCGAGGATCGGAATCTGACCCAAGCTGAGGTTGCGAAAGTTATTCATACTTCTCAGCAGCAATATAGCAAGATTGAAACCGGCCAAAGTGATATCAGCGGCGAAAAGCTTGTGTTACTGGCAAAGTTTTATAATGTATCTGTTGATTTTATTCTTGGCCTTACCAACGATATAACACGCGGTAAATAATGTTCTCTTCTTCCGTCAGCTTTGCAGACAGTTCCCTCATACTCCCCGCCCGAGGACAGCTCCCGGAACGGAGGAATGGGAATCTTTCCTTTCGCAGAAACAGGACAAGTCCCCCGGAACGGACAATATCCGTTCCGGGGTTTTCTCTGCAAACGCAAACGGCCTCTCCGCGTGCTGTTTTCCGAAACTTTTCGCAAAATACGGAATAATTCTTCTTTACAGTCCGCACCTCTTTGTGGTAACGTAGTACTATCTTAGTACACAGGAGTTGGAAACTATGGATAAACTGGAAAAGAAATACGGCTTGCTGACTGCTGTTTGCATGGTCGTCGGTACAGTCATTGGCTCCGGTATCTTCTTCAAATCGCAGAACGTGCTGGCTGCTACCGGCGGCAATATGCCGCTCGGCATCCTTGCATGGGTCATTACCGGTCTTCTGATGATCATTTGCTCCATTCAGTTTGCCAATATGGCGGTCAAGTACGAAAAGGTCAACGGCGCTGTGGACTACGCGGAGGCCACCTGCGGCAAATCCTATGCCTACTATCTCGCATGGTTTTTGGTCAACATCTATTACCCCGCAATGACCTCCGTTCTGGCATGGGTCTCCGCCAGATACTTCGGCGTTCTCTTCGGATGGCATCTCGCCAGCGCAGAGGTGCTTTGCCTTGCAGGCTTCTTCCTCATTGCTTCTTACACCATGAATGTTCTTTCTCCGAAGCTGGCCGGCAGGTTCCAGGTCAGCGCCACCGTCATCAAGCTGATCCCCATCTGCCTGATGGCAGTTGTCGGCACCATCGTAGGTTATCTGAACGGCACGCTCACCAATAACTTTACCACGGTGGTATCGGAGGCTGTCGGCGGAACCGGCGGAGGTCTGTTTGCCGCCATTGTGGCTTCTGTTTTTGCCTATGAGGGCTGGATCGTAGCCACGTCCATCAATGCAGAGCTGAAAAACGCGAAAAAGAATCTTCCCATCGCGCTGATCATCGGTTCTGTGATCGTCGTCATCGCCTACGTTCTCTATTACATCGGTGTTGCCGGCGGTGCAACCAATGAAGTTCTGATCAGCGAAGGTGCAACAACCGCATTTACGAATATCTTCGGCGGCATCGGCGGTACCTTCCTCAACATCTGCATCGTTGTATCCTGCCTCGGCACGCTGAACGGTCTGATGCTGGCCGTTACCCGCGGTATGTATGCCATTGCAGCCCGGAACGAGGGTCCGAAGCCCGCCCTGTTCGGTCAGGTCGACGGCAGCACCAACATGGTATCCAATTCCGCTGTTTGGGGTCTGTTCATCAGCAGCCTTTGGCTGGTCTATTTCTATGGCGCAAACCTCTCCACCGGCTGGTTCGGCTACTTCAATTTTGACTCTTCCGAGCTTCCCATCGTCACCATCTATGCCATGTACATTCCCATCTTTATCCTCTGGATGAAGAAAGAACGCGAAGAAGGCTTTGTTAAGCGTTATCTGATTCCTTCCCTTGCCATTCTTTCCTGTGCGTTTATGGTCTTTGCCGCCGTTTATGCCCACGGCATCACCCCCTATCTGCAGGCGAAAGCCAACGGTGCCTTCTCCTTCCCGGTTCTGTTCTATATCGTTATTTTTGCTGTGATCATGTTCATTGGCGCGATCTTCCAGAAGTACGGAAACCGAACCAAAAAATAAGCTTCCCAAAAACAGCAGCGACCGGATCCCGATGGGATCCGGTCGTTTTTTTACTTGGTCTGCTCCACGGACTTTGCGGTATCGCTGCCGTCGCCGACGAGGCCGAGACGCTTTGCCGCGTCCTCACGCATCTTGTACTTGAGGATCTTGCCGGCGGCATTCATCGGGAAGGCATCCACGAACTCGATATAGCGCGGCACCTTATGGCGGGCCATGCTGGCCTTGATAAAGTTCGTCATCTCTTCCACGGTGACCGTATCCTTCTCCTTCAGAATGATACAGGCCATGATCTCTTCGCCGTACTTCTTATCGGGAACGCCGATGACCTGAACATCCCGAACAGCGGGATGGGTATAGATAAACTCCTCGATT
>JAFSHY010000066.1 GCA_017440065.1 Oscillospiraceae bacterium | reverse complement strand
CGTGATGATGATGGCACTGCAAAATCTGCAGGAGGAACAGGTACCCTCTGTCCGCCGCAGAAAGCCCATCAAGGTGCAGCTTCCCGTGAATCTGCGGAATCTGTTTCCCAGCAGGACGATGCGGAATTTTGCGCTTTATACCACGCCCGAAATCGAGACCTGCCTTGGCCGATACTCGTTTGAGGAAATCTGTAAAGCCATTTCCCATCGTATGGGACTTGATGTTAATCCCAAAGTGATGAGCACAAAAATTGCCACCAATGTGAATACAGAGCGGCTTCTTGCCGTCAAACTGATGCCGCTTTTCATCAAGAACATCGTGATGAAGATGGTATTTGATTCTGTTGGAGAAAAGAAATCCTGCCTGAGCCTTTCCAATCTCGGTGCGATCCGAGTGCCTGCGGAAATGCAGCCGTATGTGACCCGTTTTGACTTTATTCTGAGTCCGCAGGCCACGGCTCCGCACAACTGCGGTGTGGTATCCTACGGAGACACGGTTTATATCAACATGATCCGAACCGTGGAGGAAGCGGATCTGGAACGGCATTTCCATGAGGTACTTCGCGGATTTGGTATTCCCGTTCTTGTGGAAAGCAATCACTCTTTGAAGTAAAGGAGGTATTCCTTATGTATTGTGTAAAATGCGGCGTGGAACTGGCAGACAGCGAAAAGCATTGCCCACTCTGCGGAACCATCGTGTTTCATCCCGATGTTGCACAGGGTGATACGCCGCCCCAATATCCCGCTCACCGTTTGCCGGAAGAGCAGGGGAGATCCCTCATCGGTCATATTATCCTTGCGGTTTTATTTTTGCTGCCGATTCTGATCACGCTGCAATGCGATCTTCTGCTCAATCATAAGCTGACCTGGTCGGGCTATGTGATTGGCGCGTTGGTCGTGGCATATACCGTCTTTATTCTTCCCGGATGGTTCGTCCGCCCCAATCCCGTTATTTTCGCCCCTGTCAGCTGCGCGGTGATCTGCGCGTATCTGCTTTATATCTGTTATGCCACGGGCGGCAACTGGTTTTTATCGTTTGCATTCCCTGTGACCGGTTTTGTCACGCTGATCCTGGCCGCGGTCATCACGCTGCTGCGGTATACCAGGCGCGGAGAATACTATATCATCGGAGGCGCCTGTATTGCCATGGGGCTCTTTATGCCTCTGATGGAATTTCTGATGCATCTCACGTTCCATCACCCCGACCGTATCGTATGGTCCCTCTATCCTCTGACGGTTTTGATCCTGTTCGGCGGCCTTTTGATCTTCCTTGGGATCTGCCGTCCTGCCCGTCAGATGATGGAGCGTAAATTCTTTATTTGACTTGGAGGTCTTCGATCATGGGCATTCAGGAAGTACGTTTGATCGCGGAGGAATATCAGCATAAGCTGACTGCGCCTGTCGCGTTCCTGTTCCGCGACCTTTCCACCGGTGAGACCGTTTCGTTCCACGGGGAGGAACCGTTTCCCACTGCCAGTATGTATAAGCTCTATATCCTTGCGGAGCTTTACCGCAAGGCATGGGCAGGGGAATGCAGCCTTTCCGACCGCATTCCTTTGGAGGATTCTCACCGTTCCATCGGCAGCGGTGTGCTGAAGAACCTTCAGAACGGCGCCCTTCTGACGCTGCGGGATTACGCCATGCTGATGATGAACCTTTCCGATAATACCGCGACCAACGTTCTGTTCCGCTATCTCGGCCGTGACGCCATTCAAAAGAATGTGATCGAGGCGCTGGGACTGTCTGCGACAAAGTGCGATTTTGACTGCACGGAACTGATCGACCGCTATTTTGATCTGAACGGCGGCACTGTGGAGCAGCTGCGTAAAGAGAACGGCGGCAAGCTGCCCAGCTTCCGCAATTCTCCCTATTATTGCTGCACTACGGAAGAAAACAATCAGACATCTTGCCTTGACGCAGCCAAAATGTATGAGCTGCTCTACCGCGGCGAATGGGTCAGCAAGGACGCCTCTGCGGATATACTGGAGATCCTCAAGCTTTGCCAGACGAACCGCCGTATCCCGCTGGATCTTCCCGTAACGGTTCCTGTGGCTCATAAAACCGGTACGCTGGATCGTCTTTGCGTGGATACCGGTATCGTGTATGCTCCCGGCGGTGAATATATCCTCTGCCTGTTCTATAACGGTAATCTTGCGGATGAAGCTGAATACGAAGCCAATGAACGGGGCAGGCTTGGCGAGGATTTCCTGGCGGAGCTTTCCCGGCAGGTATATGAAGCTTATCATCAGTAAGTGAGGTGTAGAGGATATGGTTGAAGTTGCAGCCGCGCTGATATGGAAAGGTGACCGTTTCCTGATTTGTCAGAGACCTGCGCATAAAGCCCGCGGTCTTCTTTGGGAATTTGTGGGCGGAAAGCAGGAAATCGGCGAAGCTCTTTCCGATACCTTGATTCGGGAATGCAGGGAAGAGCTGGATATCACGGTTTCCGTCGGGGATGTCTTTATGGAGCTTATCCATGAATATCCCGATCTGACCGTACATCTGACGCTTTTCCATGCTTCGATCGTCAGCGGTGAACCCAAGCTGCTGGAGCATTGCGACCTGCGGTGGATCACCGTAGCTGAGATCCCGCAGTATGCGTTCTGCCCCGCGGATGAGGAGATCCTTTCCGCGCTGATCCGGGAGTACGGCGCATGAGATCTGTTCGGGAACGGCTGCTTCTTCTGCAGGATGCGGAGTATCGGCTATTTCAGAGCAGGCTGATGCCCACCGTGGATCCCGATACTGTGATCGGCGTTCGGATGCCTGCGCTCAGAAAGCTGGCGAAGGAACTGACGGCAGAGGAGAAGGAAGCATTTCTCTCTGCGCTGCCGCATACGTTCTATGAAGAAAACAATCTCCACGGGATTCTGATCTCCGCCTGTAAGGATGCGGCGCAATCGATTGAGATGCTGGATCGGTTTCTTCCGTATGTAGATAATTGGGCGACCTGTGATCTGATCCGTCCCGTTTCCTTTCAGCAGCACCCGGAGATCCTGCTCGCTGCCATTCGCCGCTGGATGGAGTCGGATCGGCCTTACACGGTGCGTTTCGGCATCGAAATGCTCATGATGTACTATCTCGATGATGCGTTTGAGGCTGTATATGCGGAACGGGTCGCCTCTGTCCGTTCGGAGCATTATTATGTTCGGATGATGGTGGCCTGGTACTTTGCGGAAGCGCTGGTAAGACGGTATGACGATGTGATCTCATATATAGAACAGGGAAGGCTTTCCCCTTGGATCCACAATATGACGATCCGCAAAGCGGTGGAAAGCTTCCGGATTTCCGATGAAACAAAGCAGTATCTGAAGACGCTTCGGATGAAAACAGAGTCAAAAGTTGGAAACTGAGAGATTTTACTCTTGAATCGGGAATGGTTCTCATATATAATAATGATGTAATTTATCAGGAGGTGTTCTCATGGAAAATAAAAGTGATCTGATTTTGGCCATTATGCAGGGCGAAGACTACGAAGATACCGTTCGGGAATTGAATCGTAACGGCTTCTTTGTCACCATGCTTAACACCACCGGCGGATTTCTGCGCAAGCGCAGCGTAACTGCCATGATCGGCGTGGACGAAGGCCGTCTGGAAGCCGCCATTGACATTCTGAAGCGCTTTGCCGGCAAGAGAAAGACCACGGTCTATCAGAACGCAACGATCCCTCACGGCGGTTCGATGCCTGTTATTCAGACCTATCCCACTGAGATGGATCTGGGCGGCGTTACAATCTTTGTTCTGAATGTTAATCGCATGGAAAAATACTGAGATTATTCTTTGAAACCCCTTCCGTTCGGAAGGGGTTTTTCTTATTCAATCTGTGATCGGAACATGCGGAAAAGCGTGGTTGACATTTCTGCGTTCCTGTGTATAATAGTACCAAACGACGCTACCGCGTTACCGCGGTAAAGTGAAGGAGATTCCACGGCATGGACGAACGAATTTTCAAGCATGAGGAAAAAGCGATTTTTTCCCTGCGTTCTCTTTATCGGAAATACGGTTATCTGCCGTATAAGATGAGCAAGTTTGAGGAGTATGAATACTACATCCGTAACAAGGACTTTTTGATCAGCGACAGGATCATTACCTTCAACGATACGAACGGCAAGCTTCTGGCACTCAAGCCGGACGTGACGCTTTCCATCGTAAAAAACGGAGAGGATCATCCCGGCTGCAAGCAAAAAGTTTATTATAACGAGAATATTTACCGTATTTCAGAAACTACGGGACAGTATAAAGAGATCATGCAGGCCGGTGTGGAGTGCATCGGTGACATCGGTATGTATGATATTTTTGAGGTACTTTCCCTTGCGGCGCAGAGTCTGGCGCTCATTTCGGAAGACTACATCCTGCAGATCTCGCATCTTGGCATTCTTTCCGCCGTCCTCAACGATGCCTGTACCGACCGTAATTTCACACAGAAAGCGATCCGATATATTTCCGGAAAGAATGTGCATGATTTGAGTCGTCTGTGTGCGGAATACAGCGTTTCCGCAGATAAGGCGCAGATGTTGACCGCGTTCACGCAGACCTACGGCAAACGGGATCTGGTGATCGCGAAGCTCGAAGCTCTTTGCGGCGGTTCTGCGGATGCAGCGCTATTGGAACTGAAAACACTTTCCGCACTTCTTGATACGCTGCCGCATCCCGAGAGGATCGTGTTTGATTTCTCCGTTGTGAATAATATGAGCTATTATAACGGCATCGTGTTTACGGGATTTTTGAAGGGCATCAGCGACGGTGTACTGGCAGGCGGTCAGTATGACAAGCTGATGCAGAAGCTGCAACGGAATTCCGGTGCCATCGGATTTGCCGTATATCTTGATCTGCTGGAGCAGCTTTCCGTTTCTTCTGCCGCCTACGATGTGGATGTGCTTCTGCTTTATTCGGAGAATACCGATCCCGAACTGGTGTGCGAGAACGTTCAGCGGCTCATTGCGGAAGGGAAGACCGTCAGCGCACAGAAGTCTATTCCCTGCAAGCTTCGCTATAAAACCGTATTGGAAATCTGAGGAGGAAACAGCATGCTGAATATCGCGCTGCCGAAGGGAAGACTTGGCGAAAAGGTCTACGCCATGTTCGAAGCGGCAGGTTACGAATGTCCCTCCATCAAGGAGACGAACCGCAAGCTGATCTTTGAAAATGAGGAAAAGCAGGTTCGTTACTTTTGGGTTAAGCCTTCCGATGTTGCCATCTATGTGGAACGAGGCGCGGCGGATCTCGGAGTGGCAGGCAAAGATATCCTTCTGGAGTATGAGCCCAATGTGTATGAGCTGTTGGATCTTCAGCTGGGCAAATGCCGCATGGCAGTGGCAGCACCCGCAGATTTCCACGATGACGGAGAAAGAACCCTTCGGGTGGCAACCAAATTTACGAACATCGCCGCCAACTATTACGCATCCATCGGCCGTGAGATCGATATCATCAAGCTGAATGGCTCCATTGAGCTTGCTCCGATCCTTGGACTTTCCAATGTGATCGTGGACATTGTGGAGACCGGCGCAACGCTGAAAGAAAACAATCTGACTGTAATGGAAACGATCCTGCCGATCAGCGCAAGGCTGATCGCCAATAAATCCAGCTTCCAGTTTCATTCCGAAACCATGGAGGAGATCCTTCAGTCGCTCAGAAAGCAGGTAGATCAAAGATGATCAAGATTTATAATTACGGCGAAGTTCCCAATGAAGAGATATTTGCCCGTGAAAACATTGCCGCCAATGTGGAAGCGGTCGTGGCTGAGATCATTGCGGATGTGCGCACGAACGGCGATGCCGCCCTGATCCGTTACGCGGAAAAGTTTGACCGTGTCAAGCTGGAGAGTCTTGAGGTTTCCGCACAGGAGATCGATGCCGCGTTCGAGGCAGTTCCCGCGGAATTCCTCGGGATCTTAAAGGAAGCTGCCGAAAATATCCGTACCTTCCATTCCAAACAGGTACGCTCCAGTTTTATCATCAGTGAAAAGGAAGGCGTGATCACGGGTCAGAAGATCACCCCCATTGAGAAGGTCGGTCTGTATGTCCCCGGCGGTACGGCGGCATATCCTTCCACCGTGCTGATGGACAGCATTCCCGCGAAGATCGCAGGCTGCAAAGAGATCTCCATCGTGACGCCTCCCGCAAAGGATGGAACAGTCAATCCTCTGATCCTGGCGGCAGCCAAGATCGCAGGCGTCGACCGTATTTTCAAAACAGGCGGCGCGCAGGCCATAGCTGCGCTGGCTTACGGAACGGAATCTGTTCCCAAAGTTGACAAAATCGTCGGCCCCGGCAATGCCTATGTCGCGGAAGCGAAAAAGCAGGTGTTCGGACAGGTCTCCATCGATATGATCGCCGGCCCCAGCGAGATCCTTGTGGTTGCGGATGCCACCGCCGATCCCCGCTATGTGGCGGCGGATCTGCTCTCGCAGGCTGAGCATGATAAGATGGCCAGCGCCGTCCTCGTGACCGACAGCCGTGCGTTCGCGGAGGATGTGAGCAGGGAGCTGGAGATCCAGATCCCGCAGCTGGAGCGGCAGGAGATCGCCCGTGCATCCATCGATCGCAACGGCAAGATCATCGTGGCGGAAAACAATCTGATGCTGGCTATCGACATTGCCAATGAGATCGCGCCGGAGCATCTGGAACTTTGTGTGGATCAGCCGTTTGACTATCTGGATCGCATCAAGCATGCAGGTTCTATCTTCATGGGCAAGTATTGCCCCGAGGCTTTGGGCGATTATTTCGCAGGCCCGAACCATACACTTCCCACTTCCGGAACGGCCCGATTCTCCTCTCCGCTGAGTGTGGATGATTTTGTGAAAAAATCCCAGTTTACGTACTATACGCCCGATGCGCTTTCCGCGGTTGCGGATAAGGTGGCTTATTTCGCTAAAATGGAAGGTCTGACAGGCCACGCAAAAAGCG
The DNA here is from genome assembly GCA_017440065.1 of Oscillospiraceae bacterium. Taxonomy (GTDB): domain Bacteria; phylum Bacillota; class Clostridia; order Oscillospirales; family Oscillospiraceae; genus RGIG3159. Next base: position 4,551 of record JAFSHY010000066.1, on the reverse strand, counting down.
CAGTGATTCGATTTGAGGATTGCAAATGAGCAGATTTTTTTCGGATAAATTTGCCTCGCTGACACCTTATACCCCCGGTGAGCAGCCGAAGGAACGGCAATATGTAAAACTTAATACCAATGAATCTCCCTTCGCACCGTCTGTCTCTGTGCTGGAAGCGGTACAGAAAGAATGCGGAAAGCTGCAGCTTTACTCCGATCCCGAATGCGTTGCCCTTCGCAGGGAACTGGCAGCGGTATACGGCGTAACGCCGCAGCAGGTGATCGTAACGAACGGCTCGGATGAAATTCTGAATTTTGCCTTTATGGCATTTGCGGATGCGAAACATCCGCTGGCCTTCGCGGATATCACCTACGGCTTTTATCCTGTTTTCGCGCAGCTGAACGGGATCCCTTACGAAGAGATCCCGCTGAAGGAAGATTTCTCCATGGATCCTTCCGATTACATCGGCATCGGCAAGACCGTGGTCATTGCGAATCCCAACGCGCCGACAGGTATGGCCATGCCGCTTACGGATATCGAGCGCATTCTGCAGAGCAATCCCGATAATGTGGTGATCGTTGATGAGGCTTATGTGGATTTCGGCGGTGAAAGCGCGGTTTCTCTGGTGGATCGGTACGAGAATCTTCTGGTTACGCAGACTTTCTCCAAATCTCGCTCCATGGCAGGCGCACGGCTGGGCTTCGGCATCGGCAATGAAAAGCTGATCGCAGACCTCAATACCATCCGTTATTCCACCAATCCCTATAATGTCAACAGAATGACGGAAGCAGCGGGCGTTGCCGCGCTGAAGGACAATGCCTACTACATGGAAAACTGCAGGACCATCATGGCCAACAGAGCCTATACCACAGAGGCGCTCCTTGCCATGAATTTTGAAGTGCTTCCTTCTGTGACGAATTTCATCTTTGCCAAATCTTCGGAGCTGGATGGAGAATACCTATATCGCACACTGAAGGATATGGGAATTCTGGTTCGCCATTTTACTAAACCGCGGATCAGGGATTATATCCGCATCACCATCGGAACAAAAGATCAGATGGACGTCCTGTTGGATGCGTTCAGAGAGATCCGAAAGGAGAATTCGAAATGAGAAACGCCGAGATCCAAAGAAAAACAGCGGAAACCGATATCGTTCTCTCTCTGGAACTGGACGGTTCCGGTAAGGCTGAGATCCAAACAGGCTGCGGCTTTATGGATCATATGCTGACCTTGTTTGCCCGTCACGGACGCTTTGACCTTTCTGTTACCTGTAAGGGCGATACGCTGGTGGACGATCACCACACCGTGGAAGACATCGGTATCTCTCTCGGTCAGGCCTTTGCGAAAGCCATTGGCGACAAGAAGGGGATCGTCCGTTACGGTAATATGATTCTGCCCATGGATGAAGCACTGATCCTTTCCGCCGTGGATATTTCCGGTCGCGGAGGCTGCTACTATGATCTGCAGCTGCCTGCGCAGAAGGTCGGCACTTACGATACGGAGCTGGATCAGGAATTCTGGATCGCGTTTGCACAGAATGCCGGCATCACGCTGCATATCCGTCAGCTGGCGGGACGTAATACGCATCACATTCTCGAAGGTGCGTTTAAGTCCGCTGCGCGCAGCCTTCGGTCTGCCGTAAAGATCGATCCCGAATGTGCCGATGAAATTCCGTCTACCAAGGGGATGCTGTAATGATCGCGATCATTGATTACGGAGTGGGAAATCTGTTTTCCCTTTGTTCTTCGATCCGCAAGATCGGTATGGAAGCCGTTGTGACCGCCGATCCCGCCGTGATCGAAGGGGCGGATCGGGTGATCCTGCCGGGCGTGGGTGCGTTTGGAGATGCCATCCGAAAGCTGCGCGCCACAGGGCTGGATCAGCTGCTGCAAAAGCTGGCCGCGGAAGGTAAGCCCATTATGGGCATCTGCCTCGGCATGCAGATGCTTTTTGAAAAAAGCTATGAATACGGGGAGCACGAAGGTCTCGGCCTGTTAAAAGGCAATGTTGTGGCGATGGAAGGCCGTATTCCCGCGGGCTTAAAGATCCCGCACATCGGCTGGAACGCGCTGCATATACGGAGAGACAGCAAGCTCCTCCGATATATCAAAAACGAAGACTGCGTCTATTTCGTTCATTCCTACTATGCTACGGATTGCGAGGAAAGCGTCATCGCCACGGCGGAATACGGCGCGGAACTGACCGCTGCGGTGGAGCAGGGGAATGTTATGGGCTGCCAGTTCCATCCCGAGAAGAGCGGGGAAGTGGGACTAAATATTTTGCGTGCATTTTGTGAAGAGGGTTCATTTGTATGATCATTTTTCCCGCGATCGATCTGTATCAGAAAAAAGTGGTGCGCCTTTACAAGGGTGACTATCAGAATATGACCGTTTACAGCGATAATCCCTTGTCTGTTGCAAAGGATTTTGAAGCCGCGGGCGCTACACACATCCATATGGTGGATCTGGAGGGCGCAAAAGACGGCACGACGCCCAATCTTTCCGTGGTGGAGCAGGTGGCAAAGGAAACTTCGCTCTTCGTGGAGATTGGCGGCGGCATTCGTGACATGGAAACTGTGTCAAAATATCTCAGCGCCGGTGTTTCGCGAGTCATATTGGGAACTGCCGCAGTAACAAACGAGTCGTTTTTGCGCGAAGCTGAGTCAACTTTCCCCGGAAAGATTGCCGCCGGTGCCGATGTGAAGGACGGAAAGATCGCCATTAAGGGCTGGCTGGAGACCGCGGATGTTACATTGGATGAATTCCTTCGCAACATGGAATCCATCGGCATCCGAAATGTGATCTGCACGGATATTTCCCGCGACGGCGCCATGAGAGGAACGAATCTGGAACTTTATAAAGAACTTTCCGCTAAGTATGCCATGGCTATTACCGCATCCGGCGGAGTTTCAAGCTTGGACGACGTGAGAAAGCTACGCGAAATGGATCTGTACGGTGCCATCATCGGCAAGGCTTATTTTACCGGCGCCATCAGGCTGGAAGAGGCATTGGAGGCAGCAAAATGATTACAAAACGAATTATTCCCTGCCTGGATATCAAAAACGGGCGAGTCGTCAAGGGTGTAAATTTTCAAGGGCTTTCCGATGTTTCCTCCCCTGTGGAATTGGCGCGTTATTATTCGGACAACGGTGCGGATGAACTGGTTTTTTACGATATTACGGCCTCCTATGAAGGCAGAAAGCTGTTTACGGATATCCTCTGCGAGGTCGCTTCTGAGATCTTTATACCGCTGACAGTGGGCGGCGGCATCAATACCGTAGAGGATTTTGACCGCGTTTTAAAATGCGGCGCGGATAAAGTCAGCGTGAATTCGGGCGCCATCCGAAATCCTTCGCTGATTGCGGAAGCAGCGCAGCGCTACGGTGATCAGTGCGTCGTCCTTTCCGCGGATATCAAGCGGGTAAACGGTGAATTCCATGTGTTTGCAAAGGGCGGACGGGAAGATACCGGCATGGAGGCCATTTCGTGGATCAAAAAGGGCGTTTCCCTTGGTGCAGGTGAAGTCGTTGTAAACTCCATTGATACCGACGGCGTCAAAGGCGGCTTCGATCTGGAAATGCTGCAGGCGGTATGCGACGCGGTCAACGTTCCTGTGATCGCTTCGGGCGGTGCAGGCTCTGTGGGGCATTTTGTGGATCTCTTCCATGCGATTCCCGAGATTGACGCGGGCCTTGCCGCTTCCGTATTTCATTTCGGGGAGATCCGCATTCCGGATCTCAAGCGGAAACTGAGAAAGAATAACATCATTGTGAGGTTGTAAGCATGATCACAATAGAAGAATTGAAATTTGACAAAGACGGTCTGATCCCTGCGGTGGTGGTGGATGCTGTTACGAAACAGGTGCTGACCGTTGCCTATATGAATCGGGAAAGTCTTGCCATCTCCATGGAAAAGGGACTGACCTGCTTCTGGAGCCGTTCGCGGCAGGAGCTTTGGCTCAAGGGAGAAACCAGCGGAAATTATCAGCGGATCGTCAGCATTACCGCGGACTGCGATAAGGATGCTCTGACCGTCGTGGTAGAAAAGGCAGGGCCGGCCTGCCATACGGGCGCGGAGTCGTGTTTCCACAATCCGTTGTGGCAGAGTGAGGAACTGCATGAGTTCAGCCTGGGCGGCCTGTATCAGCTGCTGCAGGAACGCAATGAGACCCGCCCGGAGGGCTCCTATACGACGTATCTCTTTGAAAAAGGTCTCGACAAGATCCTCAAAAAGATCGGCGAAGAGAGCACGGAGGTCATCGTGGCCGCCAAGGGTAATGATAAGAAGGAAACGGTTTATGAAATCGCAGACCTTGCGTACCATGCCATGGTGCTGATGGTGCAGATGGGCATTACGGTGGAAGACGTTCACCGCGAACTGGCATCCCGCCATATCATCGATCATAAGGTCAAGCAGGAAAAGATGACGAAATAATTTGCTCTTTACAAAAAAGAGACAGAGAAATTTCTCTGTCTCTTTTTTGATTAGCGGTATGTTTACATCTTACCGCATTTTTGTTACCAGATCACGATACGCTTCTCGGGTGCGAGATACATCTGATCGGTTTCCT
>JAFSHY010000065.1 GCA_017440065.1 Oscillospiraceae bacterium | reverse complement strand
CCGAAGTCCATATCATCCGCATGGGCACCATTGCCTTCGCCTCCAACCCCTTCGAGCTGTTCCTGGACTACGGCAACCAGATCAAGGCCCGTTCTCTGGCAGAGCAGACCTTCCTGGTGCAGCTGGCCAACGGTGTGGAAGGTTATCTGCCCACCGAAAAGGCAGAAAAGGGCGGCCACTATTCCGCTTTCATCTCCTCCGGTCTCGTCGGCCACAACGGCGGCGAGCAGCTGGTTCGCGAAACCCTCAAGGACATCAACGGCATGTTCTCCAAGTAAATCCGCTTCTCTTCGGGAGCCTCAGTACGCTGAGGCTCCTTTTTCATTATATATTATAGAATTGCGGTGTTGATTTTTTGGCGTTGTCTGCTATTCTAAAATCGAAGGACGGCTGCGCCGTTCCCGCTCCACAAACTATACCTGCAGGAGGGCAAACCTATGAGTAATCTGAAGATCGGCTGGGCCCAGACGGACATTACCCCCGACCGTCCCGTCTATGTACAGGGTCAGCTTTACCACCGCATCTCCACCTATGTCCGCGACCCCCTGACCGCCACCGCCCTTGCCATGGAATCGGGCGATGAGCAGCTCGTCTTCCTGTCCGCCGATGTGGCAGGCTTCTCCGACCCGCTCCTTGCCGCCGTCCGCAGCAAGCTGAAGGACAATCCCCTGGGGCTGGATGCGGACAAGGTCAGCTTCTCCGGCACGCATACCCACAACTCCATCGAGTTTTCTCCCGGCGTCAGCGTCTTTGAGCTGATCCTCGGACGGAACTTTATTCCCGAAGACCGCATGCCCAAGGTCAACTATCCCGAAAACTATCTCAGCGGCGAGGAAGGCATGGAATGGCTCTCCTCCAAGCTGGCAAATGCCGTTCTGGAGGCATGGGAGAACAGGCTGCCCGGCGGTGTCGCCTCTGCCCATGACTATGCCGCCGTCGGTCACAACCGCCGCCCCCAGTTCCTCGTGGACGGCAAGCGGGAATCGAGAATGTACGGCACCTGCTCCGAAGACTGCTTCGTGGGCATGGAGAACAGCGTGGATCACACCGCAAACTTCCTCTTCACGTGGGATGAAAACCGCAATCTGACCGGTATCCTTGCCGCCATCCCCTGCCCCTCGCAGGTGCATGAGCTGCACTGCTATCTGACCGCCGACTACTGGAAGGACGCCCGCGAGCAGATGCGCGAGGTCTTCGGCGATGTATTCATCCTCCCGCTCTGTGCCTTCGCCGGCGATCAGAATCCGCTGGATCTGGTGCAGATCTCCAAATACAACGAAGCGGAGCTGAAGATCTGGAACGCCCAGTCCGCGGAGGTGCTGCGCAATGTGGATCTCACGGAGGAATGCCGTATGATCGGTGAGCGCATCACTGAGGCTGCCCACCGCTGCTATACGAAGGCAAGAAGCTTTATTGAGACCGATCCCGTCTTCCGCCATGAAGTGTCCGAGATCCGTCTGCCCGTCCGCACCGTGACGAAGCAGGATTATCTGGAGGCACAGGCCGCTTTGGATGAAATGATCGACCGCTTCTCCCCCGAGCAGCCGATGACATGGCCGGATGTGGCCGCCGCCTTCCCTCATGCCGGTGTGGTCGGTCGGTGGGAACGTCAGAATTCCGATCCCTGCTGGACGCTGCAGACCCGCGCCATGCGGATCGGCAAGGCAGTTTTCGTCACCGCCCCTTCGGAGATGTTCGTGGAATACGGCTTCCGTGTCCGCGCCCGGGTCCGCGCGCCCGAGGTCTTCCCCATCCAGCTTTCCAACGGCATGTACGGCTACGTCCCCACCGACGCCGCCGTGGCAGGCGGTTCCTACAGCGGTGCTCCCGCTTCCACCCCGCTGGATCCGGACAGCGGTGCCAAGCTGACCGAGCATCTGATCGCGCAGGCCAACGCCCTGCTGCGGTAACGGCTCACGCTTAACGAAAACCCCCGCAACTGGAAGAAAACGTCCGCTCTCTTTGTTGTGTTTTCAAAAAAAGCTTGGTATTCTAGAAGCATCACAACCACCCAACTATTCATGTATCGAATCAGGAGGAATGCATCATGAGCAAACTGAATTTCGGCTGGGCCGAGATCGATATCACCCCCGATAAGAAGGTATCTCTTGCCGGCCAGTTCGCAGAACGTATTTCCGAATATGTGGAAAAGCCCCTGACCGCCACCGCCATGGCCGTTACCGCCGGTGACGAGCAGATGGTCATCGTCAGCGTGGACATCGTTTCCATCGGCTGGAATCTGCTGGAAGCTGTCCGCGCCAAGCTGGCGGACAACACCGCCGGTCTGGATCCCCGCAAGGTCATGATCTGCGCCATCCACACCCACACCGCTCCCAAATATACTTCCAAGCGCCGTCAGGCCTCCGGCACCGGCTCCCGCGAGCTGCTGGAAAAGCTGCTGCCCGCCGGCAAGAAGTACGTGGAAAAGGTCAATATTTCCAATAACCCCGACATCTTCTCCCCCGCTGAGATGTTCGAGCTGCTGGTCGACCGTCTGAGCAAGGTCGCTCTGCAGGCATGGGAAAACAAGGCCGAAGGCAGCTACATCAACGGCTTTGAGCGCGCCGTTGTCGGTATGTGCCGCCGCGCCGCTTATTCCGACGGTTCCGCCCAGATGTGGGGCGACACCAACACTGCCGTGTTTGACGCCATCGAAGGCGGCAACGACTCCGGCGTGGAGCTGCTCTACGTCTTTGATGCTGACAGGAAGCTGACCGGTGTTGTCGTTAACATCGCCTGCCCCGCTCAGTGCGTCCAGCACCGTCTCTTCGTTTCTCCCGACTTCTGGGGCGAAGCCAAGAAGCTCATCCGCGAAAAGCTGGGCAAAGACATCTTCATGCTGTCTCTCTGCTCCGCTGCCGGTGACCAGTGCCCCGTTGACCTTGTCCGCTGGGTCGAACCCGAATCCGACCTCAACGACCCCAACTGCAAGCGCAACAATCCTCCCGCCCGCAAGGCCGACCCCTCCATGTTCGATCTGGCCGGTATGCGCAAGGCCGGCAAGCGCGTTGCCGCTGCCGTTATCGAAGGCTACGAAGAGCTGGACGGCAACTATGTTTCCGAAGCCGAGTTCGTCCATCATGTGCATGATATGCAGCTGCCCGTCCGCCGCGCTACCCTCTCCGACGTGAAGAAGGCCGAAGCCGCCATCAAGGAATACCTCCGCGATGTGCAGGGCGATGTGGACTACAATGACGCTGCCAACGTGCAGATCTACACCGGCATTCTGAACCGCTTCCAGCTGCAGGAGACCATGGACATCCTGGAAACCGAAGTCCATATCATGAAACTGGGCAACATTGCCTTCGCTACCAACCCCTTCGAGCTCTTCCTCGACTACGGCAACCAGATCCGTGCCCGCAGCCTTGCCGAGCAGACCTTCCTCATCCAGCTCTGCAACGGCGCTGAAGGCTATCTGCCCACCAAGAAGGCAGAAGAAGGCGGCCATTACTCCGCTTTCATCGGCTCCGGTCAGGTCGGCCACATCGGCGGCGAACAGCTGGTCCGCGAGACCCTCAAGGACATCAACGGCATGTTCTCCAAGTAAGCTACACGCACAGAGCGGGCTGCTTCGGCAGCCCGCTTTTTTCAGCGGAAACCGCCGCAATTTTACTTCCCGCGCATCAACTTTCCATTGACATTTTAAATCCGCCTGTTATTCTAACCTTAGAGGCAGCCCGTCTGCCGCAACCATCTACTGAACCATTTAGGAGGTTACCTATTATGAGCAAGCTTCAGTTCGGCTGGTCCGAAGTCAGCATCACCCCCGATAAGAAGATCTCTCTCGCCGGTCAGTTCGCAGAGCGTATTTCCGAGTATGTGGAAAAGCCTCTGACCGCCACCGCCCTTGCCGTCAGCAACGAGGAAGACCAGATGGTTCTCGTCAGTGTCGACCTTGGCAGCCTTGGCTGGAGCCTGCTGCAGGCCGTCCGTGAGCGCCTTGCAGGCAACACCGTCGGTCTTGACCCCATGAAGATCATCATTGCCGCCATCCACACCCACACCGGCCCCGTCTACCGTTCCCGCAGCCGTCAGCCTTCCGATGTTTCCCTGCGCCAGCTGCTGGAAAGCCTGCTGCCCGCCGGCAAGAAGTATGTGGAAAAGGTCAATGTTTCCTCCAACCCCGAGATCGCTTCTCCCGATGAAGTGACCGAGCTGCTGACCGAGCGTCTGACGCAGGTCATTCTGGAAGCATGGGCAAACCGTGCTGACGGCAGCTATGTCAATGCGTTCGGCCGTGCCGCCGTCGGTATGTGCCGCCGTGCCGCCTATTCCGACAATACCGCCCAGATGTGGGGCGAAACCAATACCGCCGTGTTTGACGCCCTCGAAGGCGGCAGCGACACCGGCATCGAGCTGCTCTATGTCTACAATGCCGACAACGAACTCACCGGTGTTCTGGCCAACCTCGCCTGCCCCGCTCAGTGCGTCCAGCACCGTCTCTTCGTTTCTCCCGACTTCTGGGGCGAAACCAAGATGCTGATCCGCAAGCACTTCGGCGAGCATGTCTTCCTGCTGCCCTTCTGCTCCGCAGCCGGCGACCAGTGCCCTGTCGATCTCGTCCGCTGGGTCGAGCCCGAATCCGACCTCAACGATCCCAACTGCAAGCGCAACAATCCTCCCGCCCGCCGTGCCGACCCCTCCATGTTCGATCTGGCCGGTATGCGCAAGGCCGGCAAGCGCGTTGCCAACGAGATCATCGAGATCTATGACGAAATGGAATACGAGCATGTTTCCGACGCCGACCTCGTTCACCATGTCCGCGATATGCAGCTGCCCATCCGCCGCGCTACCCTCTCCGACGTGAAGAAGGCCGAAGCCAACATCAAGGATTACCTCCGCGATGTGCAGGGCGATGTGGACTACAACGACGTGGCCAACATGCAGGTCAACCTCGGCATCCTGACCCGCTTCAAGTATCAGGAGACCCATGACATCCTCGACACCGAAGTCCATACCCTCAAGCTGGGCAACATTGCCTTCGCCACCAACCCCTTCGAGCTGTTCCTCGACTACGGCAACCAGATCAAGTGCCGCAGCCTTGCCGAGCAGACCTTCCTCATCCAGCTCTGCAACGGCGCCGAAGGCTATCTGCCCACCGAAAAGGCAGAGATCCACGGCCACTACTCCGCATTCATCGGCTCCGGCTACGTGGGCCATGTAGGCGGCGAGCAGCTGGTTCGCGAAACCCTCAAGGACATCAACGGCATGTTCTCCAAGTAAGATACCCGTACAAAGCGGACTGCTTCGGCAGCCCGCTTTTTTGCGCTTTCGGAAGGTCGCTGACGCAGGAAACGCATTCCTGCGTACCGCAAAAAGGAACATCGGAAATTCTTCGCAGCTCTGTTCCTCAGAATAACAGATCATTGGGATCCCCGCGAAGCCTTCTCCCCAGGGAAAAGGTATCAGCCGCGAGGCTGACGGATGAGGGCAAGCCCAGACAGAAGCAATCGTTCATACGGTAGAATATTTTTCGAAAATTCTGTTGTCATTTCCCGATAATCTGATATACTGGGTATTACGATTTTAAAAGACAAGGATGAGACCCATCATGCCCACACTCAAGGAACTGGCCGAACTGGCCGGTGTTTCCACCTCCACCGTTTCCAAAGCGCTCAATAACTCTCCCGATATTTCGGAAGAGACCAGAGATCAGATCGTGGAGCTGGCGATCCGCGAAGGCTACCATAAGAAATTCCGCAAGAAAAGTGCAGCCCGTCCCGGCGGCTTTGCAGGCCCGAAGATCGGTCTGATCTATTCGGACGCCATCAGCAGCTATTATTCCCGCGTCATCGATGCCTTCAGCCGCCGTGTCCGCGATCTGGACGGTATACTGCTTGCCTGTGATGCCAATTTCTCGCAGGAACGTTCGATCTCGCTCTGCAATTATCTGGATCAGCAGTGTCATGTGGATGGCATCATCTCCCTGTTCAACAGCTACGATCCTTCTGATTTTCCCACCACCCGGGCGCCCATGATCGCCAGTTTCGGTCAGACCTCTTTCCGTAAGGTCATGGACGGCTATATCCCCTGCGACCTCTTCTGCATCAATGCCAGAACAGGTCTCAATCAGGCCGTTGAGCAGCTGCTGGCGCTGGGACATCGGGATTTCGCCTTCCTTGGAGAAAACCACACCCGTTACCGCGAGCATCTGTTTCTGGAACTGGCAGAGGAGCATGGATTGACCGTGCCCGAACGCTGCATCCGCGTTTCAACGCTCCGCTTTGAGGAGGCTGGCTACACCTCCATGCGTGAGCTGCTGGAGGACGGCTGCCGTCCCACCGCCGTCATCTGTGCCTATGACGACATTGCCGTGGGCGCTTCCAAGGCGATCCTTGAGGCAGGCCTCCGCATCCCCGAAGATCTCTCTCTCGTGGGCTTTGATAATTCCCGCCTGCGGCTCTACAACCAGAAGATCCTTGCCTCCGTGGACAGTTTCGTGGAGGATCAGCCGAGGCTGGTGCTGGATCTTCTGATGAAGCGGATCACGGAGCCTTCCGACGGTGTGATCCAGAACATCGCCCTGCAGACCGCCTTCATTCCCAACGAGACCATCGGCCCCGTACGAAAAGCAAAATAACCGCAGCCGGGCAGTCCCCTGACGATCCAAACAGGGGGCTGCCCGGCTCTCTGTTTAAGGGATTCCGAACACAAATGCAGGTCGTCCGAATCGTTGCTGAAAGAAGCAATCCGCAGCATGGCAATTACGCAAAATCTTTCCAATACGTTTACGTTCCCCCGAAATATTTTTCCAAATTTATAATATATTTGTATCCATAATTTATTGTTCCTGCTATTTTATATATTGTTCTTGCGGTTTGAATTATTTTCCAAATTGGTAATATTAATATTTACATCATAATATACAATTCAAGTTGCGTCGAATTATCGGTTTAGTAGAATTGTTCCAAACCGCATTGACACGGCATCAAATGATTGCTAGAATCGGATTATCGAAATTGTGGTTCCTGTTCGGGACCGCTTATTTTGAAAAACATTTTAGGAGGAAAACCATGAAAAAGTTGATTGCTCTGCTGCTGGCTCTGGTTATGGTCCTCGGTATGGTCGCTTGCGGCGCCAAGACCGATGCTCCCGAAGCTGATGCTCCCGCAGCCGACGCCCCCGCCGCCGACGCTCCTGCCGCCGACGCTCCCGCAGCTGACGAAAACACCTCTGAAGTCGAACTGACTGAGGCTTCCGGTGACGTCACCACCATCCGTTACTTCTGCACCATCGGTGCCTACTCTGCTCTGCTGTTCGACGAAGTCGACAAGTGGAACCAGGGTGAAGGCAAGGAAAAGGGTGTCTACATCGACATCACCCACAACATCAACGACGGCTCCTCTGCGATCGAAATGCAGATGCAGGCCGGCAACCACTGGGACATCATGCAGGGTTCCTCTCAGGCATGGTACAACCAGGGCTGGCTGCTCGACCTCCTCACCATTCAGGATGACTATCCCGAACTGAAGGCTCTGATCGATTCCTACATGCCCTATATGTATCCCGGCTTCTGCATGAAGGCTGACGGTGCTATCACCAACCTGCCCCTCGAGCAGACCCCCATCAAGATGGCTGTTAACATGCGTCTGCTGGAATCCGCCGGCAAGACCCTGGACGATCTGAAGACTTGGGACGGCGTTGTTGAAGTCGCTCAGGCCATCACCGAAGCCAACCCCGGCACCGCTTGGGGCTACGGCGCTACCACCTGGTCCGCTCTGTTCCGCCGCCTGACCTTCAAGGAATCCGCCGCTTCCACCGAGACCCTGTGGTGGGATCCCGCTACCGCTACCTACTCCTTCGACCAGTATGAGATCCCCATGAAGGCCATGAAGACCATGTACGAAAATGGCTGGATGCTGGGCCTGGACGACCTGGCCATCGACCCCATCCGTGCTGAGTTCGCTGCCGGTAAGGTCGGTATGTTCCCCGCTCCCGCTTATGACTGGTCCGTCTACACCAACCAGTTCCCCTGCGTTGACGAATTCGTCTTCATCGATCCTCCCACGTACACCGGCGAAGCCCTGTACAAGCACATGTCCAACCCCGTTGCCAACATCTCCATCGACGCTGTTTCCTGGGCAGAAGCTGACGAAGTCAAGAGACAGGCTATCGTTGATGCCTTCCTGTTCATCTCCGGCGACGAACTGAACAAGACCATCTATGCCAACGCCGGTATCATCCCCGTCAAGACCGAAATCATGGACGGTGTTGAACTGGTTATCACCGAGAACAAGGAACAGTGGGCTCAGATGTCTGACCTGCAGAACTACGCTCTGGTTCCTCCCTTCCCCGATGGTGTTATCCCCCTCGAAGGTGACAACTACGCAACTGTCATGTATGCTTACATGCACGGCGACGTTGAATGGGAAGATGCAGTTGCTGACCTTGAAGAGCGCTACAACGCCGCTTACCAGGCTGCCAAGGAAGACCCCGACCTCGATATGTCCATCTACGAATTCGAGTGGGATCACAACCTCGACTGATTTGAGGCTCATTCAGATCTGACTGAATAATTCCCGAGGAGACCGCGAAAGCGGTCTCCTCTTCATTTGTCTGGGTGGATGCCCATTACCGATATGTCATTCCTTTGTTGTTTGTCATTCCGGGCAGATGCAAGAACGCTCTCCCTTGATTGTCATTCTGAGCGAAGCGAAGGATCTCCTGCTTTAAGCCGGAACGCATACACCCTGCGCAGATCCGCAGCAGGAACGACCTGCGACATAGAAACCTCTAACACCGCATAGATATCTGACAATAAGCTTCCCGAAACGGATTTATTTACGAAAATTGACATTTTGCGCATAATATTTAATTCAGTTGCATAAGTATTTGCGTTAATATATTCGTTTCCTTATATCCTCATCATGCCAATTCTCAACGTCTTTTGGGTGATTCACCTAAAATTCAAGGGATTCTTTTGTTGTTTTCGCAAACTGATTTTATCCAATTTGGATAAACTGCACAATTTTAATATCTGATTTTGTGGATTCCATGCAATTTTCCTCGCAGGAATTGACTTTTTCAAAATCCGTTGGTAAATTATTATCATGATTCGAAACGAAACTGTTTCGAAAAAAAATTTTATAGGAGGAAAACTATGAAAAAGCTGATTGCTCTGCTGCTGGCTCTGGTTATGGTCCTCGGTATGGTCGCTTGCGCCAAGACCGACGCTCCCGAAGCTGATGCTCCCGCAGCCGACGCCCCCGCCGCCGACGCTCCTGCCGCCGACGCTCCCGCCGATGCTCCCGCCGTTGAAGACGTCGAGCAGGCCGAAAAGACCAACGAAGAAGCCATTACCGTTACCTACTTCTGCACCATCGGTGCATATCTCGACGTTCTGACCGCCGAGATCGACAAGTGGAACCAGGGCGAAGGCGCCGAAAAGGGCGTTTACATCGACCTGACCTCCAACATCAACGACGGTTCCGCCGCTATCGAACTGCAGATGCAGGCCGGTAACCACTGGGATCTGATGGACGGCTGCTCCAACCAGTCTTGGGTTCTGCAGGGCTGGGTTCAGGACCTCTCCGTCATCGAGAACGAAGAGCTGCAGGCTCTGATCGCTTCCTATGAGCCCTACATGGTTCCCAACCTCTCCTGGAAGAACGGCATCCTGACCTCTCTGCCCCTCGAAGTCGTTCCCATCAAGATGGCTGTCAACACCGATCTGCTGGAATCCGCCGGCAAGACTCTGGAAGACCTGAAGACCTGGGACGGCGTTATTGAAGTCGCTCAGGCTATCACCGAAGCCAACCCCGGCACCGCTTGGGGCTACGGCCTGACCAACTGGTCCGCTATGTGGAGACGTCTGACCTTCAAGGCCACCGCTTCCTCCAACAAGGCCGGCTGGTGGGATCCCAATGAAGGCGTCTACTCCTTCGACCAGTACGAAGTTCCCATGAACGCCATCAAGACCATGTACGAAAATGGCTGGACCCTGGGTCTGGAAGACCTGGCCATCGACCCCATCCGTGCTGAGTTCGCTGCCGGCAAGGTTGGTATGTTCGTTGCTCCTTCCTATGACTGGGCTGTTTACACCAACCAGTTCCCCGCAGAATGCAACTTCGCTTTCATCGATATGCCCGTTTACGGTGAAGAAGGCGGCCAGTACAAGGGCGTTTACCTCGACCGTGTCAACTGCGGTATCGACGCCATCAACTGGGAAGCTGCTGACGATGCCAAGAAGCAGGCTATTGTTGACGCATTCCTGTTCCTGAACTCCGATGAACTGTATGCCACCATCTATGCCAACGGCGGTATGATCCCCTACAAGCCCGAAATCATGGAAGGCGTTGAAATGGTCATCACCAAGAACGTTGATCAGTGGGCACAGATCTCCAGCCTGGAAGGCTACACCTCCATGTGGCTGTATCCCGATGGCGTTCTGCCTCTCGAAGGCGACAACTATGCTACCATGATGGCTGCATACGTCAACGGCACCACCGACATGACTTGGGACGAGATCGTTGAAGACCTCGAAACCCGTTACAACGAAGCTTGGGCTCTGGCTTGCGAAGATCCCGATATCGACACCGATATCTATCTGTACGAGTACGTCCACTAAGTTTCCAAAAACTTAAAAATCGGGAGACCGCTTCGGCGGTCTCCCTTTTTATTCTGCTCCTCGCTTTCCTTCCTTGCGTGCTGTCATTCTGAAGCGAGGCCGGGGGGATCTCCCATCCTTGATTTTTGCGAACCCAAAGCCTCCCTCGTGCAGAGGGAGGTGTCGCAGCGAAGTCGCGACGGAGGGATTGCTGCAGCCACGGAGAAAACACAACTCGGTATGTGGGTGCAACAATCCCTCAGTCTGCTTCGCAGACAGCCCCCTTTACACAAGGGGGCCTTATCCTCGCTTCGCTCGGAAGCAACGAACGATTGATAATCGTCCCTACAGTTATAATTCAAGGTAATTCTGAATCCGTAGGCTTGATCACCGTGTCAAGAACAACATGGTATACACCTGTGTAAGGACATAGAATACAACTTATAGCCTTGCAATGGTGCGGCGATTTCGATGCGGCCTGTGTGCTGTCCGCCATCGCATCATCCGTTCTGATTGACACCCGCTTTTATCTGCGGTATACTCGATTCATATGATCCGACATTTTGAAACGGAGGGATCCCTCATGAAACTGATCGCGCACAGAGGCGGCAACATCGGCAAGGAAAACACCGTGGAAGCCATGATCACCGCAGCCCGCATGGGCGCGGACTATGTGGAATGTGACATCCGCAAGACCAAGGACGGAGAGCTGGTCATCTTCCATGATCCCAATCTTTCCCGTCTGGCAGGCAGAAATCTGAATGTGACCGATGTGACGGCAGGGGAAATGGCTGCCTTACTGGAAGCAAACGGCAGAACGCTTCTGACCTTTGACTGTCTATGCAAGGAATACAGGGAAACCACTCCGATTCTGCTTCATATCAAGCTGATGGATCCCGACGAAGAATTCGTTGCCCGTATTGCGGAAAGCGGTCTTCCCATCACCGCCGGCGTCATGTCTCTGCCCATGCTTTCCCTCTTTGCAGCAAAGCTGCCGAAGGAACGGATCCTTGCCTTTATGCCGAAGCCTGAAATGGCTGCCGATTTCTATGCGGGCGGCGCAGGCATCCTTCGCCTCTGGGAGGATTGGCTTCCTCGCATCACCCCTGCTGATCTGCACGCAAGCTGCCCCGGCGCACAGGTCTTCATCATGGCGTATGACCCCTCCCGCGATCCGGAACACAAATACGACCTGCCCTCCATGGACGGCAGCATCGACACGCTGAACAAATGCGTTTCTCTCGGTGCGGACGGTATTCTGCTCAACGATCTGGCCATGGCGCTGGAGTGGCGCAAGACCGCCGCGAGATAATACACGGCACACAAAGCAAGGACGGTTTCCTGCCGTCCTTGCTGTTTTGTCTGTTCTTCTGTCCAGTTGCGTTGTTTTCCGTGGGCATAAATTTGACTCCTCATCGAAAACAAAGGTATAATGGTCGCAGAACAAAGGAGGGGTTTTATGGATCAAAAAAGACAGAGCCGGATCTTTTACGGCTGGTTCGTGTTTGCCGCCTGCTTCCTGATGGTATTTACCTGTCTTGGTTTCTGCAGCGGCCCAAAGGGGCTCTATCTTGCCGCCATTACGGAGGATCTTGGCATTCCCCGCAGTCTATTCTCCATGAACGACAGCGCGCGATTTATTGCCACCGCTGTAACCAACTTTTTCTTTGGCTTCTTGATCGCAAAATTCGGCGCCCGAAAGCTGGTGGTTTTCGGTTTCCTTTCGCTGATTGCATCCATGCTGATCTATTCCTTCGCGACCACCGTTCCGATGTTTGTGGCGGGCGGCTTCCTGCTGGGCCTCGGTCTGGCATGGACGACCACGACCATGGTCGGCTATCTGGTAGAGCGTTGGTTCGCAGGCAACAAAGGGACGATTATGGGCATCGCGCTGGCCGCCTCCGGTTTGGGCGGCGCTGTTTCTTCCCAGTTTGTCAATGCCATGATCTACAACGAATCCCTCGGCTGGCGCGTTTCCTACCGTATTACGGCAGGCATCGTTGCCGCCGTCGGTGTGATCGCCGTGCTGGTCATCCGCAGTCGGCCGGAAGAGATGGGTCTCAAGCCCATGGAAGACCGTTTTTCCGCCAAAAAGAAGAAAAACACGCAAAACTGGGAAGGTATCTCCCTGAAAGAGGCCATGAAAAAGCCTTACTTTTACGTAGCGCTGCTCTGCATTTATCTGACAGGCATGGCGCTGCAATCTGTCAACGGTGTTTCCAGCGCCCATATGAAGGACTGCGGCATCGATCCCGACTCCATCGCGAACCTGCTGAGTCTGATGTCGCTGGTGCTGATGTTTTCCAAAATGAGCACCGGCTTCTGCTTTGACCGCTTCGGTCTGCGGGCAACGCTGCTCTTCTGCGTGAGCTGCGGCGCAGTCGCCATCTCTATGCTGGCAATGGTCTCCAATACGCTGATGGCCGCCATTTACTCTGTGATCATTCCCTTCGCGCTCCCGCTGGAAACCATTATGCTGCCGCTGATCGCTATGGATCTCTTCGGACACCGCGCCTACTCCAAGATCATGGGCATCTTTGTTTCCGTCAACACCTTCGGCTATGCCACCGGTACGCCGCTCATGAATCTGATGTTTGATCTGACCGGCACGTACCGTCCCACCATGCTGGTGCTGGTGGTGATCCTCATCGGCGTGGGCATCACGATGCAGTTCGTGATCACCGCCGCCAGAAAAACGCGCACCGCCGCCTGATCGATACCCGTCAGAACCTGCAGCTTTTCATTGCTGCAGGTTCTTTCTTGCGTAAAATTCCGTACCGATCCGTTGGACAAGTCGGGTTTTCCGATGTATACTGTGTAATGATTCCGAAAGAGAGGTGTTTCCCATGCGCTCCGCTTCCAAACAGCGCATTTTCTACGGCTGGTTCGTATTCGCGGCCTGTTTTCTGATGGTCTTTACGGCGCTGGGCTTCTGCAGTTCCCCGAAAAGCCTGTACCTTTCTGCCATTACCGAGGATATGGGCATTCCCCGCAGCCTGTTCTCCATCAATGACAGCATCCGCTACATCACCACCGCAGTTGCCAATGTCTTCTTTGGCTTCCTCGTAGCCAAATACGGCTGCCGCAAGCTGATCTTCTGCGGTTTTCTTTCTCTGATCGCGTCCAGTCTGATCTACTCCTTCTCGAGCGGCATCGTAATGTTCTGCATCGGCGGCTGTCTGCTGGGTCTCGGTCTTTCCTGGACAACAACCACCATGGTCGGTCTTCTGGTCGAGCGCTGGTTCGCCAGCAACAAGGGTTCCGTCATGGGCATCATCCTTGCAGCCAATGGTTTGGGCGGCGCGATCTCCATTCAGATCGTCAATGCGATGATCTATTCGGAAGGCGGCTGGCGGCTTTCCTATCGCGTGGCAGCCATTATTCTCGCTGCTGTTGCCGTGATCGTGGTGCTTGTGGTTCGCAACCGTCCCGAAGAAATGGGCCTCAAGCCCATGGCCGCAAAGCCAAATACAAAAAAGAAAGCCTCCTCCAGGCAGCCTGCCCGGGAATGGGCTGGTCTTTCCTTCAAGGAAGCCATCCGCAAGCCTTATTTCTGGCTGGCTTTGGTCTGCGTATATCTGACGGGCATGATCCTGCAGTCCACCGGCGGTGTTTCCAGCGCCCATATGAAGGATTGCGGCGTTGATCCCACCGCCATTGCCGCCATTCTCAGCGTGCATTCGCTGATCCTGATGGCCTCCAAGATCGGAACAGGCTTCTGCTTCGATAAAATCGGTTTGCGAAGGACGATGCTGATCTGCTACGGCTGCGGTATCGTTTCCATTGTGGCGCTGGCCATGGTTTCCAATACCTTCATGGCGGGGTTCTACAGTTTTCTGAGTCCCTTCGCCCTGCCGCTGGAGACCATCATGCTGCCACTGATCGCCAAGGATCTCTTCGGCTACCACTCCTATTCGCAGATCATGGGTCTGGTGGTTTCCATCAACACCTTCGGCTATGCCACCGGTGCGCCGCTGATGAATCTGATGTACGATCTGACGGGCACGTACCGCCCCACCATGCTGGTGATGGCCATTCTGATGATGGCTGTGATGATCACCATGCAGTTTGCCATTACCGCCGCCCACCGCGAACGGGCAAAATCCGAATAAGCTTTTCCCGGTACAGAGAAATCTGTGCCGGGTTTTTTATTGTAATTCCTGCCTTTGGGTGCTAATATAGTGGAAAAGACACCGCACAGAAGGAAGGATGACACCTATGAAAAAAATTTGGGCGCTGCTGCTCTGCCTCGCGCTGCCGCTGCTGGCCTGCGGCTGCGGACAGAAAGGGCCGAGTATCGCGGCAGACCTCTCCGCTTCCAAAAACCCCGGCACCGCTTCGGATGACACGCAATGCGCCGTCTTCCTCGAGGAGATCACGGCAGGGGAAGGTCTGGCAGCGCAGCTGCTTTCCGATCCCGAAAGCGAAGGTATCATGGCGGAAGTCCTCGGCAGCATGACCTATACCGTGCTTTCCGAAGAACCGCAGGACGACGGTACCATTCTCTGCAAGCTGGAGATCACCGCCATCGACATGGAAGCGCTGCTGGAAGACCTGCCCGATGACCTCGGTTCCAATGAGGAAGCGCGGGAGGAAATGCTGGAAATGGCGGAAAATGCCGAACGCAAGACCTTTGAGGCAGAGCTGATCCTGGTTCCCGCAGAGACCGAAAGCGGCTATACCTATCAATACGGCAACGATTTCGTCAATGCCGTCACCGGCGGTATGCTGGATCTCATCATTGAGGCTTATGATCTGGAGGTAGCAGAATGAAACAGATGCTGAATCGGCTGGCGGCTCTTCTGATGACGCTGGCACTGCTGTTCTCTGCCGTGCCGACCGTACAGGCTGCCCGGATCCCGGCGGACGGCCGTGAGATCCGCTACGGCACCATTCGCGTGCTTGGCCCCGAAAAAGCCTACCCCGACCTGTATCAGGCTGCCCGTGATGACGAAAACGGCATTGTCTACATCCATGCCGGTGATCTTGCCTCCATCGTGGGCGCAAGTCTTACTGTCTCCGGACAGGATGAGGATATGCATTTTTCCTATACCCTCGGCGGCTGGAACGTAGAAATCAGTACCGAAAAGGGCATCGGACAGGTCAGCTATAACTTTGACCACCGCATTGGCGGTGACGCGACGTACAGCTTCTATGACGATTTTTCGCTGACGGACTGCCTTTATGACGCCGCCACCGAAAGCTGGTATTTTCCCTTTGAGGAGCTGCTCTATCTGTTCGCGATGGAATGGGGCTGCGAGGAAGGCACCGTCCTGATCTACCGCCCCGAGACTCTGTTCGACGTTCTCTCCGAATACGGCGACATGATCGAATTGACTCCCACCTATGCCGATCTGATGGGCGAAGAAGGCGAGGAACGCTGGGGCTACGCTTCCATGTACGGCTTCGGCGCCTGCATCGATGAGCTGGATATGTCCTTCCTCTGGTACGGCGCCATCTCCGGCTGGGCAGATCTTTTCGGTAAAACCGTTTACTCCGACTATGAAAAGGAGACCATGCTGAACGCCATCATGATGCTGCAGAGCGACCTGCCCGAAAGTGAGGACGAGGTCAGCGGCAAGATGGACTGGGTCTCCAACTTCATCGGCTGCGCTGCCACGGTCCTGGATCTCAGCGACGAAGGCCTTGGCTTTGACGTCGCGCATCAGCTGATCTCCGATATGGTGGGTGTTTCCGTTTCCGCCGAGACCATGGGCAGCCTCGCCAACGTGGCCACCGTCGGCGCGCCGCTGCTGGGCTATGCCATCAGCATCGGCCAGACCGAATGGGTGCGGGACAATGTTGCTGCCGATCTGGACGAACGGCTGGCCTTCATCGAACGCGTGACAGGCGAACGGGCAGACGATTCCGATTTTTGGGCCATGACAGAAAAGCAGGCCGCGGAAGCCCGCAGCCTGTACTGTGCTGAAGTTTCCGGTGCCTACGGCAGCCTTTCTCTGGACGATCTGATGACCATGTCCGACGGTATTCTCACGATCTCGCTGGGTGACAACTGGAAGGATGACCTCACCGGTGCTGCCGCCAAGGCCATTGAGGGCATGGCGCCCGATGCCGCTGCCGAGTTTATCGGCAAAGCAGGTTCCTCTGTCGCGGCAGGTCTGACCATCCTCAACTGGATGAATCTGACCGTCGGCACCATGGATCTCTGCGTGGAGATCGCCAAGGATCAGAATCCCGACTTTGCGGAAGCTTTGGAGCTTTGCGAAAATGCCCACCTTGCCCGCTATCTGGTGGAGATCTCCGAAATGCTGGTAGAAGAGACCCGCAAGAGCATCAAAAAGCTGCTGTCCGGCGACGGTCTGGAGGAAGAACTGCTGGAGGAAATTCGCATGGGCACTCATCTGATGATGGCTTCTTCCCTCCATGCTCACGATATGATGCATAACCTCGGCACCTATACCGACCCCTCCGGCGGATTCTCCGAAACGGGCTATATCGCCCGTCTGCTGGAATCCTCCAAGCATGACGATCTGCTGATGATGAGCAAGAGTTTCCGCGATATTGTTTCCGAAGATCCCGGCTGTGTCCGTCATGACATCCCCGTGGAATATGTCCGTGTGGTGGAGCCGGTTATCGTTACCACGGAAACCACCCACGTGGAAAGCACCCATTTCTCCGCCACTATCACCCGTCCCATCGTTTATTCTTCCGCGAACAAAAACCTCGGCGCACAGGTGGACGAGGTACTTGGCGGTATCTTCTACGAAAAGCTCGATGAGCTGGCAGAACGGCAGGAAACTGCTGCCGCCTGTACGCAGAACATGCAGACCCACACCGAAACCGCCAAGCTGGTTTCCGCCTACTCCAACGGCGGCTTCCTCGCACTGACCGTTGGCTACGGCTATTTCGATTGTTCCATCGGACATAATGTTTACACGACGCACACCTATATCTTTGATGTGGCCTCCGGCGCCCTGATCGATTTGCCGGATCTTTGGGATCTGGAACACAATCCCGAGGCAGAAAACCAGTTCCTCGAGATCCTCGATGCCGCCATGGATGCCACCGGCAAGCGGTATGACCTCGCCAATGAACCCTCTGACCTCACCGCAGGTGAGATCTATCAGAAGGCGTGCGATGATGAGTATCTCTTCGCGGATTGGGATCTGACGCCCCACGGCATCCTCTTCACCATCGACAAGCTGAATATGGGCATTCAGATCGGTGAGCTGCTGATCCCCTATTCGGATCTGCAGGATATCCTGCGGGAAGAGTATCTCTCTGCGGAGCTGGGCGGAACAGCAGAATTCCGTCTGGAGCCGTATACCGGTGATCTGCCGGAGGGCATGAAGGTCTATGACAACACGCCCGCAGAAAGCGTGCTTTACGTATCCGGCCCTGCCACCAACCTTTGGGTCCGTGACAGTTACGGCTACCTTCCCGATCAGATCAACGGCACCTGCTCCTGCTTCTATGCCTTCGGCCTTCAGAACTGCGCCGTTACGCTGCCCGCACCACTCTATGAGGAATACGGCTTCACGCTGATGTGGCAGGACAGCGATGGCGACCACATCGAAGACCGCATCCCCTGATCTTCAGCAAAAAAGCGCTTATGACGAACGTCATAAGCGCTTTTCTTTTTGCGTTTTAAGAAGTTTTTGTCAGCGTGACGGGGAAGGTGGCAGAAGATTCCGTGCCGACCGCTTCGGTAAAGGTCATGGTATCGCCGCTGACCGTAAAGACCGTATAGACCGATTCGTCCACCCGGTATTCCTTGCTCGCGGAGAGATAGAGCTTTCCGTCCGATACCTTGTAGTTTCCTTCGCTGCCGATGCCCGCGAAGGCTGCCCGAATGGCTTCGGCATCCACCAGATCTTCGATCTCGATGCCGTCCAGCTCCCAGGCCTCCTCTACTGTGATGGCGAGATTCCGCGCCGCGATCTGATCGGTATAATAGGCGTTGATCGCTTCGATCCAGAAGGTTCTGCAGTCCTTGATATACTGCTCGACCTCCGCTTTGAAGGTATAGGTTCTGTCCTCATGGAAGGTATAGCAGGCACTCAGCTGCAGGGTATCAAAATCCACATAGCCTGCCAGTTCTCCCAGCTCCGCATCCGAGGGAACGTTGCCGGTCAGATCCGCGTAGCTGACCTGCATCGTCCACTTTCCCGTAATGGAAGGTACCTCCGCACAGCCCGTCAGCAGCAGGAGCATCATTGCCAAAACCGTCAGTACAATCAGCAGCTTTTTCATTCTTTCACCTCATTGGAAGGCGCGATCACATCGATGCGCTTTTTCCATTTTCCGCTCTTGTAATAGAGGAACATCAGCGCGCTGCAGAGCATCCAGCCCATGGGATAGCCCAGCGCCACCACATAAATGGAATCGGTCAGTGCGGAGGAAACCGCCAGATAGATCTGACGGAACACCACGAAGGAAGAGATCATGATCACCGTGGGGATCTTCGTTTCGCCTGCACCGCGCATGGAGCCGCTCAGCACATGGTTGATAACGCTGACGAGCAGGAAGGGCGAGATCATCAGGATAAAGAGCGTTCCGTAATACAGAACCTCTTCTTCCCGGTTAAAGAGCGAAATGAACTGCTTTGCGAAGATCATGACCGCCGCCAGCGGCAGCGCCGTGCCGATGTAGCCCAGCTTCATGGCGGTTTTGGTGCCCTCTCTGGCACGTTCCAGATTCCCCGCGCCGATGTTCTGCCCGACGAAGGTGGTGACCGCCATACTGATCACCTGCATCGGCAGGATCGCAAAGGCATCGATCTTATTATATGCCGTCCAGCCTGCCATACAGGCAGAGCCGAAACGGTTGATATAGGATTGGACGAACACATTGGAAAATGCAGTGATCGCGGACTGGATCGCCGTAGGCATGCCGATACGGAAGACTTTTTTGAGCATCAGGGGATCCAGCTTGAGTTTGTGCCAAACGATGCGATAGTTTTCTTTGGTGCGGGTCAGTGTAACCAGCACCAGCAAAGCGGAAATCCCCTGCGCGATGATCGTGGCATAGGCTGCGCCTGCAATGCCCCAGCGGAACACCGCCACGAAAACCAGATCCAGTACCGTGTTGATCACCGCGGAAACGACCAGATAATAAAGCGGACGTTTGGAGTCGCCCACGGCACGGAGGATCCCGGAGCCCATGTTGTAGAGCATCAGACCGGAAACGCCGAGGAAGTAGATCCGCAGGTATTCGGCCGACTCCTGAAATACATCTTCGGGCGTTTTCATGAATCGCAGCATCATGGGCGTAAAGACCACGCCGATCACCGTAAAGGTAATACAGAGCAGAAGCACAAGCAGAACAGTGGTCTGCACCGAATCGTGAACAGAGCGGTCATTGTGCGCGCCGTAATACTGGGAAATGACCACGCCCGCGCCCAGCGAAAGACCTGCGAAGAAGCCGATCAGAATATTGATAATCGGCCCGACACTGCCGACGGCAGCAAGGGCTTCCTTACCGACATAGTTGCCGACGACCACGCTGTCCACCGCGTTATAGAGCTGCTGAAAAATATGACCCAGCAGCAGCGGCGCGGCAAAGGAGATCAGATGGCGGGCAATATTGCCCGTTGTCATATCGGTGGATCGGTTCCGTAGTTTCGTCATCGTACGTTCCTCCCGGATGCAAGAGATGCGGCTTTCCCCTGTTTGTAAGTTTAATACAAATTGAGGGAAAAAGATATCCCCAAACTGACAAATTTTCGCAATTCATTTTTTAATAATTGCACGATTGTTGCGCCTGTGTTATACTGGTTTTTGAGAGGGGGTTTGCGTCTATGGCGAATTTGAAGGACATCGCGGCCCAACTGGGTGTCAGCGTTTCCACCGTATCCCGCGCCCTCAACGACAGCGATGAGATCAGCGCGGAAATGAAAGAAAAAGTCCATCTCGTGGCCGATGAGCTGGGTTATACCCTCCGCGGCAGAGGCGGAAGAACCACACCGGAATGGTATACCGCAGGTATTATCGTGCCGGAAGTGACATCGGAATACTACGCAAAAATTGTACATATGACCAAGGAGATGCTGGCCGCAAAAGGCTACTCTACCATCATCAAGGTAACCGATTTTGTCCCCGGCGAAATGGTGGAGGCCATCAACTGCATGCACCGCATCCGTGTCAAATGTCTGCTGATCGTGATGGATGACGACGAGGTTATGTCCGAACGTATCGTGCGTACCATCCGCAGAAGCCGTCTGCCCGTGATTCTGATCACCACCAAGTATTATCCCATGCTGGACTTTGACTGCATCCATCTGGATGAATACAGCGGCATTGTGATGGCCGTGCAGCATCTGCAGCAGCGCGGATACCGCAGGATCGGCTTCATCGGTGAAAAAATGACCGCCAACCGCATGACCATCTTCAAGCAGGCCATGAAATTCCAGGGACTGGACCCCGAAACGAATCTGATCTGCACCGGGCAGGAGCGTGCCGAAGTGGGCGGCTATTTGCGGATGAAGGAACTGCTGGCGCTGCCCGAACCGCCGGACGCAGTCTTCTGCAGCTATGACACCATGGCCATCGGCGCCATCCACGCGCTGCGGGAAAGCGGACTGAAGATCCCGCAGGATATGGCTGTCATCGGCTTTGATAATATTTCCGTTTCCAAATATGTGGAAGGCGGCATCACCACCATCGCCAATCCCTATGACGATATGATTTCCATCGCAATCAATGTGCTGACCAAACGGGAAAAGAACCGCCAGAGTTCCCGACAGCAGATCGCGCTTCGCCCGAAGCTGATCGTCCGTTCCACCACATAATCGCGGAAATATCCGTTCGATTCCCGCAGATTGAAAGTTGCACCGGTTTTCGTGTTAAAAATGCGCTTTTGCCGTTGACTTTTTCGTCCGTTTGTGGGACTATTACTTTAGAAGAGTTTGGAATTTCATCCCGGCAAAGATGCCGGAATCCTAAATAAAACAATCAGTAAAGGAGCAGATACTACTATGAAAAAGCAGATCGGTTTTTGCTGTTTTGGCGAAATCAACACTCCCATTGAACGTCTTCAGATGAAGCACGACGAAGCTCTTGCCGCACTGGCGCCTCTGGGCTTTGACCTCATCGACGGCGGCCTCGTCATCGACGATCCCGAATACAAGACCGCAGACGCTGCCCTCGAAAAGCTGTCCGGCAAGGATTTCTCCTGCCTGATCGTCTGTGTTGCCGGTTGGGTTCCCACCCACGCCGTTATCCGCGTGACCGACAAGTTCCGTCACCTGCCCATGCTGCTGTGGGGTCTTTGCGGCTGGCGTGAAAACGGCCGTATCATCACCACCGCTGAGCAGGCCGGTACCACCGCGATCCGTCCCGCTTTCGAAGCGCTGGGCTACACCTTCAAGTATGTTTACAACATTATCGACAAGCCCTATCCTCTGGATAAGATCCAGGCATGGCTGGCTGCCGCCTGCGCCAAGAATGCGCTGCGCACCGCTCACATCGGTACCATGGGCTACCGCGATATGCTGCTGTACGGCACACAGTATGAAGGCAACTCCATGCGCGGCCAGATCGGCGTCGAAGTAGAACCCTTCGAAATGCTGGAAATGGTTCAGAACATGGAAAAGCTGGATCCCGCCAAGGTCGCCGAAGGCGTTGCCTTCGTCAAGGAAAACTGGGTCTTCAAGAAGCCCTGCGATGATTCCGTCATCGAAAGCGGCGTCAAGTACGCCCTGGCCATCGGCATGAAGATCGAAGAACGCGGCTGGGAAGCCATCACCCTGCTGGACGTTGACGGCATGAAGAAGCTCATGGGCTTCCCCCCTGCCATGGTCTTTATGCTCCTCGAGCACTACTATGACATCCTGACCGTTCCCGAAAACGACGTCATGGGCGCTGTTACCCAGCTCATCATGAAGTATATGTCCGGCCAGACCGTGCCTTACCTCGAGTACTATGAGTTCTTCGAGAAGAGCATGCTGATCGGTGTTCCCGACTTCGTTCCCAAGGCTGCCACCATGGGCGATGTCACCGTTCTGCCCGCTGCCTTCGGCCTGCTGAACGCTTCCCTGCTGAACGTCTCCAAGGTCAAGACCGGCTATGTCACCTGCGCCCGTCTGGTCTATGTGAACGGCAAGTACAAGATGCACGTCTACACCGCCGACGCTCAGACTCCTCCCGCATGGAACGAGTACGGCTGGGACGATCCCGCTCCTCAGCTGCCCAGCCTGGAAGTCTTCCCCGACTCCTGCACCGTCGAAGATTTCGCACAGAAGGTCTCCAGCCAGCACGTTATCGTGACTTACGGCAACTATGTGGAAGCCATCCGTGACTTCTGTAAGATGATGGACATCGAACTGGTCATGTAATCAATCAAATAAAAAGCCCTCCCACAAGGAGGGCTTTTTCCAAATAACGGAGGGATTCATTATTATGTATATTGGCGTTGATCTCGGCAGCACCAACATCAAGGCTGCCATTTACGATAAGGATATGAAGCTGGTGGACCGCCGCAGCGTTCCCGTTTCCTACATCCGCGAAAACGGCTTTGTGGAATTCGACGCGGAAGCCTACTGCAGTGATCTCATGGATCTCATCGGTGTGATGGTGAAGGAAAACGGCGTTTCCTGCATCCGTCAGATGGCCTTTACCGGTCAGGCGGAATCTCTGGTCTGTGTCGGCAAGGACGGCAAGGCCATGATGAATGCCATCTCCTGGATGGACGAGCGCTCC
Source organism: Oscillospiraceae bacterium (assembly GCA_017440065.1). Taxonomy (GTDB): domain Bacteria; phylum Bacillota; class Clostridia; order Oscillospirales; family Oscillospiraceae; genus RGIG3159. Next base: position 309 of record JAFSHY010000065.1, on the reverse strand, counting down.
GCCGAAGAATGCGAAGTGCTGGCAAAGCAGTTCTCTTCCGAAGAATGCGAGCGCATCACCGGCCAGCAGGCCGTGCTGCCCACCTGGCCCGCCACCAAGATCCTGTGGCTGAAGGCGCACCGCCCCGAGATCTATGAAGGCACCGAGACCTTCATGCTGCTGAAGGACTTTGTCTGCTACAAGCTGACCGGCATCAAGGCTGCCGATATGTCCATCGCCACCTTCAGCTTCTACTTCAACATTTTTGAAAAGTGTTACTGGCAGCCCATGCTGGAAGCCATCGGCATCGGCGAAGACCGTCTGCCGCCT
>JAFSHY010000064.1 GCA_017440065.1 Oscillospiraceae bacterium | reverse complement strand
TGTTCGAGATCCCCGTGCAGGCTGCCATCGGCGGCAAGGTCATCGCCCGCGAGACCATCAAGGCGCTCCGCAAGGACGTTCTTGCCAAGTGCTACGGCGGCGACATCACCCGTAAGAAGAAGCTGCTGGAGAAGCAGAAGGAAGGCAAGAAGCGCATGCGCTCCTTCGGTACGGTCGCCGTCCCGTCCGAGGCATTTATGGCCGTCCTGAAACTGGACGAGTAAATCTAATGTCTGCCCGGCAGACATTAGATTTGTCGATATAAATCCTTGCAGAATTTTCGATATTCGCCTTCGGCGATCGATATTCCGCTGCGCGGATCGATATGTGCTTTCGCACGAGGGATTTATATCATATCGAATCGCAGCGCGATATATCGATTTTGCAAAGCAAAAATATCGAGTTCGCCTTGGGCGAACATATCGACAAAAGGAGAATTCGAATGCGGGAACAGAGAAATCAGCTGCGTGAGGATTCGATTGCGTTTGCGATTTCCGTAGCGGAAGTTTGTGAGCAAATCAAAGGAAACGGAGTATTTGTCAATCAGCTCCTTCGTGCCTCCTCATCGATCGGAGCCAATCTTCATGAAGCCAAATACGCGCAGAGCCGCCTGGATTTTATCAGCAAAATGGAAATCGCGCTGAAGGATAGTTCGGAAACCGAGTATTGGCTGGAATTGATTTACAGAAGAGGAAAACTGACTGAAGAACAATACAAACGGTTGCGGAATCTGTGCGGCTCCATCCGCCGAAGATTGATCGCGTCTATCACCACGGTAAAAGGAGAAAAGGGATCCAAAGGATAGACCGGGTAATTTTTGATTGTTGCGTTATCCCCTATTTTAAACGTTATTGGAGTTTACTATGGAAAAAAAGTCCGTCGGCCTGTATATTCATGTGCCGTTCTGCAGAAGCAAATGTGAATATTGCGATTTTTACTCCATTGCCTGCAAAAAGCATGCCGATGTGATGGAGGAATACTGCCAGGCACTGCTGCTGCATCTGAAGGAGGCTTCGTTCCGCGCCACGGAATACGAGGTGGATACCGTCTATTTCGGCGGCGGTACGCCCAGCTTCTGGGGAGATGACCCCATGCGCCGCATACTGGCGGAGATCGACCGCCGCTTCAGCCTGCGTCCCGATGCGGAGATCACGCTGGAGGCCAATCCCGACAGTATGAACCTTGCCGCGCTGCGCCGTCTGCGCCGTGCCGGCTTTAACCGCATTTCCATCGGCGTGCAGAACGACCGCAACGAGATGCTCAAGGCGCTGGGACGTCCCCACACCTTCCAGCAGGCGAGAGATGCCTTCGGCATGGCCCGCGCCGCCGGCTTTGACAGCATTTCCCTCGATCTCATGTACGGTCTGCCCAATCAGACGCCTGACCAGTGGGCGGGAACGCTGCAGAACGTGCTGAAGCTGCGCCCCGATCATATCTCCTGCTACGGTCTGCGGATCGAGGAGGGAACACCCATGGCCACCTATCGCGATTGCCTCAATCTGGCCGATGACGACACGCAGGCGGATATGTACCTCTATGCCGCCTCCACGCTGGATTCCTACGGCTATCGCCAGTATGAGGTCTCCAATTTCGCCCGCGAGGGTCATGAATCGCTGCACAATCTGCGCTACTGGCTGGGCGGTGAATACATGGGCTTCGGCCCTTCCGCCGCGTCGGACTTTGCCGGCAAGCGCTATACCTATCTGCGGAGTCTCCGCGGCTATATCGACGGCATCTTCGGCGGTTCCTCCGTCATGGCGGAATGCGATGAGATCCCGCTGCGGGAACGGGCGGCTGAGTATCTGATGCTCCGTCTGCGTACCCGCTACGGTGTGGAAGCCGGTGAGTACAGCCGCATGTACCGCATGGACTTCACACCGCTGGAGGAGATCTTCCAGCAGCTGCGGAAGGCGCGCTATGCGGTCAAGGATAACGGCCGCTGGCGTCTGACCGCCCAGGGTATGCTGCTTTCCAATCCTATCATCGTGGCTCTGCAGGAAGCCCAGCGGGAGGCCACTACCCCCTGGAAGGAACACAGCGCGCTGTAACAGGCCATATCTTGTGATTCCTTTCGGGTTATACCACTATTTTTCATTTTCCCTTGAAAATCAGAAAAAATAGTTGACATTTTCAAGACCTATACAGTATAATATCTTTCGCATATGCCCCAAAGGGGCGAAACGACTGTTTTGCACGCTGCGTCTGCCGCGTCTGGCAGATGTTGAGCATATTTTTACAGGAGGTGTACACCCATGCTGCGTACCTATCAGCCCAAGAAGCGCCACAGATCGAAAGTCCACGGTTTCAGACAGAGAATGGCTACCGCCAACGGCCGTAAGGTCCTCTCCCGCCGCCGTGCCAAGGGCAGAAAAGTGATTTCCGCCTGATACGGAAGGGCTACAGCTCTGAATTCAAGGTTATTTAGGGGTGAATGGAAGCATTTCTGTTCGCCCCATCAGTTTATTGGTCAGAAGGACCGGAGGCTATCATGCGATTTTCCCGCAGCCTGAAAGAAAACTCCATGTTCCGTCGGCTTTATGCCAAGGGAAGATCCGCTGCCGGCCCGTATCTGGTGGTCTACTGCCGCAGGAACGGGACGGACGGAAACCGCGTCGGTATTACGGCCAGCAAGAAGCTGGGCCATGCCGTGGTGCGTAACCGTGTCCGCCGCCGTCTGCGGGAAATCTATCGCCTTCACGAGGAAGAATTCCTTCGCGGCTGGGATATCGTTGTGGTGGCAAGGAGCCGCGCTGTCGGCGCGCCCTATGCCAAGCTGGAACGAGCTTACCTCAGCCTCGCCCAAAAGCTGAACCTGCTTGCCGAAAAGGGGGATCACCCTGAAGACACTGCTCCTTAAACTGATCCGGTTCTATCAGAAGGCCATATCGCCGCTGTTTCCGCCCCGCTGCCGTTTTTCGCCTACCTGCTCCCAGTACGCGCTGGAAGCGATCACGAAATACGGCGCATGGAAGGGCGGCTGCCTTGCGTTCAGAAGACTGCTTCGCTGCAATCCGTTCAATCACGACGACTACTTCGATCCTGTGCCCTGACGCATTGCGTCAGGACCCCCACCACGAATGGAGGAAAACCAACCCATGTCATTTTCGGACATCATTCGCGTTCCCTTCGGATACCTGTTGGAGTTCCTGTACAATGTGACCAACAACTACGGTATCGCCCTGATCCTCTTCGCTCTCGTCGTTAAGCTGATCCTTCTGCCCATGGGCATGAAGAGCAAGAAGAGCACCATGAAGATGTCCCGTGTTTCTCCCTATCTCAAGGAGCTGGAGAAGAAATACGGCAACGATCAGCAAAAGTATCAGCAGGAAGTTATGAAGTTCTATAAGGAAGAGGGCATCTCCCCCACGGGCGGCTGCCTCTGGTCCTTCATTCCTCTGTTCATCCTGCTCCCCCTGTATCATGTCATCCGTATGCCCCTGCAGTACATGATGCACCTGCCCGCCGAAACTGCCACCGCCATCGTGGAAGCCCTCCGCGAGCTGGGCGTGGAATTCGGCAAGAACACCTTCTATGAGCAGCTTGTGGCTGCCAGCGCCCTGCCCGAATACCTCGATCAGGTCCGCGCTGCCGTTCCCGCCCTCGCAGGCGTGGAGATCCCCGTTATCAACTTTGAGTTCCTCGGTGTGAATCTGAGCCAGGTTCCCACCTGGAAGTTCTGGACGCTCACCGGCTGGGCAGCCATCGGCCTGTTCCTGATCCCCGTGATCTCCGGTATCGTCAACTGGTTCGGTATGTGGATCAGCCAGAAGCAGAACGAGTCCGTCGCCACCGACAACAACGGTGAAAAGACCGACGCCGCTGCCACTTCGGCTGCAGGCGGTTCCATGAAGACCATGATGTATATGATGCCGCTGTTCTCCGTCTACATCGGCTTCACCATGCCTGCCAGTATCTCCATTTACTGGATCGCGCAGGGTCTCATGGGTGTTGTGCAGGATGCCATCCTGACCCAGCACTATCGCAAGGTCTATGACGCGGAAGATGTGATCCGCAAGCAGCGTGCCGCCGAACAGGCTGCCATCGAAGCAGAGCGGGAACGCATCCGCGCCGAACGCCGTGCCAAGAACCCCGACGGTATCACAGAAAACACCAGCAAGAAGAAGCTGAAGGCCAGAGAAAAGGCGGAACGCGTCACCGAGATCGAAGGCAAGCTGACCCCCGAAGAGCGTGCCGCTCTGAAGGAAAAGAAGGCGCAGACCGAGTCCGGTGATCCCAACCGTCCCTGGGCCAAGGGCCGCGCCTATGTGGCAGACCGCTATGGCAAGGATGGCGAGATTCTGGTGGAGACCGCCGAAGAAGAAGTCATCGATGACTACGCGGAACCCGCCGAGGCTTTCGAAGTGATGGATGATTATGTGGAAGAAGCCGCAGAAGCTGCCGAAGAAACGGCGGAGGAAACTGCGGAAGACGCTACCAACGAGTAATTAGGAGCAAATTTTTCATGGAAAAAAGCATCATTGCCACCGGTAAGACGCTGGATCTGGCCATCGAAGCCGCTCTGCGGCAGCTGGGCATGGATCGCGACAGCGTTTCCGTGGAAGTTCTTGAAAATGCCAAGTCCGGTTTTCTGGGCTTCGGCGCACAGCCTGCCAAGGTCAAGGTGACCTACGAAGCTCCGGAAGAAGAGACCGGCCCCAAGCCCGCCCTGTCCTCCGCTTCCAGAAGCAAGCCCAAGAAGTATACGCCTCCCGTCAAGGCCGAGCCCGCTCCTGCCCCTGTCGCCCCCAAGGCACAGCCCGCCCGTCCTGCCGAGCCCAAGCCCGAGCAGAAGTCCGAGCAGCGCAAGCAGCAGGAAAAGAAGCCCGCCAAGCAGCAGGCTCCCAAGCAGCAGACCCCCAAGCAGCAGGCACCCAAGGCCCCCAAGGCGGCTCCCGCCCCTGTGGAGTACAAGCCCGCAGAACCCGGCTCCGTGGAAGAGAAGATCGAAGTCTTTATCAAGGGTCTTCTGGAGCATATGGGCTCCGATGCCGTTCCTCATGCCGTTAAGACCGGCGACGACAACTATGCCGTCGATCTGGTCGGTGAAAACCTCGGTATGCTGATCGGCCGCCGCGGTGATACCCTGGATGCCATCCAGCATCTGACCAACTACAGCATCAACCGCGAGTCCGGCAAGCATGCCCGTGTCAGCGTGGATGCCGAGCATTACCGTCAGAAGCGTGAGGAATCCCTCCAGCGTCTGGCTGCCAAGGTTGCCGGCAAGGTCATCAAGTACCGCCGCAACATTACGCTGGAACCCATGAACGCCTATGAGCGCCATGTGATCCACGCAGCCCTGCAGGAGACCCCCGGTGTTACCACCTATTCCACCGGCACGGAACCCAACCGCCGCATCGTGGTCGCCTACAGCCGCGATAAGGTCGTTTCCCAGTAAATTCATACGGAAACAAAAACGATCGGGATCGGAGATTTTCTCCGGTCCCGATTTTTAGAACGATAAAGTAACTAATTTGGCGGTTTTTATGTTAAAATCGCATATATGTTGCGATGAGAATCATGTTGTGATATGATGAACTCGGTGATGAGATATGCTGTACGAACGAATCCGTGGTCTTCGCGAATCGCACAATTATACGCAGAGAAAGCTCTCTGAGCTCCTCCACGTATCGCAGGCAACCTACTCGCGGTACGAGTCCGGCGCACTTGATATCCCGATCCAGGCGCTCATCCTGTTGGCTGATCTCTATGGAGTCAGTGTGGACTATATTTTGGGCAGAAGCGAATCATAACCAGAACCGGCGGCACGTGGGATCAAAGATCTGCGTGCTGTCGGTTTTTCGTCTGCTGCCGATCTGACACTGTAGGGACCGGCCTCCCGGACGGTCCGGAAAAAGAAACGTCGGAGATTCTTCGTCGCTATGCTCCTCAGAATGACAGATAAATGGGGCCCCCGCGAAGCCTGCTTCGCGGGGAAAAGGAAGAATGGTTGCTGCGGTCGGCAAATTCCCATGGAATGGGATATTTGCAGGAAGCTGCTGCCGTTCTGACGCCGTCATTCTGAGCGAATGCGAAGAATCTCCCACGCAACGGAATCCCCCCACTATACCTGCCCCAATTTTTCATTCCGAGCGGATGCGAAGAATCTCCCACGCAACGGAATACTCCCACGGGAAACACGAAACGAAGAAGAGAAAAAGGGAGCCCCGCGAAGCTTGCTTCGCGGGGAAAAGGAAGAACGGAAGTGATGTTTCTCTACGGCAGACGGAAGATCATGATGCACTCCCGCGGATCGTTGCCGGGAAAGAGATCTCCGCATTCGATCTCGTCAAAGTATTCCAGCTCGTCCACGGCCATCAGGCAGGCAATGTACTCGTCGGAGGGATAGTAGAAAAACAGAAGGATCTCCCGCGGTGTTTCGTAATACGATGCGAGGATCCGCGCCATGACCTTGCGCAGGATCTCCGCGGAGAAGGGATTGAAGAAATAGCAGCAAGTCACATCGGCGGGAACATCGTAGGCTTCCGCCCGCGTCAGAAGGAACGAGGTGTTCCTTCCCGAAACGGCCGCGGACTGATTTTCCCATGCCGCTTCGCAGATCCGCCTGTCATATTCGATCCCGATCGTGTTCGCGCGGACACGGTGGGCGAGAAAGAAGCCGACCCGTCCTTTGCCGCAGCCGTAGTCCAGCACGGTATCCGCTTCGCCGATCAGCCCGCTGTCCGCCAGCCGCTCCAGCACCGTGTAGGGCGTCGGCTCATAGAGATAGCGGTATTGGTCGGAATTGGCGTCGTCCCGTCCGACGGTTCGAATACGCAGCTTCGCATCCCAGTTGTGTTCGTGATCTGTCAAGGTGACCCACTCCAATGAAAATGATCTTGCCCATATCCTATCACGGAAAGACCCATAAGAAAAGAACCGCTTCTTACGGAAGCGGTTCTTTTTGGGTTAGTCGTATTTGACCACAAGGTCGGGGCCTTCGAAGGAGCCGTCCAGCTTGGAAAGCACGCGGTCATATTCTTCGGTGCCTTCTTCGTAGAGGGTGGGCTGGTAGGTGTTGGCGTCCATCTTGCCGGAAACGCAGCAGGGGATCAGAACGGTCTCGCCGAGGGTCACATTGCCTTCCGCGTCACGGACGATCTGCTGCTGGGCGATCACGGTATCCTTGTCGCGGGGATTGGTGTGGCCGCCGAAGGAGAAATTGCCGAGGCTGTAGAAGATGATGCCGTCATTGTAGGTTTCGATCTTCTGCAGGACATGGGGATGGTGACCGTAGACGATATCCGCGCCGGAATCGATGGCCAGCTTACCCAGCCGCTCCTGTTCGGCAGTGGGGCGGTACTTGCCTTCATCACCCCAGTGGAGGGAAGCGATGACGATGTCGCAGGTCTTGTCCAGCTCGCGGATCTCAGCTTCGAGGTCTTTTTCGTCAAAGCCCCAGAACATACCGGCGTACACGCCGATGACGATGCCGTTTTCCGTTTCGTAGATCGTGGAGGAGTCGCGCTCCACATAGGCAAGGCCGTCGTTTTCGAGCGCCTGAATGGTCTCGTCATAGCCGCTCTGGCCGTAGTCCACGATGTGGTTGTTGGAATAGCTGACCATTTCCACGGAGCTGCCGGACATGATCTTCGTGTAGGCAGTGGGGCCGCGGAAGGAGAAGTACATGTTGGAATAGATGGACTTGTCCGTCAGGTTACATTCGAGGTTGATAATGGTGAATTCGTCTTCCTCGAAGATGGGGCGGACATTGGCGAAGGGATAGTCGTAGTCATCGCCGACCACACCGACGAAGGTGGTCCATGCGCCGTAGTTGGATTTGTCGCTGGCGAGGGTGCAGTCGCCCACCATGGTGATGTTGAAGGTTTCCTTGAAGTCGGGATCCAGCGCCTGTTCCCAATCGCAGGAGGGACAGACGGCCAGCGTCTCGTCCATGTCCTCGCCGCACTTACGGCAGGGAATCAGCACCGGCACATCAGCAGGATCAAGATTCTGATCCCAGCCGCAGTAGGGGCAGATCACGGTATCCGGCATCAGCTGCACGGTGCAGGAGCGGCAGGCGATGGTGGTGGGTTCGGGCTCGGGTTCGGGTTCCGGCTCCGGTTCGGGAAGCTCGTCTTTGGGCTGGGTCGCCAGCTGCGTCTGCGGTACGGGGCGGGACGCGCCTGTCTGACGGGCTACCGCAACGGCGAAGATGGCGGCTTCCGCCACCAGAAGAATGCCGGCTATGATCACGATCCAGCGGATCCATTTGTATTTCATGGTTTCACCTCAGGGTCAAAAAGTGGTACGGAACGGATAGAAAAAGAAGCCTGCGGGATACATGCCTGCAGGCTTCTTTATTTTGCACGAAAATCCGACAAAAATCAAGGGGATATTACATAATTCCTGTAAAGATTTCTTACTTGCCGCCCTTGATGGCTTTCATTCTGTCCGCGTGGTTCAGAATGCGCTTGCGGATGCGGAGATTCTTGGGCGTGACTTCCAGCAGTTCGTCATCGGCGAGGTACTCGAGGCACTGCTCCAGAGAGAGGATGCGGGGAGAGGTCAGGCGCAGCGCTTCGTCGGAACCGGAGGCGCGCATGTTGGTCAGCTGCTTCTTCTTGCAGACGTTGACGGACATATCTTCGTTGCGGGAGCAGATGCCCACGACCATACCGGCATAGACAGGCGTGCCGGCGCCGATGAACAGCTGGCCGCGTTCCTGCGCATTGAAGAGGCCGTAGGAGCAGGCTTCGCCGGTCTCAAAGGCCACGAGGGAGCCGACGTTGCGGCGCTCGATCTCGCCCTTGACGGGTGCGTAGGAATCGAGAACGGAGGACATGATGCCTTCGCCGCGGGTATCGGTGAGGAACTCATTGCGGTAGCCGAAGAGGCCGCGGGAGGGAACGAGGAACTCCAGACGGCAGCGGCTGCCCATGGGGTTCATGGAGAGCAGATCACCCTTGCGGGCGCAGATCTTTTCAATGACGGAACCGGTGGCGTTGTCGGGAACGTCAGCCACCATGCGCTCCACGGGCTCGCAGAGAACGCCGTCGATCTCCTGGGTCAGCACGCGGGGCGTGGAGACCTGGAATTCATAGCCTTCGCGGCGCATGGTCTCGATGAGGATGGAGAGGTGCATTTCGCCGCGGCCTGCCACATTGAAGGAATCGGTGCCCTGCTCGGTCACGCGGAGGGAAACATCCTTCAGCAGCTCGCGCTGCAGACGGTCGCGCAGATTGCGGGAGGTCACGAACTTGCCTTCGCGGCCGGCGAAGGGGCTGTCGTTGATGGAGAAGGTCATTTCGATGGTGGGTGCGGAGATCTTCACGAAGGGCAGCGGCTCCACGGCATCCACGGCGCAGATGGTGCGGCCGATGGTGATGTCGGAGATACCGGAGAAGGCCACGATCTCACCGGCAGAGGCTTCCTGCACAGGGGTTCTGCCCAGACCGTCGAATTCGTAAAGCGTTACGATCTTGCCCTTTTCGGCATATTCGCCGTCGTGATAGTCGCAGATCATGACTTCCTGATTCTGGCGCATCGAACCGCGCTCAATGCGGCCGATGGCAATACGGCCGACGTATTCGTTATAGTCGATGGCAGAAACCAGCAGCTGCAGAGGCTCTTCGCGGTTGCCTTCGGGTGCGGGGATATAGTCCACGATGGTGTCAAACAGGGGCTGCAGGTCAACGCCGAGGTCATGGGGACCGTAGGACGCGGTACCCTGTCTGCCGGAGCAGAACACGGTGGGAGAGTCGAACTGTTCCTCGGTGGCATCCAGATCCAGCAGCAGCTCGAGGACTTCGTCCACCACTTCATCCACGCGGGCGTCGGGCTTGTCTACCTTGTTGACGACCACGATGACCTTGTGCTTCAGTTCCAGCGCCTTCTGCAGAACGAAGCGGGTCTGGGGCATGGGGCCTTCGGCTGCGTCCACGAGCAGCAGAACGCCGTTGACCATCTTGAGGATACGCTCCACCTCGCCGCCGAAATCGGCATGGCCCGGAGTGTCCACAATGTTGATCTTGGTGTTTTTATAAAGCACGGCGGTGTTCTTGGCCAGAATGGTGATGCCGCGTTCGCGCTCCAGATCACCGGAGTCCATAACG
>JAFSHY010000063.1 GCA_017440065.1 Oscillospiraceae bacterium | reverse complement strand
CGAAGCGATCGTCGTTGACATCCAGTGTATCTTCCCCGCCCTGGGCCCCCTGAGCAAGTGCTTCCACACCAAGTTCATCACCACTTCTCACATTGCCCGTATTCCTGATTCTGAGTTCATCGAATTCAACGCCGAGACCGCCGGTGAAAACGCCAAGGCCATCGTCAAGGCCGCTATCGAAAACTTCAAGAACAGAAAGCCCGAACTGGTCAACATTCCTCAGCAGAAGACCAAGGCCCGCGTCGGCTATTCCGTCGAAGCCATCAAGTCCGAACTGGACGGCGTCTGCAACTCTCACGTTGACGAATTCGGCACGCTGAAGCCTCTGGCTGACGTTGTCAAGGCCGGTGTTCTCCGTGGCGCTGTCGCCATGGTCGGCTGCAACAACCCCAAGGTTCGCCCCGACACCGCTCACATTGAGCTGATGAAGAAGCTGCTGAAGAACGACATCATCCTGGTCGTCACCGGCTGCTCCGCACAGGCTGCCGCCAAGGCCGGTCTGATGGATCCCGACGCCAAGGAATACTGCGGCGAAGGTCTGCGCCGTGTCTGCGATCTGGTTGGTATTCCTCCCGTTCTGCACATGGGCTCCTGCGTTGACATCTCCCGTATGATGATCCTGGTCTCCGATCTGGCCAAGGATTGGGGCTGCCACATCTCCCAGCTGCCCGCCGTCGGCTGCGCTCCCGAATGGATGTCCGAGAAGGCCGTCTCCATCGGTAACTACGTCGTTGCCACCGGTATCGACACCTTCCTCGGCGTTGATCCCTACTCCAAGGGCTCCAGCGAAGTCACTGCACTGCTGCAGGGCGAGCACGGCATCAAGGATTGGGTCGAAGCCAAGTACACCGTCGAAACCGACATCGAAAAGCTGGGCGACCTGATGATCGCCGACATCGAAGAAAAGCGTAAGGCTCTGGGCATCTGATCCCTACATAGCCTATTCAATTAAGAGGTCACATTCACATGAAAGTAGCTGTTACCGGAAAGGGCGGCGTCGGCAAGACCACGCTTTCCTCCACGCTCGCCCGCCTGTACGCCGCGGAAGGCCGTACCGTGCTGGCCGCGGATGTGGATCCCGATGCCAATCTCGGATTGGCTCTGGGCCTTTCCGAAGAGGAAGTCAACTCCATCATCCCGATCTCCCGTATGAGAGATCTGGTGGAGGAGCGTACCGGCGCAACCTACGCCAACAAATTCTTTAAACTGAATCCGCAGGTCAGCGACATTCCGGACAAGTTCTCCAAAGAGATCAACGGCGTCAAGCTGCTGGTCATGGGAACCGTCGAGACCGGAGGCACCGGCTGTGTCTGTCCCGAGCACGTGATGCTCAAATCCATCCTTTCTGCCATGGTCTTCCGCAAGGATGATGTGGTGGTAATGGACATGGAAGCAGGCCTGGAGCACCTGGGTCGCGGCACTGCCAGCTGCATGGATCAGTTCATCGTTGTCATCGAACCCGGCGCCAGAAGCATTCAGACCTACGAAAAGGTCAAGCAGCTGGCCAAGGATCTGGGCATCACCAAAGTCAGCGTGGTAGCCAACAAGGTCCGCGATGAAAGCGACCGCGAATTCATCCGTCAGCGGATCCCGGAAGAAGACCTGCTCGGCTTCCTCAGCTATAACCCGGAGGTCATCGACGCCGACCGGCGTGGCCTCTCCCCTTACGATGTAAGCCCCACGGCCGTGGAAGAGATCCGCGCCATCAAGGCCCGCATCGACCAAAAACAATGAATCTTCGAAAGGAATGAATAATAGACATGGGATTATTTGACAGAGTATTCAGAGGCTCCGACGAAATGTTCGCCAAGGCTGAGGCCGACGTGAACGCCCTTGTTGCGGAGCTTGGTGCTGACGCACCCATGAAGATGCCCGAGACTGCTTACTATCTCTCCTGCATCTATGCATACATCGGCAAGAAAGTCCAGACCGTTGGCGAACTGCAGGAAGCTCTTGCAGACGTCAAGGCCATGATGACCCGCGAATACAAGACCAAGGACATCTTCACCTCCGGCATCGGCACCGCCATCGCTGCCGAAATGATTGAGGCCTGCAAGTATGCCAAGAACCCTGATCCCTATGCAGAGTTTGGCGGCAAGTATCACGGCCACTTCACCGACGCGGAAGTCCGTACCCTCGGTGTCCCCCTGGTTACCCGCGACATTCCCGGCTTCGTCGTTATGATCGGCCCTGCTCCTTCCAAGGAAGAAGCCCTCGAGACCGTTAAGGGCTATCAGTCCCGCGGTATCTTCGTGTTCCTCATCGGCGGCATCATCGATCAGCTGATGGAATGCGGCATGACCATGAATTTCGACGTCCGCGTGGTTCCCGTGGGCGAAGACATCTGGTCCGTCGGCCACATCATCTCCCTGGTTGTCCGCGCTGCCTTCATCTTCGGCAACGTCCAGCCCGGCGACTATGCAGGCCACATCGACTACTCCTTCAACCGTATCTTCGCATTCGTCAACGCTTACAAGCCCGTTGCTGATATCGTTGTCGCTTGCGGCGCCGGCGCCATCCAGGCAGGCTTCCCTGTCATCACCAATGACACCGACGATATGTGGGCCGTTCCCAAGTCCCTGATCATCAACGAGAACACCCAGGACTGGATCGAGACCTCTCTCGAAGCCCGCGACATCAAGATCAAGGTCACCAACATCGATATCCCCGTTGCATTCTCCAATGCATTCGAAGGCGAAATCATCCGCCGCGGCGATATGCAGATCGAAGTCGACGGCTCCCGTGTTGACTGCTGCGAACTCTGCAAGACTGTCGACGCAAAGGACATCGAAGATCATGCGATCATCGTGGAAGGCCCCGACATCGACGAAGTTCCTGTTGGCTCCAAGATCACCATGACCTACACCGTCGAAGTTGCCGGCAAGAACTGGCAGACCGACTTTGAGCCCGTTGTTGAACGTAAGTTCCACAACTACCTGAACTGCATCGAAGGCGTTATGCACACCGGCCAGCGCGACATGATCCGTGTCCGTGTTTCCAAGGCTGCTTTCGAAGCCGGCTTCCGTGCCAAGCACATCGGCGAAGTTCTGTACGGCAAGGTGAAGGGCGAATATGATGCCGTTATCGACAAGTGCCAGGTCCGCATCTGCACCACCGTCGAAGGCTGCGCCGAAGTCCGTGCCAAGGCCAACGAAACCTTCGCTGCCCGTGACGCCCGTCTGAAGACCATGACCGACGAATCCGTCGACGTCTTCTACACCTGCACCCTGTGCCAGGCCTTCTCCCCCAGCCACGTTTGTATCGTTACCCCCGAACGTCTGGGCCTCTGCGGTGCCGTTTCCTGGCTCGACGCCAAGGCTACCAACGAACTGGATCCCTCCGGTCCCTGCCAGGTCGTCACCAAGCTCAACTGCACCGACGAGCGTCTCGGCGCTTATGACGATGTCAATGAAGCTGTTTCCCTGTACTCTCACGGCGCTCTGGAGCGCGTGACCCTGTACTCCATCATGGAAGATCCCATGACCTCCTGCGGCTGCTTCGATTGCATCTGCGGCATCGAGCCCCTGTCCAACGGTGTTGTTATCACCAACCGTGAGCATGCCGGCATGACTCCTCTGGGCATGAGCTTCTCCGAAATGGCTTCCATGACCGGCGGCGGCGTTCAGACTCCCGGCTTTATGGGTCACGGCAAGCAGTTCCTGGCTTCCAAGAAGTTCATGGCTGCTGAAGGCGGCCCCGCCCGTATCGTCTGGCTGCCCAAGGCTTTGAAGGAACAGATGGCTGACCGCATCAATGAGACCGCCAAGGAGCTCTATGGCATCGATGATTTCTGCTCCATGATCGCAGACGAAACCATCACCACCGATATGGAAGAACTGTACGGCTACCTGACCGAGGTCAACCACCCCGTCCTCGGCATGGAACCCCTGATGTAATTCCCGGTTTCCAAATGAATCAAAGGTCGGAGCTTCGGCTCCGACCTTTTTCTTTCTTACAGATACGGGCGCAGACCGGTCACCGTCCTGTCCTCGATGCCGATGAGTCTGCGGGCGATCTCCCGCGCCTGCACATCCGCATTGGAACGGCGGTTCAGCTGCTTTGCCAGCATTTTCGTGCCGCTGTTGCAGCCGTCGGTCATCAGAGCTGCCGCCTTACTGTCCGTGGGATGCACTGCCATCCGCATATCGCTTTTGACCTGCGCCATTTTTCTTGTCATCATACCGGGGGTCTTTGCGCGGATGCCTGCCCGGTTCAGCGCCGCTGCCGCATCCTTCTCCACCGTTTCGTGCAGATGCAGGCAGGTCTCCAAATGCTCCCGCATGGCATTGCTTTCCACATCCTCCATGATGGCATCGATGGCAGAGACAGCCATCTGCGCTCCGTAATGGCATTCATTCAAAAGACGGATCGAATCCTGATTCATACATCATTCCTCCTTCACGGAGAGAATGCCCCATATTCGTGTTTTCATGCAAAAATCCCGCGGTACGAAATACCGCGGGATTTTTATCATTCTTCTTTGAGATTCTGATTCGGGATCTTTACCTTCAGCGAGAACACAGGCTCCATGGTGATCTCCAGCTGACCGTTCAGCGGGAAGAGCGCTCTGCGGATACCGGTGATGCCGCCGCCGGGATTCAGCGTTTTTTCCGGCAGCGAGCCATTATTGGAGACCTCGCAGAGGAAGGCTTCCTCCGTCTGCTCCATGGTCACAGTGATGGCGGTGGCATTGCCGTGAATGACGGCATTGATGCAGGCTTCGCGGATCATATCCACACAGACATCCGCCGCATCTTCTGCTTCGGGCAGCTCGCCTTCCACCGTGACAGGAATGGAAAGCAGCGCGAAGGCGCTGACCGCCAGCGAAAGCCGCTCCTCAGCGGTCATGGCGGGCGCATGCTCCATTTCCTCCAGCAGGCCGGAGGTCAGTACTGCCAGCCGCTTATAGTCAAAGGTCTCGGCAGGCAGCGCATAGTGGTCGGTAAAGAAGCGGTTCAGAGAGGCCATCTTATCGGTGATGGAATCGAAGGTCTCGCTGCCGCGTTCGGCCTTCGCCTCCTCCTGGCACATTCTGTCAATGGTGTCCTTCACCTGCTGCAGCTGCTCCGCGGTGCGGCCAAGGTCGGCTTTGCGCAGCAGGATCTGCCGCTGCACATGATCCGAATCGGTGATATTCAGCGCCACATACTGCACAAAATCCTTGCCGCGGATCTGGAATTCCTCACGGTAGAGCGTCCATGTATTACCGCCGGTGAAGCGGAAGAGGAAACTGTCCGCCGTGGAAACCTTCGTAATGAAATCGGTAGAGCCGCATTCCTTCAGCGCATTCCAGAACTGCCCGCCGTTTTTGAGATCCTGATGGCAGAGAGAGGTGCTGAGGGCTTCCATCGTGCGGTTGGAAAGCAGGATCCTGCCTTTCTCATCCGTGAACATAAGTCCCTCATCGATGGCATCCACCGCTTCCTGAATCGATCGCAGATCCATGCTCCAAAGGTTAGCGCGCAGCGCGGGGATCAGGCGGAACAGCACCTCCACCAGCATGGCCAGCAGCATGGCCGCCAACTCATAGGGGAAGATCGTACCGAGGGATGTTTCGAAGAACGGAACCGTCAGCGCGGCGAAGAAGCCAGGGATCATCATTGTCCATTCATGCTCGGTCAGCGCCAGCATGATGCAGACCAGCGGATAGATCAGCATCGCCCAGCGGATCGCCAGCGTAGTCACTCTGTCAAAGGTCAGATCCTTGACCGCAAGACACAGCAGCATCGACCAGACCACAAAGAACAGGAACGCGGCAGCCTCTTTGAAGAGGTAGCGTTTCTTATGCGTCTGCAGTCTGTCGTGAACGGTATGGGCGATCATCAGACAGGTGGCGGAAAGGGACAGCAAACTCAGCGCCAGACAGAGCAGCGTCATGGAACGGGGCATGGCATTAAGCATCTTCCGCACCTCCCTTCAGAAATTCGATGAAGATGGATACGTCTCCGCCCTCCACATTGAAGCGGGCGGAACCGCCCATGGCGGCAGTCTGCGCAATGATATGCTCCACACGGGCAGAGATAGCGGACAGGGTGGTGTCCTTTACGGTGAGGATCAGCCGCAGACCGTTCTGCTCGTTGCGAAGACGGATCTCCAGCGTGGAAAGCTCACCGGAGAGAATATCCTCCAGCACCATTTCGTGCAGATCGTACAGGGAGAGGATCACATCTGAGGGGAACGCGCCCTGCGCCACATGGTATACACGGCAGCGGGCGCCCGCGGCAGTCGCCGCCTTGGCGGAGGCTTCCAGCGCGTCCCGCAGATGGTAAACGGGCAGGATATCCGTCTCCCGTGCCGCCTTCAGCAGCAGACCCAGCTGCTGGGTATAGGTCACCAGCAGGTTGGCGCGGGTCACGACCGCGCGGCGGAAACCGGGCTCCGGAGAAGCGGCGGCAGCGCAGCGCAGCAGCAGCGAAGCACGGTCGGTCTTTTCGCGGATCTTGGCCTCCTGCTCGGCAAAGAAGGCGTTTTTCTTCACAAGGAGGTGCAGATCCGCCTCGATCTCGCTTTCACGGGAGAGGACATCGTTGGTCTCCTCCAGCTCCTTCGTGACCTTCTGCAGGGCATCCTGCAGCGCGTGCAGATCCCGCAGATCCTTCTGCCGCAGGGCATAACCGCCGCGGATCACGGCAGCGGAAAGCTGGAAATCCCGCTCCACGATCTGCGACACATGGTAACGGTTATTGAGGATGGCAGCCTTGTGGTTAGAGGCCACGTGCATGGCCATATCGGAGCCGTAGACCAGATTGCCGTCAATATCCATCAGCTGCAGCGGGAAGGTGGAACGTTCCAGCAGAGCGGGCCAGACACGGCCGTCGGGGATCATATGACCGCAGAAGGCCAGTTCGCAGAAGCCCAGCGCGAGCAGCGGGAGCGTATAAGCCAGCTGCTCCCAATGCAGCGGAGAAAGTTCCAGCAGCATCAGAACCGCAGCTGCCGTTCCGATCGCAGCCACAAGAACGGCAGGAACGGCAAGTACGCTCCAATGACGGATCAGCAGCAGGATCGCCATGGCGGCCATACCGGCCACAGCATACCAGTTAACGATCCAAATCAGAGTTGCGGTCAGCGGCAGCGCAAGGAAATGGCAGACCGCCGCCGCGCCAACACCGAGGATGCCCACAGAAAGCAGGATCCAGAACAGGACATCCGGCTTCTGCTCCTCTTCAGGCAGATCGGCGCCGAGGAAACAGAGCCGCAGCAACGCGGGCAGCAGCGCCATCGGAACTGCGCTCAGCAGGAACAGCAGTTCTTCCGCCCATCCCCCGTCCACAAACTGACGGAACCAGAAGAGCAGAACGCCCACTGACATCAGGGCGGTGATACCGATCATGCCTTTTCTGCAAAGCGAACGTACCATCCGCTCACACAGACCCGCGCCCCAGATCAGGCAGCCGGCCAGCGCCAGCATGCCGCCAAGGCAGCCCGTGAGATACGGCGAGGCCGCCATCAGATCCGAAAGGATCAGAAGCAGGATACTTCCCAGCAGAAAGACAGCCGGGACAACGGCGGTCGCGAGGATCTCCGTTGCGGTGCGTTTGGATTTCAACGCAGGATCCCTCCTTTACACAGGATAAATTCATCGATAAAAATGTCGTATTTTACCGCAGTTTTTTGCTGATTTAGTTATTATATCATAGTATACCCCACTTTGGCAACTGTTTCCCCATTCCGTATCGGACAGCTGTTTCCCGCCTGTCGGGACGGCAGCGTTTCCTCCCGTAATTCTATCCAAAAAGTCAATTGTTTCTTGCAGTAGTAAAAAATCGTGCTATAATAAAAGCAATCTTAGTATGAGGTGATCCCCATGAACGACAAACTGAATCTCACCATGCTTTGCGACTTCTACGAACTCACCATGAGCAACGGCTACTTCAAAAACGGCATGAAGGATCGTATCACCTATTTCGATGTCTTCTTCCGCCGCGTGCCGGATCAGGGCGGTTTCGCCATTGCTGCCGGTCTGGAGCAGGTCGTGCAATACATTCAGGATCTGCATTTCTCCGAAGCGGACATTGAATATCTCCGCGGCAGAAACCTGTTCGACGAGGAATTCCTCGCCTATCTGAAGGATTTCCGTTTCACCGGCGATATTTATGCCGTGCCCGAAGGAACGCCCGTATTCCCCCACGAGCCTCTGCTGACTGTCCGCGCACCTGCCATTGAAGCGCAGATGATCGAGACCTATCTGCTGCTGGCGCTGAACCATCAGAGCCTTATCGCTACCAAGACCAACCGCGTTGTCCGCGCCGCGGAGGGCCGCACCGTTCTGGAGTTTGGTGCACGCCGCGCCCAGGGTGCTGACGGTGCTGTTATCGGCGCAAGAGCAGCTTACATCGG
>JAFSHY010000062.1 GCA_017440065.1 Oscillospiraceae bacterium | reverse complement strand
TCCGACCGTATCTGCCTGGGTGACGGCAACTTCCCCGGTGCCCGTATGGCCAAGGCCAAGAACGCCATCTTCCTCCGCGCCGACGGTCACGGCGTCCCCGAGCTGCTGGAAGCCATCCTGCAGGTCATCCCCCTCGATACCTATGTGGACACCCCTGCCATGATCATGGAAGTGGGCGAGCAGGACAAGGGCCTGGAGATCCCCATCTGGAAGACCTACAAGGACATCATCGCCAAGTATGATGACCGCGGCGCCGCTGCCGTGGGTCAGTATGAGCGCTTCAAGTTCTATGACGAAGCACAGGACTGCTACTGCATCATCCAGACCGGTGAGACCGAGATCTATGCCAACATCATCCTGCAGAAGGGTGTTATCAAGTAAGGCCTATGGGTAAGGTCATATCTGTTATCGCCACGGCCCTGCCGGTGTTCATCGCGCTGGCCATGGGCATGATGTGCCGCAGCCGTCAGTTCATCACCCGCGACGGCGTGGACACCCTCAAAAAGGTCATCATCAATCTGACGCTGCCCTTTGTGCTGTTCAGCTCCTTCGCCACGGCGGAATACAGCCTTTCTTCGCTGATCCTGCCCATCGTGGTCTTCGCGGTATGTACGCTGCTGCTGATGCTGGGCTTCCTCATCATCCGCCTGAGCAAAATGCAGAGCCGTCTGGCGCCCTTCCTCGCCTCCGGCTTCGAGGCCGGTATGCTGGGCTTCGCCCTGTTCGGCCTGCTCTTCCCCGATGAGAGCATGTCCAAATTCGCCATGATCGTCCTCGGTCAGGAGATCTTCGTCTTCACCCTGTATAAGATGCTTCTGACCAAAAAGACCGATCCCAAGGCCATTCTGGACGATCTGCTGCATTCCCCCACGCTGATCGCCGTCATTCTCGGCCTGCTGGTGGGTGCCACAGGTCTCTACGGCAAGCTGCAGGATTGGGGCATCGCCGTGATCGTGGACTCCGTCACCTCCTTCGTTTCCGCTCCCACCGGCATGATCATTCTGCTGACCGTGGGCTACGATCTGGTGATCCGCGAGATCCCGTGGAAGCAGACCGGCGGCCTCATCGCCATGCGGCTCGGCCTGATGGCACTGTGCTTCGGCATCCTCGTGCTGCTGAACAGGACGGTGCTGAACGGCATGATCTTCGAGGGCGCTGCCCTGCTGCTGGTCATCCTGCCTCCGCCCTACATCATCCCCGTCTTTGCCGACGAGCCGTCGGAGCGCGTGCAGATCTCCTCTGCCCTCTCCGCCATGACGCTCTTGACGATGGTGCTCTTCGCCATTCTCTCCGTTGTCTACGGACTTCAGTAAAGACCGCGCCCGAAACCGACGGTTTCGGGCGCTTTTTCTGTGCTTGAACCGGCGGCCTTTCCTCGGTATAATACAGGCATGGAGGGTGATCCTATGAGTTTACAGCGATTATTTGATATGAACGGTGCGGTCTGCTCCTGCGGCAGGGTCCACCGGTTTTCTTCCGATGTGATCTGCGGCAAGGGCGCGATCCGTCAGCTGCCCGCCGCCATCCGCAGGCTGGGCGGCAGCAGGGTCTTTGTCCTGTCCGACCAAAATACCTTTGAAGCGGCAGGAAAGCAGGTGCTTTCGCTTCTGGAGGCGGAGGGCTTCCCCTATGTGTCCTACAGCTTCCCGCAGGCACATCTTGAGCCCGATGAGCAGGCGGTCGGTTCTGCCGTTATGCACTACGATGCTTCCTGCGATCTGATCGTTTCCGTGGGTTCCGGTGTGCTCAATGACATCGGCAAGATCCTCAGCAGCACCTCGGGCAGACCCTATATCATCGTGGGCACCGCCCCTTCCATGGACGGCTACGCCTCCGCGTCTTCTTCCATGACGCGGGACGGCCTCAAGATCTCGCTGCCAACGCGCTGCGCCGATGTGATCCTCGGCGACACGGATATTTTAAAACAGGCGCCCCTGCACATGATGAAGGCAGGCCTCGGCGATATGCTGGCCAAGTACATCAGTATCTGCGAATGGCGCTATGCCCATCTGCTCTGCGGTGAATACTACTGCGGGGAGATCGCGGATCTGATCCGCCATGCCCTTGGGCGCTGCATGGAGCAGGCGGACGGTCTGCTGCGGCGGGAAGAAGCCGCCGTGGAGGCGGTCTTTGAAGGGCTGGTCATCGGCGGTGTTGCCATGAACTACGCGGGTCTTTCCCGTCCCGCCTCGGGCTTTGAGCATTACATTTCCCACATCATCGATATGCGCGCCGCGGAATTCGGTACGCCCTGTGACCTGCACGGCATCCAGTGCGCCGTCGGCACGCTGATCGCCGCGCGGATGTACAGCCGTCTGTCGACCGTGCAGCCCGACCGCGAAAAAGCATTGGCGCATGCCGCCGCCTTTGATCTTCCCGCGTGGCACGAAACGCTGCGCCAGCTGCTGGGCAAGGGCGCGGAGAGCATGATCGCGCTGGAAAAGAAGGAGCGCAAATACGACCTTACATCCCATGCCGAACGGCTGGAGCGCATCCTCGCCCGATGGGAGGACATTCTCACCATCATCCGCGAGGAGGTTCCCGCCCCCGAAGTATTGGAAGATCTGCTGCACAAGCTGGATGCTCCCACCACGCTGCGGGAACTGGGTACGGACGAGGCGCTGCTGCCTGTCATTGCCGCCGCCACCCGTGACATCCGCGACAAATACGTCCTGTCCCGCCTCGCTTGGGATCTCGGCATTCCAGACGAGCTGCTCTGAAACATTAAAAAAGTCCTCCTGTTTGAAACAGGAGGACTTTTTTGTTTGTTAACCCGTTGTCACGCGATAACCGGTGGAAAGATCCACGCGGTTGAGAAGCGGCTTTCCGTCGCGGTAGCGCTCCAGATTTTCCTTGCAGAGGGAGAAGAAGAACTCCTCCTTATCCCTGAGTCCGAGGAAGGTCTGACCGCTGACATGGGGCGTGATCAGCGCGTTTTTGCAGCCCCAGAGCGGATGCTCCGCAGGCAGC
>JAFSHY010000007.1 GCA_017440065.1 Oscillospiraceae bacterium | reverse complement strand
TCAGCCATTCGCCTGTGATTTTTTCGACGATTCAAGGCGTTTTTTCGCAGCACTACTTTGTGTAATGCAAGAAAAAACAACACAGAAGCGGTGGAAAAGGCACGGCGAAGGGGCTATGTTTTCTTATGAGGAACGAGCAAAATCACAGGCCGGTTTTTTATGCACAGGCTCAGATCCTGTCGTCTTCCGTGATGGGGCGCAGCACACGGCAGGGATTTCCTGCGGCGACCACATGATCCGGAATGTCCTTCGTGACCACGCTGCCTGCGCCGATCACGGTGTGATCTCCGATGGTCACACCGGGCAGAACGGTCACATTGCCGCCCAGCCAGCAATGGTCGCCGATGCGGATGGGCAGGGCTTTTTCAAGGCCGCGATCTCTCTGCTCCGCCGGCAGCGGATGGGCGGCGGTGTAAAAGCCGCAGTTCGGGCCGATGAAGCAGTTTCTTCCGATGGTGATGGAGCCGCCGTCCATCAGATAGGCGCCGTGATTGATCGAGGTATGATCACCGATGCGGCAGTAGCAGCCGTAATCGGTCAGAAACGGAGAAAGGATCTCGCAGCCTTCTCCGAGGTCGGGGATCAGCTGCCGCAGGATGCGGTTTCGTTCCTCTGTGTCCGCGGGGCGGGTGTGGTTGAGGGCAAAGCAAAGCTCCTCCGCGGCCAGACGCTGCGCAGTCAGCTCCGTGTCATGGTTTGCGTCGTACCAGAGTCCCAGCTTCATTTTTTCGGCTTCCGTCACGGCGGCTTCCTCCCTCTTCATCGGTTTGTTTTCCCTATCCTACCACAGAAACGGAAAATTGGCAAGCACAGGCGCGGCAGAGATCCTGCCGCGCCTGTGTCTGTGTAATTCGAATTGCTGCGGGATCAGTAGATGGCGATGACAGCGCCGTTGTAGGTGCTTTCGATGTAAGCCTTGACGGCATCGGTCTGCAGCGCCTTGATGAGGGCCTGGATCTTTTCGCTGTTTTCTTCCCCGGTACGGACGGCGATGATGTTGGCATAGGTCTGGGCGGCGGAACCGGAGGCATCCTCCACGGCCAGGGCGTTGGCGACCTTCAGGCCTGCCTGCAGGGCATAGTTGCCGTTGATGACGGCGATGGAGCCTTCGTCACTGTTGTTGAACTGGGCGGGAACGGTATCGGCCTGCACGGCGGTGATGGCGTAGCCGCCGTCATCCACGATGTCCAGCGTGGTCACACCGACGGCGGGATCGGCATCGGCGGGCAGGGTGATGAGGCCTTCCTGCTGCAGGAGGAAGAGGGCGCGGGTCTCGTTGCTGTCGTCGGCGGGGATCAGAATGGAAGCGCCGGGAGCCAGCTCGGAGAGGTCGGAAATGCCGTTGCCGTAGATGCCGAAGGGCTCATAGTGGATGGATGCGGCGGAAGAAAGCTTGGTGCCGTTTTCGGCATTGAAGCTGTTGAGATAGGGGGTGTGCTGGAAGTAGTTGGCGTCCAGTTCGCCGTCGTTGAGGGCGGTGTTGGGCAGCACATAGTCGTCAAAAATGCGGATCTCCAGCTCGTAGCCCTGTTCGGCAACGGCGGCCTTGACCTGCTCGAGGATCTCGGCATGGGGCGTGGCGCTGGCGCCGACGACGATAAGCTTTTCGTTCTTCTTGGCGCCGCAGCCGGTGGCGAAGGTGAGGATAAGGGTCAGAGTCAGCAGAACAACGATCAGTTTTTTCATGGTAAATTCTCCTTTATTCTATCAGATGAAATGTGTGGTTTGTTCAGTCGGTCAGGCTGCACACATTCGTCTTTTCTGCAGATTGGCAGCGGATACCGCCTCCAAACGGAATGTCATGGAAAAGCCTCCTTACTTGCGGATGCGTTTGTCGGTCTTGCGGGCGATCATCATGCCCAATTCCTGAATGATCTGCACAATGATCACGATCAGCACCATGCAGATCCAGATGATATCGTCCTTGAAGCGCTGATGGCCGTAGACGATGGCGATCTGGCCGAGGCCCGTACCGCCGATGGTGGCGGACATGGCGGAGTAGCCGAGGATGGTCACCGTGGAGATCACGGCGCCGATGATGAGGGCGGGCTTGGCTTCGGGGATCAGCACCTTGGTGATGATCTGGAAGTTGGAGGAGCCCATGGCCTGCGCGGCTTCAATGACGCCCGCGTCCACTTCCTTGAGGGAGCTTTCCACCATGCGTGCCACATAAGGCGCGGCGGCGATGACCAGCGTGACGATCATGGCCTTGTTGCCGATGCTGGTGCCCACCAGCAGCTTGGCCACGGGCAGCATGGCCACCATCAGAATGATGAAGGGGATGGAGCGGAAGATGTTGACGAAGACGGAAAGGATCTTGTTCAGCACGGGAATGGGATGAAGACCGTTCTGATCGGTGATGCAGAGCAGCACGCCCAGCGGCAGACCCAGCACATAGGCGATGGCCGTGGGGATCAGCGTCAGATAGATCGTTTCCCAGACGCCCAGCTGCAGCAGCCCGGCATCCCAAAGCTTGTAGAAAATATCAGATAACATGGCTCAGTCCTCCACGCGGTAAGTATTGTGATGCTCGTTCAGCCAGCCGATGACGCGCTCATACTGCCGTTCGTCGTCGGGCAGCGCCAGCACGGTGTAGCCGTAGGTGCAGCCGTCGATGTCGCGGGTATCCGCGGCGAGGATGCTGGCATGGACCTGACATTCGAGGATCATGTTGGCGATCACGGGCTTGGTGGAGCGTTCGCCGTTGTAGATGAGGCGGATCTTTTTGCCGCCGCTGATCTCGCTGACGGAGGATTTGTTGCCCGGCAGGATCAGCTCGCGGGCAATGCGGGAGCGGGGTCTGGTGAATACCTCGCTGACAGGGCCTTCCTCGGCGATGCGGCTCTGATCGATGACGGCCACGCGGTCGCAGATCTGATCGATCACGCGCATCTCATGGGTGATGACCACGATGGTCACGCCCAGCTTTTCGTTGATCTCCTTCAGCAGCGCCAAAATAGACTGGGTGGTATTGGGATCCAGCGCGGAGGTGGCTTCGTCGCAGAGCAGGTAGCGGGGATTGGTGGCAAGGGCGCGGGCAATGGCCACGCGCTGCTTCTGTCCGCCGGAAAGCTGGGCGGGATAGGCCTTTTGGCGGTCTTCCAGCCCCACCAGCTTCAGAAGCTCCACCGCCCGTTCATTGGCAGCCGCCTTGGGGACTCCCGCGATCTCCAGCGGATAGCAGACGTTTTTGAGGACGTTCCGCTGCTCCAGCAGATTGAAGCTCTGGAAGATCATGCCGATGCCCTGACGGGTCTTCAGCAGCTCTTTGCGGGGCATGGTCATGAGGTCGCGGCCGTCCACCAGCACCTGTCCGCAGGTGGGGCGCTCCAGCAGATTCATGCAGCGCACGAGGGTGCTTTTTCCCGCGCCGGAAAGGCCGATGATGCCGTAGATCTCGCCGTCCCGCACGGTCAGGCTCACATCCTGCAAGGCGGTGATATCACCGTTTGCAGTATGAAAGGTTTTGGTCAGATTTTTGATTTCGATCATGGTGTTTCTCTCCCAATAAAAAAGATCGGGAAGCACGCGATGCTTCCCGATCCGAAGGTTTCTGTTATGACGGCAGCAGAACCGTGTTTCCGCCGCAGGTCACCCGGATATGGAGCAAAGCAAGCCGTTCTCAGAAGCGCAGCGAACCGTGCACATGCCGCTGCGCATGCGCATCATCATGGACATATGGAAGCTGCGGAGGTTCTTCATGAGGCGCTTGCTCCTTTCCTGTAGTCTGCGGCTATTATATGCATATCAAAATCACTTGTCAACGATATGAAAATATCTGATAACCTGACAGCTGCTTACCGTGCCTGCTTGTGCGGGCGGAGCAGACGGCTGCCCACAAAGAGGAGGGTGCAGATCAGCATCAGAATGCCCACACCGCCGGTCAGTACGGTGAGACCGAAGCGGTCGATGATGCTGCCCGCTGCCATGGAGCCGAGGATGCCCATGGAGGCAAGGCATACGCCCTGCACGGACATGGCGGTGGAGCCTGCGCGGGCATCCACGATCTGATAGACGTAGCTGGCGTTGCAGCCGAAGAACAGGCCTCCGCCCACACCGGTAAGAGTGGCAAGGGCGATGAGACCGGGCAGAGAGGTCACGGCGGGATAGAGCAGATGCTCCGCCGCCACAAAGAGTCCGCAGCAGGAAAGCAGGATCCACAGAGGCGGCAGTTTTTTGCAGCGGGAGAGGGTCAGCATGACCACCAGCTCGCAGAAGGCGCGGTAGCCGCCGATGAGACCGATGCTGCTGTGAGGCGCGCCCACATGATCCATCAGATAGGTCAGATCCAGATCCACGATGGACTGGAAGGCATAGAAGCCCAGCACCAGCAGAAGATAGGTCACATAATGATAGTTCTTGAAGACCAGCGAGAGCAGGACGGAGGTTTTTTCTTTTTTGGTCTGCGTTTCGCGGGGAATGTCATAGGCTGCGCCGCGTTTGCCGGAAGTCAGCAGGATCAGAGGCAGAGAGATGGCGGGCATGATAAGGAAGCAGAGCCACACGGGCAGCACCGTACCCAATAATGCGCTGGCGGAGAAAGAAATAAGGATATAGCAAAGGCAGCCAAACATGCGGCAGGTGCTGTAGTTCAGCTGCAGGCGATCCATGGTGTCGCCGCTCCAGGAGTCCATCATGGTGATGATATTGCGCTCGCCGAAGAAGGTCACGGCGGCAAGGGGGATCAGGATCAACAGAAGGGCGGGCGCAGTCAGGGTGTGGTGGCCTGTTTCACCCAGCACGGGGATCAGCAGCTGCACGGGGATCAGCACGGTGAGCGTCAGCAGCAGCAGCTTCCGCGCAGCACGGCGGCGATCCGCCAGAATGCCCATCAGCGGCAGGCCGAACAGGCAGAGGAAGGTGCCGCAGGCGCTGATGAGACCGACCTGACTGCTGCTGAGGCCGAGGGAGCGGAAGTAGGAAAGGGCATAGGGCCAAAGGCCCACGGAACCGTAGGTCAGAAACTGCAGCATACAAAAATAGCGGACGGTTTTAGAGCGTTCCATAAGTGCCTCCGAAGCAATGAAAAAAGATGGGGATATTATAGCGCATTCCGTGTCGTTCGGCAACAATCGGGAAAAAATAAATCCGCCTGCTCTCAGAAAACAGAGCAGACGGAATTCGGTTCAGCCGTCAATATAGATTTTTTTGACGCGGTTCGTCAGCAGGCAGGTGGGCTCGCAATTGATGGTTCCCGCCAGCCGTGCCAGCTCGTCCATGGGCATACCGCCGCGGCCGTAGAGGATGACCTCGTCGCCGGCCTTGACATCGGTACCGGTCACATCGAACATGCACATGTCCATGCAGATCCTGCCGATCTGCGGGCAGCGGTGACCGCAGATCATGGCCCATGCGCCCTTGCCGGTGAGGCTGCGGGGATAGGAATCGGCATAGCCCGCCGCAACGATGGCGATCTTCATGGGCTTTTCTGCCTCGAAGAGGCAGCCGTAGCTGACCTTGGCGCCGGTCTGCAGCTCCTTCACCTGCGCCACATGAGCCTTCAGCGAAAGCACGGGATCCAGCGGGCCGTCTTCGCGGTGGATGCCGTCGGGATAGAAACCGTAAAGCATCACGCCGGCGCGGACCATATCAAAATGCGCGTCGGGATGCCAGAGGATCGCGGCGCTGTTGGCCGCATGAATCAGCGGCTCACCGTCAAGTCCCTTCTGCTCCAAAGCCGCCAGTACTGCGCGGAAGTTCTTCAGCTGCAGAGCGGTGAAACTGTCCAGTTCCGGCATATCGGCGGCGGCGAAGTGGGTAAAGATGCCGCAAAGCTTCAGATTCGGCATGGCCGCAATGCGGCAGACGGCGGCAGCAGCAGCCACGGGATCCGTCTGGGCGGAAAGGCCGGTACGGGACATACCCGTATCCACCTTGACATGGATGCGGACGATCACTCCGTCGGCAGCGGCAGCCTGCTGCAGCTCCGCGGCATATTCTTCGGAAAATGTGCTTTGGATCAGATCGTGTTCGACCAGGGAAGCGACGCGGGAAGCGGGCGTCCAGCCGAGGATGAGGATGGGGCGGGTTATGCCGGCGGTGCGCAGGTCGATGGCTTCCTGCAGACAGGCCACGGCAAAGGCTGCCGCCCCGGCATTCTGCAGGGCAAGGCCGCAGCGGATGGCGCCGTGACCGTGGGCGTCGCCCTTGATCACTGCCATGACGGGCTTTCCGGTGCGCTCCTGCGCCAGCTTCAGGTTGTTCCGCAGGGCATCGAGGTGAAACTCTGCCCAGCAGCGAAGATCCGTTGTCATAGTATCGCTCCGATCAGCGTTTGATATTGAGAGAAAGCTGCACGATTTTTTCGCAGAGTTCGGGATAGGCATAGCCTGCCACGGCTGCGGACTTGGGCAGCAGGCTGGCAGGAGTCATGCCGGGCAGGGTGTTGATCTCGAGGCACCAGGGTGTTCCGTCGGCATCCAGCAGGAAATCGGTGCGGGAATAGACGGAAAGGCCCAGCGCGTTGTGCAGCTGCAGTGCCATCTCGCCCATTTCCTTTGCCTGTGCTTCGGTGATGGGGGCGGGGCAGATCTCTCTGGCGCCGCCTTCGTCAGTGCTCTGATACTTGGCGATGTAGTCAAAATAGGTGCCTTCGGGCGGTACGATCTCGATGGCGGAGAGATAATTACCGTCAAATACGGGGACGGTCAGCTCTCTGCCCGTGATCTTTTCTTCCGCCAGCACGCGGCTGCTGAAGCGGGAAACCTCCCGCAGACCGCGTTCCAGCTCCTCTGCCGTTTCGGGCAGCATCACGCCGATGGAGGAGCCGCCGTTGGGCGTTTTCAGCACGCAGGGCAGCTGTAGTTCCTTCAGCAGGGAGGGAATGGTGTCCTCCGTCACATGCAGTTCCCGCCATGCGGGCGTGCGGATGCCGTTCTGCTCCATGATCTGCTTGGTCACGACTTTATCCATGGCCATGGCACTGCCAAGGAAGCCGGAACCGGTATAGGGAATGCCCATCAGCTCCAGCATGGCCTGCACCTTTCCGTCCTCGCCGTCCTCGCCGTGGAGGCCGAGAAATACCAGGTCGGCGCAGCGGCAAAGCTCCAGCACGCCGGGGCCGATGCGGCAATCAGGATCGGGGCGCATACCGCGCACCTCTTCGATGGAAGGCGCGTCACGGCCGACGGAGACCTGCGAGCAGAAGCCGTCTTCCGCGGCAAAGGCTGCTTCCCAGCTTTCCTTCCAATCGGGCATGCCGAGATACAGATCCACAAGAATGGCCGCGTGACCCCGCTGACGCAGAGCGCGGCAGATGCAGGTGCCGGAAACCAGAGAAACCTGACGTTCCGTGCTGATGCCGCCGGCCAAGACAACAATTTTCATAGTAACCTCCGATGGGGTGATCATTACCACCCATTATATGCAGCAGGCTCTGCAATGTACAGAGCAGATCCTGTCAAAAAATCATGTAATTTCTGCGCTTAAAGCTGCGCCATGACCTGCCCGATGGGATCGCGGAGGATCAGATTTGCGGCATTGTCATAGGGCGTCGCGTCGCGGTTGATGAGGACAAGGCGGTCGCCGCGGTAGTAGCGCAGCAGACCCGCGGCGGGATAGACGGTCAGACTGGTGCCGCCCACGATCAAAAGGTCAGCCCCGGAGATGGCCTCCACGGCGCCCATGACGGTGGCGTCATCCAGCGCTTCCTCGTAAAGCACCACATCCGGCTTGATCCGTCCGCCGCAGTCGCAGAGGGGGATGTCCGCGGAATCGCGGATGAATTCGGCACTGTGGAATTTCCCGCACTTGAGGCAGTAGTTCCGCAGCACGGAGCCGTGCAGCTCATAAACCTGCCTGCTGCCGGCCTTCTGATGCAGGCCGTCGATGTTCTGCGTGATGACGGCGCGCAGCTTTCCCGCCTGCTCCAGCTCTGCCAGCTTGCGGTGGGCAGCGTTGGGCTGCGCCTCCAGCGGCAGCATCTTCTCGCGGTAAAAGCGGTAAAAATAGGACATATGTCCGTAAAAAAAGCTGTGGCTCAGGATCTCTTCCGGGGGATAATCGAAGGTTTGGTGGTATAAGCCGTCGGTGCTGCGGAAGTCGGGGATGCCCGATTCCGTGCTGACGCCTGCACCGCCGAAAAAGACGATGTTACTGCTTTCGCTTACCCACGTTTTCAGCGTATTTAACTCGGAATTCTTCATCTTCTGCCTCCAGCTCGGCAATAAATTTCTTTTCTGCCCGTGTCTTGTGGGGCAGGATCAGCTTGCTGAAAAGGTCCGGTCTGCGCCGCATGGTGCGGAGGATGGACTGTTTTTTGCGCCAGCGATCCACCAGCGCGTGGTTGCCGGAAAGCAAGATGGAAGGCACCTGCCGTCCGTGCCAGATCTCGGGGCGGGAATACTGGGGATGCTCCAGAAGACCGTCCCAGTGGCTTTCCTGCTCGAAGCATTCGGGGTCGGAGAGAACACCCGGCACCATGCGGCAGATGCAGTCCGCCACGGCCATGGCGGGGATCTCGCCCCCGGTCAGCACAAAATCGCCGAGCGAGATCTCCTCGTCGACGCATTCATCCAGAAACCGCTGGTCAACGCCCTCGTAGTGGCCGCAGACCAGAATGATATTTTCGCAGTCCCGCAGCAGACGGCGGGCTGTTTTCTGTGTAAAGGTCTCGCCGCAGGGGGACATATAGATGGTGTGGACAGGGGCGCCCACATCCTCGCAGATGGCTTCCCAGCAGCGGTACAGGGGATCGGCCTGCATCACGGCGCCGTGTCCGCCGCCGTAGGGGTAGTCATCCACCTGATTCTGCTTGTTCGCGGTATAGTCACGGATCTGCCAGGTGTTGATGCGGATAATGCCGCGCTCCTGGGCCCGTCCGAGAATACTCTCGTTCATGATATCCCCGACGGTATCGGGGAAGAGGGTCATAATGTCAATCCGCATCGACGGCCATCCCTTCGATCAGCTGCACGACGGCATAGCCTTCTTCAATGTGGACTTCCTTCACGAATTCGGCCACGGAGGGGATCATGTATTCCCGCTTGCCGCGGACGATCCAGACGTCGTTGCCGGGATACTGCAGCACATCCTTGATCGTGCCGATCTCTTCGCCGTCGGCGAACACGCGCAGACCGATCAGGTCGGCGATGAACCAGCCTTCTTCCAGCTCCACATCGGTACGGTCAAATTCCACGACCTTGCCCTTGAGGGTCATGGCTTCCTCCACGGTGTCCACGCCCTTCAGCTTCAGAAGGACGCAGGTTTTCTGAATGCGGGCATTCTCTACTTCGTAGAGCCTGCCGCCGATCCGGAATTCATCAAATTCCAGCAAAAATTCGGGGCCGTCTGCCCAGGGGTAGACCTTGACCTCGCCATGGATGCCATGGGTCGAGACGATCTCGCCGGTTTCCATATACTGTTTCTGCATGGAAATTCTCCTTTCGGGATTGGGTTGGGCTTCATTCCGGCCGGAAAACCGGCCGAAATGAATAATGCGTGGCGCATAGAGCTGCCACGCATGACTCATTAGTCGACGATTTCAACGGAAACCTTCTGTCCGTCGCGCTGGGCAACAGACTTGATGATGGTGCGGATTTCCTTTGCAATCCGGCCCTGGCGGCCGATCACTTTGCCCATGTCTTCAGGAGCAACGCGGAGCTCCAGCACTGTGACCTCACCGGGAACTTCGGTGACGGAAACAGCGTCCGGATTGTCGACGAGATTTTTTGCCATATACAGCAAAAGTTCTTTCATTCGCGGTTCTCCTTCGCTTGCTTACAGAGCGCCGGCCTTCTTCAGCAGGCCTCTGACGGTGTCAGTGGGCTGTGCGCCGTTCTTGATCCAGGTCTGAGCCTTTTCCACATCAACAGTGATGGTGGCGGGGTCGGTCAGGGGGTTGTAGGTACCGATTTCCTCGATGCAGCGGCCGTCACGGGGGCTGCGGGAGTCAGCAACAACGATTCTGTAATAAGGGCTCTTCTTGGCGCCCATTCTACGCAGTCTGATCTTAACCATGAAGTATTCACCTCCAAAATAATCTCTCTATTCGTAAAGCTAAGTTTGGCTTGTTACGACGTTTTCATTAGAATCCGGGGAAGCCGCCGGGCATACCGGGGAAGCCGCCGCCGGGAAGACCCATGCGCTTCATCTTCTTCTTGGCACCGGGGCCGGAGAACTGGCGGATCATATTCCGCATCATGTCATAGGTCTTGATAAGCTTGTTGACCTCTTCCACCTTCACGCCTGCGCCTGACGCGATGCGGCGTTTGCGGGACTGGTTGAGGCAGTTGGGATTCTCCCGTTCGTAGGGGGTCATGGAAAGGATGATGGCCTCAGTGCGGGTCAGCGCCTTTTCATCCACCTGAACGTTCTTCATGTTGCCCATGCCGGGCATCATGCTGAGGATCTCTTCCATCGAACCCATGCTCTTGAGCTGCACCAGCTGATCGTAGTAGTCAGTCAGGGTGAACTTGTTGCTCTTGAGGCGTTCTTCCAATTCCTTGGCCTTCTTGGCGTCGAATGCGGCTTCTGCCTTTTCGATCAGCGTCAGCACGTCGCCCATGCCGAGGATGCGGCTGGCCATACGGTCGGGATAGAAGGGCTCGATCTGATCCAGCTTTTCGCCCATGCCGGCGAACTTGATGGGCTTGCCGGTAATGGCCTTGACGGAGAGAGCCGCGCCGCCTCTGGCGTCGCCGTCCAGTTTCGTCAGCATCACGGAGTCGATGTCCAGCAGATCATTGAAGGACTGCGCCGCGTTGACGGCGTCCTGACCGGTCATGGCGTCCACGACCAGCATGATCTCGGTGGGTTCGACCTCGCGCTTGATGGCCTTCAACTCTTCCATCAGTGCTTCATCGATGTGCAGGCGGCCTGCGGTATCGAGGAAGACCATGTCGAAGCCGTTCTTTTTGGCATGCTCCACAGCGGCCTTGGCGATGTTTACAGGGTTCGTATTGCCCATCTGGAACACTTCGATGCCCAGTTTTTCGCCGACCACTTCCAGCTGCTTGATGGCTGCGGGACGGTAAACGTCGCAGGCCGTCAGCAGAGGACGCTTGCCCTGCTTCTTCATGAGGCCGGCCAGCTTGGCGCCGTTGGTGGTCTTACCTGCGCCCTGCAGGCCCACCAGCATCACCACCGTAGGCGGCTTGGAAGAAATGCGGATCTTCTGATTTTCGCTGCCCATGAGGTTGCAAAGCTCCTCGTTGACGATCTTGACGATCATCTGGGCAGGCGTCAGGCTTTCCAGCACGTCGGCGCCCACAGCACGGGCAGTGACCTGCTTGGTAAAGTCCTTGACGACCTTGTAGCTGACGTCCGCTTCCAGCAGAGCCAGACGGATCTCGCGCATGGATTCCTTCACATCAGGCTCGGTCAGACGGCCCTTGGTGCGAAGCTTTTTAAAGGCATTATTGAGTTTATCGGAAAGGCCTTCAAATGCCATGGCGTTACTCCTTTACAAGATCTGCGGCGGCGCTGATGCGCTCCGCGATACGGGTCTGTCCGGCCTCGCGGAGCTCCTCCGCCGCGGCCTGCAGCTCCCGATAGGCTTGCTGCAGCACTCTTGCACGGCTCACACAGCCGAGATGCTCCTCCATGCCCCGCAGGGCAGCTTCGGTGCGGGCCAGCGTGTCATGGACGCCCTGCCGGCTGATGCCGATCTCCTCGGCGATCTCTGCCAGCGAGAGATCCTGATGGAAATGCAGGTCAAAGCAGGTCTGCTGTTTTTCCGTCAGCATTTCGCCGTAATAGTCGTAAAGAAGGGTCAGTTCCAGCGTTTCGGCTTTCATGACGCGTCCTCCTTTCACGTGACAAGGTGCAAACCTTTACAGCAGAGCCTACTATACAGCATAGAAGCCTGCTTGTCAAGTGTTTTTCCTTGACATCGCAGCTTTTTTACAAAAATATTTCCCACCGATTTGTGCATTTTGCGATGGCGCTCCGGGCGGGGACGCCCTCCAGCGATTATTGTTCCCAGTCTGTCATTCTGCCCGTAACGGTGCGTCATAAATGTCGTACCCTTCAGAGGGAAACGGAACGGGCAGGAAAGCCGTTCTTGCCTCTCCCTATGGGAGAGGTGGCCCCGCACAGCGGGGGCGGAGAGGGCAACCACACGGAAACCCTCTCAGTCACCTGCGGTGACAGCTCCCCCAAAGGGGGAGCCAAGGGGTAAAAAACAGCCGGACAGGGGGTTCCTGTCCGGCTGCTACATTATTATAATAGGGAATTACTGGTTGGCCATTTCCTTGAGGGCATCCTTGCGGCTCAGGTTGACACGGCCCTTTTCGTCGATCTCGGTGACCTTGACCCAGGTCATGTCGCCGATGTTCAGAACGTCTTCGACCTTTTCCACGCGGCGGTTTTCCAGCTTGGAAATGTGGATCATGCCGTCCTTGCCGGGCACCAGCTCAACAAAGGCACCGATGGGGATGATGCGCACGACCTTGCCGTAGTAGAGCTTGCCAACTTCGGGAACAAAGACGATGTCGTCGATGATCTTCTTTGCGGCGCGGCATGCTTCGAT
>JAFSHY010000061.1 GCA_017440065.1 Oscillospiraceae bacterium | reverse complement strand
GTGAGTGAAGGGACTCGAACCCTCGGTCTTCAGAGCCACAATCTGACGCGTTAACCAACTACGCTACACCCACCATATTCCATTCTTCATGACCCGCGTGATGTCGGGGTGGCACGCCAGGAGGGATTCGAACCCCCGACCTACTGCTTAGAAGGCAGTTGCTCTATCCAACTGAGCTACTGGCGCGTGTGGAGCGGGTGATGGGAATCGAACCCACGCGGCCAGCTTGGAAGGCTGGAATTCTGCCATTGAACTACACCCGCATGACGCTGGTCATTTCAGCCATACAATAATACCATGCGTCATGCGGATTGTCAAGCATCATTTTCGCTTCTTTTTCAGAAGGTTTTTTCCCTGCTTTGGCAGGTAAACAGCAAGATCTGCCGCCCATTGGCTTCTTCCCGCAGCAGCGCCACCGCTTCCGCCGCCCGACGGTCATCAAAGCTGACCAGCGCGTCATCGAGGATCAGCGGCGTATCCTGCGGCAGCGCCATCTGACAGATCGCCAGCCGCACCGCCAGATACAGCTGATCCGCCGTGCCGCGGCTGAGTTCCTCCGCCCCGCGGCTGACCACCGCGCCCGTCTGACGGAGCGATGCGTGCAGCGAGGCATCCAGCAGTACGCGGTCATATCTGCCGCCTGTCATGCGGCTCATGATCGATGCCGCACGGCGGCTGATCTCAGGGGCATACTGGGTCTGCAGCACGCCGTTGGCGCGCTCCAGCACCTCCATAGCCAGCGAGACCGCCTCATACTGCTCCTGTTTTTCCGCGATCTGCCGCATGATCCGTTCCCGCTCCGCTTCCAAGGCGGCAGGCTCGCCAAAGGCCGCCAGCCGTCCGTGGTCATGATTCAGTCGGGATCGGATCTGCCGCAGCACTTCCTCCACAACCAGCTTTTGTTCGTTCAGGTTTCGGAACGCCTCCGCCGTTTCCGCCGAACGGACATTGCCCGCTGCGGCCAGCGCCGCGTACCGTGCCGCGGAAGCAGCCTCCTGCTCCAGCGCGCGCAGCATCCTGCGCTGCTCCAGCGCCTCGCCGATGGCCAGCATCGGCTCTTTTTCCGCATTCGGCAGCAGCTGCCTCAGCTCCCGCAGGAAGTCTTCTTCCCGCCTGCGCAGCGATTCCAGCCTTTGGAGGCGCTGCTGCCGCGTCTGAAGGTACTGCAGCGATTCCCGCTCATAGGCAGCCAGCACCGCGCCGATGCGGTCGGAAAGCTGCTGCAGCGCCTCTCTGTCCGCCGCATTCCAGCGGCGAAGCAATTCCTCCGCCGCCCGCTGCGCCGCTTTGCGTTCCCGCTCCGCGGCAGCCGCGTTTCTCGTGAGGATCACAAACAGCGCCGCCGTGATCACCGCCATGCCCGCCGCGAACGGCCAAAGCTTCAGGATCACCAGCAACACCGTGACCGCCAGCGCGATCACCGCAGGCCAGTAACCCAACTGTTTTTCCGGACGGGCTGCCCGCGCATAGGCATCGTAATCCCGCAGCGTCTGCCCCAGCAGAAGGCGGCATTCCTCCTCCGTTTTGCCCGCCAGCATTTCCGGCAGACGGGGCAGCCGCGGCGCCTCCGTTTCTTCCGGCGGCAGCGCGCGTCTTACCTGTTGCAGCTGCGCCCATTCCTCCTGCTTCTGCCGCAGAACGGCTTCCTCCGGCAGGGCAGCCGTCTGCTCCCTTGCCTTCCGCAGGGCTTCTTCCTTTTCCTTCTGTACTTCCTCCGCCAGCAGCTGACGGCGGCGGCTCTCTTCCTCTTCCTTCTGCAGCAGCTGCCGCTCCGTGCGTTCCAACCGCATTCGCCGCGCCAGCTGCGCTTCCTCCTCCGCCTGCTTTTCCCGCACGGCTTCCCGCAGGGTACAAAGCTGCCGCAGCGTTTCCTCCGTCTGCGCCAGCTCCTGCTCCAGACGGGGCAGTTCGCCCGTTTTATGATGGCGCAGGGCATTCTTTCTGTCCCGCAGGCGCTTTTCCGTTTCGGAGTAAGAAACGGCTTCCTCTCCCGCGGTCACCAGTGCGGCCAGCCGCTGCTCCAGCGCACTGTGCTGCCCGATGGGAAGCGCGGATTCCCGCAGCCACGCGCTGCGCTCAAACACCGCTTTTGGTGCGCCCAGCAGCACAATGCCGCAGTTTTCCGCCGTCAGTTCCCGCACAGGCAGGCCGCTTTCGCTCTCATAGGCAGAAAATTCCCCCATAGGGATCCTGCCGCGGCTTTTCCGCTCCACCGTGATGCGGCGTCCCTGCCAGAGGATCTCCATCCGACCCTCCATGGCCGCACCGCTCCACGGCTTATATTTCGTCTTCATCGGCAGCGAACCTTTGGAGACCCGCTCCGAGGTATCGATGCCGTAAAACATGGCCAGCAAAAACGCGCACCATGTGGATTTGCCGCCCTCATTGGGTAAGTGCAGAATGTTGAGTCCCTCTTCCAGCCGCAGCGTTTCCCGCTCCAGCCTGCCAAAGGTCGCCGTCATGGAAAGGATCTTCACAGGCAGTCCCTCCCTTCCATGGCCGCAAGGCCGAACCGCGCCGCCATCGCCAGTTTTCTGCGGTCTTCCTCGTCTTCCGCGGCGTCAAACCGCTGCTTCAGTTCCCGCAGGAACAGCCCGCGCAACGTATCCTCGGAGGCAGCCGCCCAAAGCTCCCGCTTCGGCACGGTCTGATCCAGCACCGTCAGCCCGAAAAACCGCGGCGCGAAACGGCGCTGCAGTGCCTGCACATCCACAGGCTCCGCTTCCCCCTCCAGCACGATGCGGTAAATATCCCGCTCTGCGGCTTCGGGAAGCGCCGCCTCGACGGCAGCGGCGGCATCGTCGCCCGCCTGCACCCGCAGGATCTCGTATTTTCTGCCCCGCAGCGGCACAAAGGCCGCGCGGCAGCCTGTTTCGTCCAGCGTGCCCAGCAGGAAGCCCTTTTCTCCCGTTTCATCAAAGCCGCGTCCCATCAGGCAGCCCGGCCACGCGTAGGTCGTTCTGCCCGCCTTCCGCACACCGCCGAAGCCATGGACATGACCCAGCGCGAGGTAATCCAGCCCCGAAGCCGCGATCTGCTGCTCGCTGATCGGGCAATAGTCGGAATGGGACTTCAGCTCGCCGTGCAGCACCATCAAACGGAACAGGGAGGGATCTTCCGCGCGGAATCCTTCCAGCAGCGCCGGACATGTCATGGCAGCAAAGGCCGCGCCGTATACCACGCAGCCCAAGTCCGGCAGCGGAACGGCATCGATGCGGTTCCGCGTGAAAATATGTACATGATCCGGCCACTCTGCCGTGTCATAGGGGCAGCCGGGAACAAAGGGATCGTGATTGCCCGGGGCGAGGAACACCTCTGCCCTGCAGGCGGCAAAGCATTCCCGCAGACAGTCCACAGTCTCCTGCCACGGGCTGCCGCTGTCCAGCACATCGCCCGACAGGAGCAGAAGATCGCACCGCTCCGCATTGCAGATCTCCACCAGACGGTGCAGCGCCTCCCGCTGCTCCCGACGGCGCAGCACGGCCTGCTCCCTTCCCAGCGCGGAAAAGGGAGCATCCAGATGCAGATCGGCGGCGTGCAGGAATTTAATCATGAACAAGGATCCTCTCTGCGGCTACGGTTCTGCCCGTGTCGCTGTCAACGGTGAAGAGGGCGGCTTCCAGCTTACAGGGGCCCTGCGCCTGCTCATAGCGAGAAGTCAGCTCTCCGCGGAAGGTGGCGATGGACTGCCTGGGATTGACGCCCAACACGGAAAACCGCGGGCCTGTCATGCCGAGATCCGTCACATAGCCCGTGCCGTTCGGCAGGATCTGCAGATCCGCCGTGGGGACATGGGTATGGGTGCCGTAGACGGCAGAGACCTTGCCGTCCAGCATATAGCCCATGGCCAGCTTTTCGGAGGTGGCCTCCGCGTGGATCTCCACGAAGATCAGCTTGGTATGGATGCGCTTGAGCATCTGCTCCACCAGCAGGAAGGGGTTGTTGGGGCCAAAGTCCATGCCGCAGCGTCCCACCAGATCGATGACCGCCAGGTCGCCCGCCGCGGTCTCATAGACATTCCAGCCCAGCCCCGGCACCTGCGGAGAAAGATTGGCGGGACGGAGCACATATTCGCTCTCCTCCAGATAGGGCACGATCTCCCGACGGTTCCACACATGGTTGCCCAGCGTGATCACATCGGCGCCCGCGTCAAAGATCTCCTCTGCCTGCCGCGGCGTCATGCCCACCATGGAGGTATTTTCCCCGTTGACGATGCAGAAATCCACGCGGTGTTCCCTTTTCAGCTTTCGCAGCATACGGCTCAGATAGGAAAGACCTGCCTGTCCCACCACATCGCCGACTGTCAGCACGCGCAATTCCATAATCCATACTCCTTTACTCACATTTCTTATAGTATAGTCTTTTGGGGGCAAAAAAACAACTGCGCCGAACGCAAAACGCGGTCTGCCGCTTTGGCAGACCGCGCGTCTTTTATCCGATTTCCGCTTCTTCGCCAAGCAAATACCCCAGCTTGATCCACTGGATGGCTTCCTTGCCCTGCTCGACGGGACGGCCGTCCTCGATCCATGCCGCGCCGTTCTCCGTGGAAAGCGCCTGCGGACAGTTGGACACCGCCATATAGAGATCTCCGCAGATGCTGACCGTTTCATGCTCCACGAAGCCATACTTGGAAAACAGATCCAGAATGACCCTGCCGTCATGCACAAACTTGATCGAGTTGCGGAAGTTGTGCATGGGCGGGAAATTCTCCGTGGAGCGGTCGTTTTTATAATTGTAGATCATCAGCGGTTTGCCCTCGTACTCCAGGATGTCGGGGCGGGACTGGACGCCGTCCGCATAGACCGTCATTTCCCATGTCTTTCCGCCGTCACGGGAGACAACATAGCCGCCGTGGCCGGTCTTGTGGTCATCGGGCGGGATCCGGATGACGGCAAAGATGCCTTCGTCATTGATATAATATCGGAATTCATAGCTGGTCTGCTCGGGGCAGACGGCAAACGGCACGAGGATATTTTCCTCAATGCGGCAGAGAATGCCGTAGCCGAAGGGGCTGTCGACGGAAACGGCGGTATAAAGCTCGCCGCCAAAGCGGCTGACCTTGTTGATGATGGGTTCTCCGGTGCTTTCGGTGGCATAGCCGAATTCGGAAAGACACTTGCGGTAGGTGGTGTTATCGAGGCGGACGTCGCCGTCCTTGGTGCGGAGGAAGACCTCCGTCCGTTCGGAAACCGTATCCGTGAAGAAGTCATAATCGCGGTAGTAGGCCGCCAGCTCACCGCGGGTCGTGGTGAACATCATGCGCGTCCTGCCGTCGCCCACCAGATAGTGCGCAGTGCAGAGCACCCCGCGGGACTGCCCCACGCCAAGGTCAATGATGCGGTGGCGGATGTTCCACGGCTGGGCAGGCGGGAAGACAGACAGGCAGATCCTGCCGGTGGATTCGCCGTAGCGCTGGCGCAGACCCGTCTTATAGGACACGAACACAAGGCCGTTTTTTCCGTCATAGACCACCGCGGAGGCGCTGGCCGCGGTCTGGGTCAGGCCGTCGCTGATCTGATACATATCGATTCCCGCAAAATTCATAAAAGGATGCCCCTTCCGTTTTTTGGTAACATCATCATAGCACAGAACCATTCTGTTCCGCAATATGAAAACCGCAAGCTAATCTCTCCAATGTACTGTCATTCAGAGGAACGGAGTTACGAAGAATCTCCGGCCTTCTGTTTTCTGCCCCTTGGCTCCCCCTTTGGGGGAGCTGTCACCGAAGGTGACTGAGAGGGTTCCCGGTGTCTTGTTTCCCTCTCCGTCCTCGCTGCGCTCGGCCACCTCTCCCACAGGGAGAGGCAAGGACAGGTTCTATGTATCGTTCCGTACTTCTCGTAGGGGGCGTCCCCGTCAGCTGATCTATCCGCTGCTGAATCCCCCAGTCAGCTTCGCTGACAGCCCCCTTTGACAAGGGGGCCTTTTGAGTGACATCCCGTTCCGTATACCTCGTAGGGGCGACCCTTGCTGTCACAAAAAAGAGCAGACTGCCACCGGCAGTCTGCTTCCCAATTTCGATCCCCATGCTTTGTTTTCATAAGCAAGAAAAACGACATCCGGAAGGATGTCGATTTTGGTGACCCGTACGGGAATCCGTCTGTCCTGCTTCGCAGAACATATCGTTCGCACCGGTTTTTGAACCGGTGCGCGCAGACTGCCACCGGCAGTCTGCATTTCAATTTCGATTCCCGTACTATCTATAAACAAAAAGAAAAGACATCCATTCGGATGTCTTTCTTTTTGTTGGTGACCCGTACGGGAATCGAACCCATGTTACCGCCGTGAAAGGGCGGTGTCTTAACCGCTTGACCAACGGGCCATAAATGGTAGCGGCAATCTGATTTGAACAGATGACACACCGGGTATGAACCGGACGCTCTACCAGCTGAGCTATGCCGCCAAATATGTGCTGCGCGATTACGCATGAAGGATTATAAACGAAGAAGCCTGTTTTGTCAACACCTTTTTTGAAAAAAGTTCAGGAAATTTTTGCCCGTCTTTGGGAATACTGATACCAATCGTATTCGGGAGGTTTTTCCATGTATATTCTGCGGTTCCTGCTCGGCGGCAGCCTCTACTGCCTGATCGAGATCCTTTGGCGCGGCCACACCCACAGTTCCATGTTTCTCCTCGGCGGCGGCTGCTTCTGCCTGCTGGCGCACATCGGCAGGCTGCCCTGTTCCTTCGCCCGCCGCGTACTGCTCGCCACAGGGGCGGTGACGGCAGCGGAATTTCTTTCCGGTCTGCTGCTCAACCGCGTGCTGAAGCTGGGCATCTGGGACTACAGCGGGCAGCCTCTGAACCTGCTCGGTCAGATCTGCCCGCTGTTTATCCTGTTATGGGTGCCGCTCTGCGCGGCAGGAATTCTGCTCAACGGCCTGCTGGATCGGTTTACTCCGCCATCAGCCCGTCGCCGTGCAGCCCTGTGATGCGGACACGGCGCACCTCGTTCCTGAGGCCGCGCTCCGGCAGGAACACCTGCACAAAATTCGGCGCGTGACCGGTGCTGCAGCCCTCCTCATCCTGCTCGAAAAGGACATCCTGCTCCGTGCCGATGAGGCTTTCGCGGTATTTGCGGGAAAGCTCCGCTGCCACGGCGCAGGCCTCCTGCGATCTTTTTTCCTTGGTTTCATTGCCATGCTGCCCGTCCATACGGTCGGCAGCCGTGCCGGCTCTTCTCGAATAGGGGAAGACATGGACGGCAGACAGACCGCATTCCGCGATAAAGCGCAGCGAATCGGCAAATTCCCCCTCCGTTTCTCCCGGGAAGGCCACGATGAGATCGGTGGTCACGGCGCAATGCGGAAAATACTGCTGCAGCAGACGGACGCTTTCGCGGTATCTTGCCGTATCATAGCGGCGGTGCATCCGCTTCAGCACCGTATCGCAGCCGCTCTGCAGGCTCAGATGGAACTGCGGGCAGAGATTTTCATAGCCGCAAAGGCTTTTGCAGAATTCCTCCGTCACCGTTCGCGGCTCGAGAGAGCCGAGGCGGATGCGGACATGGGGAACAGCCTCGCACAATGCCGCCAACAGCTGCGTCAACTCCGGCTTGCCGGGCAGGTCCTTGCCCCACGAGGAGATCTCGATGCCGGTGACGACCAATTCCAGATAGCCCTCCTCCGCCAGCTTTTTCGCCTGCGCCACCGCCTCGTCCAGCGGCAGCGACCGCACAGGCCCGCGGGCAAAGGGGATGATGCAGTAGGTGCAGAAATTATCGCAGCCGTCCTCCACCTTCAGCATGGCGCGGGTACGGGCAGCCAGACCGCCGGGAGGCAATATTTCAAATTCTTTGCGTTTTCTTGCTTCGTCTACATTACGCAGGCGGATCTTTTCCCGCGCGGACTGCTCCATGCGGTCGAGGAAGCCGATGCGGTCGCCTGTGCCGGAGATGACATCCACGGGCAGCGCCTCCACCTCATCGGGGCTGATCTGCGCGTAGCAGCCGCAGACGCCGATGACGGCATCGGGGTTCAGCTTCCGCGCCCTTCGGATCATATTGCGGGATTTTTTATCGCCCGTTGCCGTGACGGTGCAGGTATTGATGATATAGCAGTCGCAGGGCTCCGAAAAATCGCCGAGGCTGTGCCCCCGCTCCGTCAGAAGCTTTTCCATCGCCTGCGTTTCATACTGGTTAACCTTGCAGCCCAAGGTAAAAAATGCAAATTTCATGTCCGTTCCCACCAAAAATCGAATGTTCCGATCGGAAATGCCGAATGTTTTCGCTTGCTATTATAGCGAAAACCCCGCAGATTGTACAGGGCTTCCGTGAAAAAATGGCGGGAAGCTATGGAAAAGCAGGAACGGACATGATATACTGTCCGTTAGTGGCGCGGTATCTCCGCGCAGAAATCGCGAGGTCGATTCTATGAAGCATTCAACCGCCCGCAGACTTGCGGGCATTCTGCTGGCATGCTGTCTTTTGCTCAGCGGCTGTCAGCTTACCGAACTGCCCGGCACACCGGAAAAGCAGGCCGCCATCCCCGGCGCGGAGGTGGCGCTGGCCGCCATGCCGGTACCCGTGGGCGTCGGCGCCCGGCTGGACGAAGCGCCGGTGATCCCGCCGCCCGAACCGGAACCGGAATCCGAGCCGGAAGTCCTTCCCGAAGAACCGGAAGCACCGCAGGAGGAAACCGTTCCCGAAGAGATGCCCCTGTTCCCCGAGGATCTTCGCATCGTGGCGGGACAGGCCTTTGCCTATGATCTGGACGAGGGCAGAATGATCGCCATGAAGGGACAGGGCGAGACTCTCTACCCCGCCAGCACCACCAAGCTGCTGACGATCCTGCTGGCGCAGCGGTATCTCGATCCCGGCATGATGATCACGCCCGGCGAGGAACAGTCGCTGGTGCTGCCCAACTCCTCCATCGCCTGCATCGATATTTATGACACCGTCACGGTAGAGCTGCTGATCGAAGGCATGCTGCTGCCCTCCGGCAACGATGCCGCCCATGCGATGGCCGCCGCCATCGGCCGCGCCATCACAGGCGAATGGAACATGTCCGGCCTGGAAGCCGTGGAGATCTGCGTGGAAGCCATGAACAGCTACGCGCAGGAGCTGGGCATGACAGGCACCAGTTTTGCCAACGCGGACGGCTATT
This sequence comes from Oscillospiraceae bacterium, assembly GCA_017440065.1. Taxonomy (GTDB): domain Bacteria; phylum Bacillota; class Clostridia; order Oscillospirales; family Oscillospiraceae; genus RGIG3159. The sequence continues at coordinate 3,770 of JAFSHY010000061.1, read as the reverse complement.
GGGACGACAACCACTACAGCACCGTGGAGGACATGGCCACTGTGGCCGTGCTGGCAGCGCAGAACGAGCTGATCCGCAAATACTGCGGCAAGGTGATGGACACCGTTACCTTCCCCAGCGGCGACGAGGTGACCTGGTACAATTCCAATCTGATGCTCTATTCGGGCAACCAGTGGTACAATCCCCATGTCACCGGCATGAAGACCGGCTCTCTGCTGGGGCATTACAGTCTTGTCTGCACCGTGGAGATCGGCGAAAAAAACTATGTGACCGGCATCTTCTCCGCGCCCAGCACAGAAGACCGGTACTACGATATGAACACCGTGGTCAATTGGCTGGTATCCGTTCAGGAAGCTGCCACGGAAGAAACAGAAGGAGAAACCCCATGATCGAAAACAGATTTGCCATCACGCTGGAAGGCCTGCAGGAAACCAGCAAGCGCGTTATCCGTGAAACGCCCCGTTTCCGCAAGACCTCCATCATCATGCCCCTCGTCATCATCGCGGCGATCGCCATCGTCTACTTTATGCAGACGAATATCCCTCTGCCCCTGCTGCTGCTCATCGGCCTCGCGCTGCTGGCCTACACCGTCAACCTGCTGATCAAGACGCCCGAAAAGATGGCCGTCAACATCTTCCATGATATGCAGAAGAAATACGGCGAACCCGTCACCCACACACGCATGACGGAAGGCGGCATCCTGCTGATGGATCAGAACGAGGACGGCGATGACGACCGCATGTTCCCCTTCTCCTCGATCCGCCTTGTGTTCGCCACAGAGCATTTCATCGTGGCCATGACGGATACGAACCGTGCCGTGGTCTTCCGCAAGGATTCCTTCCTTTCCGGCAGCGCCGAAGAACTGGTCGCCATGTTCCGCGCCCATTGCCCCGCCGCCAAGTTCGATAAAACGCTGGGTCAGTAACAACCTACATAAAAGCCCCGCTCGTCCGTACGGAGGAGCGGGGCTTTCGTTATTTCCGATTTGTGATCCGTTTCAACAGATATTTCGGCAGGAGCGGGATGCAGTCTTTGGTGCAGGCCGTGAAAAAAACGCTCCGTTTTGGCTGTAGTCATAGCCCCGCAGCCGATTCGCTTTCCGTTCCGACGCATGTTCCATTATTTCAGCACGTATTTTTCAAGGAACAGGGCGACGCCGTCGTCGTCATTGGAGGCGGTCTCATAATTGGCTGCGGCTTTGACCTCCGCGACCGCATTGCCCATGGCAACGCCGTATCCCGCCGCCTGCAGCATGGAGATATCGTTGGTGCCGTCACCGAAGGCGGCAGCATGCGCGGCGGAAATGCCCAGATGCCCGCAGAGCTTTTTTATGGCATTGCCCTTGGTGGCGGTGGCGGAATTGATCTCGATGTTATAGGCCAGCGAGAAGCTGACGGAAAGCTCGGGGAAGCCCTCCTGCAGCTCCCGCAGCATCCGCGGGCGGATGCTGACATCGGACATAAAGGCCTGGATCTTCTGCAGCGGCACGCCCATTTCCAGCAGGCGGGCGCGGAAGCCCTCCACAGGCGTACGCAGCTTGGTGGAATAGGCCAGATCCAGCGGCTTGCCCACGATATACTCGCCCAGCCGTTCCCAGAACGCCCGCTCCATCATGGCGCCGTTGTTCACATAGCAGTCATAGGCCACGGGAAACTGCTCCAGATAATCATAGACCCGCATGGCGGTATCCAGCGGGATCTCATCCCGATGGAGGATCCGATCCTCCGCGGCATCGTAGATCTGACCGCCGTTCATGCAGATGCCGTAGCGGACAAAGCCGCACTGCAGCAGCTCCTGCGGCATGGCATGGAAGAGTCTGCCCGTGGTGGGAACGATATGCACGCCCTGCTCCGCGGCAGCCTTCAGCGCCGCCATGGAACGCTCCGTGACCTGCCTTTGGCTGTTGCACAGCGTACCGTCCAGATCCAGCGCGATGAGTCTGATATCCATGATCGAATCCTCCCGTTTTTCCTTTTTCTGCATTATATCAGCCGTTCGCCCCATTTGCAAGAAAGTTGCCGCAGCTCCCCTTGACGGATCTTCAAACCTTCGATAGAATAACCGCAATACGTGATTTTTAGGAGGTCGGGCCGTGAAAAGACGCATCGACTGGCCGTTTTACCGCTATGTGCTGGCATTGGCGCTGCCGATCATGCTGCAGAACGGCGTGACAACCTTTGTGGGTCTTCTGGACAACATCATGGTGGGCAGCATCGGCACGGAGCAGATGTCCGGTGTGGCCATTGTGAACCAGCTGCTCTTCGTTGTGAATATGACGCTCTTCGGCTCCACCGCCGGCGCGGGACTTTTTATCAGCCAGTTCCGCGGCAGCGGCAACGAAGAAGGCGAACGGCAGGCCTTCCGCATGAAGCTGATGACCTGCCTCAGTGTCAGCGTTCTCGGCATCACACTGCTGGTGCTGCTGCGGGATCCGCTGATCGGCGCATGGCTCCATGATACCGGCAGCGGCGATCTGGAACTGACCCGAAAGAGCGCGGAGGAATATTTCTCCGTCATCCTCGTGGGGCTGATCCCCTTCGCCGTTAAGGAGGCCTATTCCACCACCCTGCGCGAAACGGGTCAGACCGTGGTTCCCATGAAGGCCGCCCTCGTGGCCGTGTTCGTCAACCTTGCCCTCAACTACATTCTCATCTTCGGCAAGCTGGGCATGCCCGCCATGGGCGTCCGCGGTGCTGCCCTTGCCACCGTGGTCTCCCGCGTGGCGGAATGCGCCGTGGTCGTCCTCTGGACGCACCGCCACCGCAACGGCCACTGCCGCTATATCCGCGGCGCCTACCGCTCGCTGCACGTACGCAGGGCACTGGCTGCCGATATCCTGCGCAAGGGTCTGCCCCTGACCTTCAACGAGATCTGCTGGGCCTGCGCCAAGGCCATGCTCTCCCGCTGCTACTCTGAGCGCGGACTCGACGCCGTAGCTTCCTTCAACATTGCCACCGCCGTCAACGATGTGACCAGTGTGGTCTTTATCGCCCTCGGCGTGACCACCGCCATCGTGCTGGGCAACACGCTGGGCGCGGGTAAGGCGGAAGAGGCAAGAAAGTCCGCACCGCGGCTGATCCTCTTTAACGCGCTGCTCAGCGGCTGCATCGGCATCGTGCAGATGCTGCTCTCCCCGCTGTTCCCGCAGCTCTACAACACCACCGATGAAATCCGCCGACTGGCAGGACAGATCATCTTCTGGCACGGCTGCCTGCAGCCCATCTTCGCCGTCTGCATTTGCGAGTATTACACGCTGCGATCCGGCGGCAACGTGCTGATCACGCTGATCTTCGACAGCGCCTATGAATGGCTGATCGCCGTGCCGGTGGCCGCCCTGCTGATCTTCCGCACGAGTCTTCCGCTGGTGACGGTCTATGCCATCGTCAACGGTGTCCAGATCACCAAGGTGATCTTCGGCGCGATCCTCGTAAAGCGGGGCAAATGGGTGCGCAATCTGGCGCAGCAATACGAATAACATTTACCCGGATCCTGTGCGCGGGAGATTCTTCGCTCCGCTCAGAATGACAGAATCTTACAGAACAAAACACATCCTGAAGCACTTGCTTCAGGATGTGTTTTGTAAAGGTATATTTTCACCGGCAGTCTGAAATATATAACTTATCTTCTGTCCATTTGCTGGGATTCCCTTCAATATAATTCCAAATATCTAAATAATCCTGTTCACTTCGAATGACATGATCATAAAAACTCTTTTGCCAAACAGAAAATCCTGCTATTTTAGAAACAACACCCTTTGTCTGATTTATTAC
>JAFSHY010000060.1 GCA_017440065.1 Oscillospiraceae bacterium | reverse complement strand
GGATGGTTGCCGGTATCGACGGCATACTGCTCCGCGGGCAGACCGAAGGAGTCGTAGCCCATGGGGTGCAGCACGTTATAGCCCTGCATGCGCTTCATGCGGGACATGATATCCGTAGCGGTGTAGCCTTCGGGATGGCCGGCATGGAGGCCGACGCCGGAAGGATACGGGAACATATCCAGCACATAGTACTTGGGTTTGGTGAAGTCCCAGACGTCCGTGCGGAAGGTCTCATGCTCTTCCCAGTATTTCTGCCATTTCTTTTCAATGACACTGTGTTCGTAATTCATCTTTCTCTGCTCCCCTTATTCCCAGTCCGGCAGCGTAACTTCCTTGGCATCCCGCCAAAGGCGCTCCAGATCGTAAAATTTTCTGGTTTCGTTGGTGAAAACATGGACCACAAGGCAGCCGAAGTCCAGCAGCACCCAAGTGCCGCTGCGGTGACCTTCGCGGCGCAGAGCGGGTTCGCCCGCTGCGTCCATGGCGGCTTCCACGGCATCGCAAAGGCTCTTTACATGGGTATTGGAGCCGCCGGTGCAGATCAGGAAATGATCCGCCAGAATGGAAACATCCGTGACTTCCAGCAGCTTGATGTCAAGACCCTTCTTATCGTCCATAGCTTTGGCAGCGATCAGTGCCAGTTCCAGTGCTGTCTTCATACATCCACCTCTTTATTTTCCTGCAGAGCCTTGCTCTGCCGCTTGTTCACATTCGTATGCATAGGCCTGTACGGAATCGGGATGCAGCGCTCTGCCGCCCTCCTGTACAAACGCGATCGTCCGCTGCAGCGCACTGCGCACCGCGGCGTCCAGATCCTCCTCTGCCAGCTGCCGCAGCGCTTCCACACCGGGATAGCTGCGGGTCTTTTCGATCATATCGGCAAGGTAGAGGATCTTTTGCAGTTTTGTCATGCCTGCTTTGCCGGTGGTATGCCGGCGGATGGCCTCGCAGACCTCCTCCGATTCCCCGAAGATGTGCTTCGCCACGGCGGCGCCGGTTTTGGCATGGAGCAGGCTCTCATTCTGCCTGTCAAAATCGTCTAAAAGAATACCATATCTGCGGCACAAAATCAACTGTTCCGTCCCGGAGAGGATCTTTGTGACATCGTGCAGCAGTGCCGCACGGGCAGCCGCCACGGGGTCGGCGCCCCAGCGCTCCGCCAGATGGACGGCAAGCTCGCAGCAGCCCTCCACATGAGGCACTCTGCGCGGCTTATGCAGCGACAGGCTTTCCTCCCGCAGCTTCTCCATCGGCAGCGATCTCAGATCCGCGCCCGTTCGGTAAAGTCCCAGCCGCAGGATCTCGTCATTGACCGCTTTGGGCAGGACTTCCTCTCCCGCGCCGTAGCGCAGCAGCAGCCGAACCGCCGAGGAGGAGATCTCAATGAGATCGTTTTCCACGATATAGACCGTGGCGCCCATTTCCCGCTCCAGCTTTTCCTTCTGCGCGAGAATGGCATTCTTTTCTTCCTCCGAAGGAGCCTGACGGTTGGCCATTCCCAGCGAGACATGGCGCACGATCTGATCCGGCATATACCATTTGTCAAAGGACAGGAACATATCCGTTCCCATCAAAAAGATGCGCTCCTCATCGGGATATAAAGCTTCCAGCTCCCGCACCGTATCCACGGTGTAGCTTCTTCCCTCCCTGCGCAGCTCCAGATCCGAAACCGTTACAAAGGGATATTCTTTGGCAGCCAGGCGGCAAAGTTCCAGCCTTACTGCCGCGTCGGGCGAGCCTGCGGGCATCTCCTTATGAGGAGGCACCCGATCCGGGATCAGCAGCACGCGGTCCAGCTGCAGCTTCTCCGCGAATTCCCGGAGGGCCAGCATATGCCCGGTATGGGGCGGATTGAAGGTACCGCCATAGATGCCGATCCTGCCCATGGGCGTCAGTCCTCCTGCCGCTGCTTTCTGGCCCGTTCGCGTTCGATGGAATGCTGGATCGCGACCTGCTTGAAGTATTCGTTCTTCTTCTCTCTGGCCTCGGTGCGTTCCTTGCGGCGCTTCTGCACACCCGCCTTGACGGGATTCACAGCAGCCTTTTTCTTTTCGCGGGCAGCCTTTTCTCTGGCCTGCTGCTCCAGCTTTTTGGACTTTCTCCAGATCACGAACTTGGAGCCCACCTGCTGGATGCCTTCCGCACCGGTGGCCGCGCAGATCTCATCGGAAACCTCACGGGCGCTCATCAGCGCGGTTTCCAGCACACGGCCCTTGACCAGCTCGCGGGATTCCAGCAGGATCTCCGCTTCCGCGATCACATTGGGGGTTACACCGCCCTTGCCGACCATCAGCGTGGTCTCGATGCCGTTGGCCTGCGTACGCAGTTCGGCGCGTTGTTTGCCTGTCAGCATATTATTCTCCTCCCAGTTTCTTTGCAAGAGCCTGCAGGGCGCGGGCTCTGTGGGAAATCTCATTCTTTCGTTCGGCGGACATTTCCGCCATGGTAAGGCCGTCTTCCTTCACATAGAAAACGGGATCATAGCCGAAGCCGTTCTCTCCCCTTGCCTCCCGCAGGATGATGCCGGGGCATTCGCCGCGGGCGATGACGGAGGTGCCGTCGGGATACAGCAGGGTAATGACGGAAACGAACTTTGCCGTTCTCTGCTCATCGGGAACGTTTTCCAGCTTACGGAGCAGGTATTCATACCGCTCCTTATCATTTTTGCAGGCATCTCCGCCGTAGCGGGCGGAATAGATGCCCGGCTCACCGCCGAGGGCATCCACCATCAGACCGGAATCATCGGCGATGGCAGCCATGCCCGAAGCCTCCATGACAGCCTTTGCCTTGATCATGGAATTCTCTTCAAAGGTCGTGCCGTTCTCTTCGGGATCCAGATCCAGACCCAGCTCGGACTGCAGCACCAGCTCCATACCGAACCGCTCCGTGATCTTCGCGATCTCCTTCAGCTTATGGGCGTTCTTACTGGCAAGGACGGCTCTCATTCCGCGTCCTCCAGATACTGCTTCTGCAGCTTGGTCAGCTCCATGATGCCCTTATGGCACAGGCGCACCAGCTCCTGCTGCTCTTCCACGGTGAAGGGACGTTCCTCGCCCGTGCCCTGCAGCTCGATCAGAAGACCGTCCTCGGACATGACGCAGTTGAGATCCACCATGGCGGAGGAATCTTCTTCGTAGCAGAGGTCCAGCATGGGAACATTCTCCACGATGCCCGCGGAAACGGCAGCCACAGGCTGCTTCATGGGCATTTCTTCCACAAGACCTGCCTGCATCAGCTTCTTGCAGGCAATGGCAGCTGCCAGCCAGCCGCCGGTGACGGAAGCGGTTCTCGTGCCGCCGTCACCCTGCAGGACATCGCAGTCCACGGTGATGGTGCGCTGACCCAGCGCTTCCAGATCCACGGCGCTGCGGAGGCTGCGGCCGATGAGCCGCTGGATCTCCGCACTCCTGGGAGAAAGCTTCAGCTTGCTGACATCGCGCTTGGAGCGTTCCCGATTGGCTCTGGGGAGCATGGAATACTCGGCGGTGATCCAGCCGCCGGACTGGACATGGGGTGGAACGCGCTCCTCCACAGAGGCATTGCACAGTACCATGGTATTGCCCATCTCAATGAGCACGCTGCCTTCGGCAAAGCGGTTGAAGCCCACGGTCATCTTTACGGGGCGCAGTTCATCATGTTTTCTTCCGTCAATTCTCATCTCAGATCAGAGCCTCCACAAAAGGTCTGCCCTCAAAGGGCATCAGATCATCCATCTGTTCGCCGACACCGATATACTTCACGGGGATCTGCAGCGTATTGGCCACAGCAATGACGATGCCGCCCTTGGCGGTGCCGTCCAGCTTGGTCAGCACCATGCCGGTGACGCCTGCGATCTCCTTGAACTGTTTGGCCTGAATGAGGCCGTTCTGACCGGTGGTGGCATCCAGCACAAGGAGGACTTCCTTGCTGGCTTCGGGCAGCTCGCGGGCGATGATCTTGGAGATCTTGCCCAGCTCGTTCATCAGATTCTGCTTGTTGTGCAGACGGCCTGCCGTATCGCAGATGACCACATCGGACTTTCTGGCACGGGCAGCGGAAATGGCATCAAAGACCACGGCTGCGGGATCGGCGCCTTCATCCTGACGGATGATCTCCACACCGGCGCGGCCTGCCCAGATCTCCAGCTGATCGGCAGCAGCAGCGCGGAACGTATCGGCGGCGCAGAGCAGCACCTTTTTGCCGTCCTTATGCAGCTGATTGGCCAGCTTGCCGATGGTGGTGGTCTTGCCCACGCCGTTGACACCGATCACGAGGATCACGGCGGGCTTCTTTTCCATATTGAGGGCGGTATCGCCCACATCCAGCATCTCGCAAAGCACATCGCGCAGTGCCGCCTTGACTTCCTCCGGTTCGGTAAGGAAGTTCTTTTTTACCTTTTCCCGCAGCATTTCCGTGGCTTTTGTGGCGGTATCCACGCCAAGGTCGGCCAGAATGAGCATTTCTTCCAGTTCGTCATAGAAATCGTCATCGATCTCCGTGAAGGAGAAGGTCTCGCTGAGGGAGTACTGCATGGCCTTGACGGTCTTGGTCAGACCGGCCTTGATCTTATCAAAAAATCCCATCGTATCACTCCTGTTATTCTGTAATACCCAGCTGCTCCACCATCTGATTCATATCGAGATGGAGCATCTTGGAAACACCCTGCTCCTGCATCGTGACACCGTAGAGGGTATCGGCCTCTTCCATGGTGCCGCGGCGGTGGGTGACAACGATAAACTGCGTCATCTTGCTGAGGGAACGGAGGTAAGACGCGAACCGCTCCACATTCCGGTCGTCCAGCGCCGCATCGATCTCATCGAGCATACAGAAGGGCGTGGGGCGGACCTTCAGGATCGCAAAGTAGAGGGCGATGGCCACAAAGGCCTTTTCGCCGCCGGAGAGCAGCGTGATGGTCTTGAGCTGCTTTCCGGGAGGCTGCACGCGGATCTCGATGCCGCAGCCCAGCGGATCCTCCGGATCCTCCAGTTCCAGCGAGGCCTTGCCGCCGCCGAACATTTCCGTAAAGGTGGCGCCGAAGTACTCGTTGATCTTCTTGAATTCCGTGGTAAAGATGGCAGTCATCTCTCTGGTGATGGTGCGGATGATATCCTCCAGATCCTTCTTGGAGGTCAACACATCATCCCGCTGACCGGAGAGATATTCATAGCGCTCGTTGACGCGGTCAAATTCCTCGATGGCGCCTAGATTGGGTGTACCCAGCGAGGAGATCTTCCGCTTCAGCTCCGTGATGCGGCGCTGACCCTGCGCAACGCTTTCCAACTCTGCCTTCTGCGTGCCTGCGGTGGAGGGCGTCAGTTGGTAGGAATCCCAAAGCTTATCGATGATCTGCTTTTCTTCCAGCTCGGAGGAGACCTTCTTCTGCTCCAGTCGGGCAGCCTCTCCCTGCATCTTCAGAATATCACGGTTCTTATCCTGCGCGCTGCGCTCCGATACGGTCTTTTCCGCTTCGGCAGTCATGCGTTCCTGCGTCAGGGCAGCCAGCTCTTCCCGCAGGCGGGCAGCCGCTGCGGCTGCTTCAGCGCACTGCGCATCCAGCGCCGCGATCTCGGATACCGTTCTGCGGTTTTCCTCCTCATAGACACCGATCAGCGCTTCCTTCTGACGGCTGTCGCCCTGCATCTGGGCAGCAAGCTGACGGAGCTGAACGATATTTCCGCGGAGGCTTTCGCCTTCCGCTTCGCAGGAGGCGCGCTCCAGCTTCTTTTCTTCCATGGCAGCGGTCAGGGCGCGAACCTGTTCGGAGGCCTCGCTGCGTCCCAGTTCCAGACGGTTCAGCTTGTCTTCCAGGCCGATGATCTGCTCCCGCAGCATGGCTGCCTGTGTTTCTTTTTCCACGGCGGTGCGTTCGGCTTCCTGCAGGCGTTCTCCCACGGAGGCAGCCTCGCGCTCATCAGAGCGGATGACCTCCTCCACCGTTTCGATCATCTGCGTATAATGGCGCACATCGCCTTCCCGACGGAGCGCCAGATCTTCCGCTTCACGGAGTTTTGCGGACTCAACACCCAGCTCGTAGCGGACTTCCTCCGCGCTGCGGGTAGCTTCCTGCAGCTGACGCTCCAGTTCCTCCAGCTTGCCGCCCTGCTTCTCATGCTGCTTTCTGAGCTTCAGCAGCTCATTGGCACGGGATAGGATGCCCGCATTGCGGGATACAGAGCCGCCGGTCATGGAGCCGCCGGCATTGATGACCTGTCCGTCCAGCGTGACGATGCGGAAGCGGTTCTGGAACTTTTTTGCCATGGGCAGGGCGTAATCCAGATCTTCCGCGATGACCGTTCGGCCCAGCAGATTCAGAACGATGGAGCGGTAGCGGTCGTCGCAATCCACAAGGTCGGAGCCAAGGCCGATAAAGCCCGGCATCAGATCCAGACCCTTTTCCTGCAGCGCCTTGCCCGTGATCACGCTGATGGGCAGGAAGGTGGCTCTGCCGCCGTCACGGCGCTTCAGCAGGTTGATGCCCGCCTTGCCGTCCGATTCCGCGGTGACCACGATATGCTGCATGGCGGCGCCCAGCGCCGTTTCAATGGCCACGGCATATTCTTCGTCCGTGCGGATCAGCTTGGACACAGGGCCGTGGATATTTTTAAGGCTGCCGCGTTCCGCTTCCTGCATGACCACGCGGACTGCCTTGTTATAGCCTTCAAAATCGCGCTCCATCTCCTCCAGAAGACGGATGCGGGAGGAAAGAGTATCCCTTTGGATCCGCAGCGCGTTGACCTGCTGCTGCAGGTCATTCTGCCGGTTTTCGCGGCTGCCGAGACGCAGCTCATAGCCGGCAATGGTATTCTGCGCCGCCGTCACATCCTCCTGCGCGGTACGCAGTTCCCGCTTTGCATCGCGGTAACCGTTCTGCAGCTCCTGCAGCTTGGCTTTCGCCTCCTGCAGCTCCGTCAGCACGGTGGCGCTGCGCTCGCGGGCTTCCTGCGAGACGGAATGAGCGGAAACGGCTTCCGTTTCCCGCTGTGCCAGGCGGGAGCGGGCATCGGAAAGGCTGCTCTGCAGGGAAAGATACTCCCGCGCAATGCCTTCGCCGGACTCGGTCACTCTGGCTGCCTGCTTTTCCAGTTCCATCAGTTTCGCGTTCAGCGCTTCGGTCTGCGCGGCAATGCCTGCAATACGCTGTTCGCTCTTTTCGATCTGCTCCTGCAGGCTGCTGCCGCGGGACTCCTGCTCGTCCAGTTCTGCGCGGACACGGCTGATATTGGCGGTATTGTTATCGATGGCAGCCTGCAGAACGTTCTTTTCACCCTCCAGCCGCTGCAGAGAACCGTCAGACAGGCTGATCTCCGTCCGCTTTGCTTCCATTTTTTCATCAAAGGAGCGAAGGTCGGCAGAGAGCTGATCCGCCCGTTCGTAAAGGCGATCAAGGGCCTCATGCTCCTGCGCGAGGATAAAGGTGGCGGAGATGTAATCCTCTTCCGCCTTCTTTTTGGCAGCGCTCAGTTTTTCCAGCGCGTCCAGCCAGACGGCGATCTCCACGCCCTTCAGCTCGTCCCGCAGCTCCAGATACTTTCTGGCCTTGGCGGCCTGCTCCCGCAGCGGCTCCACCTGCATTTCCAGCTCCGCAATCTTATCGCCGATGCGCAGCAGGTTGTCGTCCGTATGCGCCAGCTTGCGTTCCGTCTCCTCCTTGCGGTGACGGAACTTGGAGATACCGGCAGCCTCTTCAAAGATCTCGCGGCGGTCGGTACTCTTCAGGGAGAGGATCTCGTCGATGCGGCCCTGGCTGATGTTGGAATAGCCTTCCTTGCCAAGACCGGTATCCATGAACAGCTCATGGACATCGCGCAGACGGGCACTCTTGCGGTTGATATAATATTCACTTTCGCCGGAACGGTAGTAACGGCGGGTGACCATGATCTCTTTGTCTTCGGTGCGGAAGGCGCCGTCGGAATTATCCAGCAGCAGAGAAGCCTCCGCGAAGCCCACCTGTGCGCGCTTCTGCGTGCCGCCGAAGATGACGTCCTCCATCTTCGCACCGCGAAGGGCTTTGGTGCTCTGTTCGCCCATGACCCAGCGGATGGCATCGGAGATATTCGATTTGCCGCTGCCGTTGGGGCCGACGATGGCGGTGATGTCGCTGCCGAAGGTCAGAACGGTCTTATCCGCAAAGGATTTGAATCCCTGCAGTTCCAAACTTTTTAAATACACACTGATACCTCTGTTATAAAACGAATCAAGTTATTGTATCAAGATTTTCCTCTATTTGCAAGCGGATTTCCCATTCTTCGCAGTCTCCCGCGGCGATTTTGAGCCGTTTTTCGGGAAATTCCCGCCCAAGCCGCCGCAGATTGGCGCGGTGCTGCCCGACCATGGCGGAAAGTTTGTCCTGCCGCACCAGCAGCGTCACCTTCTTTGCCTCCGTTTCGGCAAGCAAAGAGACGACCTTGTCATATAGAATGCGGCTTTTGACCAGCTCTCCGAAGGCGGGATGATACGGACCTGCCACCGCCCCGCCCGAAGAAAGCGCCTCCGTGGGCTGCAGCCCCATCCGCAGGACGGGAATGCCCTGCGCGGTAAACAGGACATACAGTTTCGCACAGAGTTCTGCCGCTTCCTCCATGGTCTGCGGCTGATACTGACCCGCTTCATACAGGTCGCAGAGCGGGGTATCCCGCACCACCACCGCAGGATAGATGCGGACGCCGTCCGGCTGCAGCGAAGCGATGCGACTTGCAGTTCCCAGATCGGATGCTTCGGTGCTGCCGGGAAGTCCCGTCATCATCTGCAGGATCACGGAGATCCCGCCGTTTCGCAGCAGACGAACCGCCTTCTCCGTATCTGCCGCCGTATGACCTCTGCCCGACCGTTCCAGTACCGCATCGTCCATGGACTGGCTGCCCAGTTCCACGGTCTTCACGCCGTATTTCCGCAGCCGAAGAACGGTTTCTTCGCTGACGGCATCGGGCCTTGTGGACAGACGGATGGCGGACAGGTATCCCGATCGGAGGTACGGCCGGGCAGCGCCCAGCAGAACCTCCTGCGTTTCAGCGGGAATGGCGGTGAAGCTGCCGCCATAGAAGGCCAGCTCCGCTCCTCTGCCGTTTTCTCCCGCGTTCTCAACGGCGTCCGTCACGGTTCGGGCGCACAAAGGCGCAGCCTGCCCCGCGATGCGCTTCTGATTGCAGAAGACGCACTGATGCGGGCAGCCTGCGTGAGATACAAAGATGGGAATGATGCGGTTTCTCGGCATACTGCTCCTTTAAAAAGCGGCGCAGAGACCCCTCTGCGCCGTTTTTTCTTATGCGTGCTGAAGCTTTTGGATTCCCTGTGCAGCCGCGGCCTGTTCGGCGCGTTTCTTGCTGCGGCCCTTGCCCTCGCCGATGATGCGGTCATTGAGCAGGACGATGACATGGAATTCCTTATCGTGATCGGGGCCGGATTCGGAGACCAGGCAGTACTTGAGCACCTGATTCTTTTCCCGCTGCACCAACTCCTGCAGCATGGTCTTATAGTCCGAATTGACGGGCGCATGCTGCTCCTTGCCCGAAAGGATCATGCGGTAGATGAGCGCCTTGGGCGGTTCGATGCCGCCATCGAGATACATGGCAGCGAGGATGGACTCCACGGCATCGGCATTGATGCTGGCTCTGGTTCTGCCGCCGCTCTGCTCTTCGCCGTGACCCAGCATCAGATAGCCGCCCAGCTCCAGACGGTCGGCAACGGAAGCCAGACTGCCCTCGCAGACCAGCTCTGCCCGCATACGGGTGAGGTCGCCTTCGGGATGATCCGGATAATTCTGATAGAGATATTCCGCCACCACGAAGCCCAGCACGGAATCCCCGAGGAATTCCAGCCGTTCGTTACTGGCAAGATGTTCCTTCCGTTTTTCATTGGCATAGGAGCTGTGCCGCAGGGCATTCTCCAGCAGGCTGCGGTCACGGAAGGTATAACCGATCGCCTTTTCCAGTTTAGAAAGCATCTTACTGCTCCTTCAGTTCTTTGAGTCTGTCGATATTCTCCACGAGAGCCTGCTCCGCGCCGCGTTCCACGGAACGCATGGCCTGACGGACGGCGCTGCGGATGGCGCGGGCATCGGAAGAGCCGTGCGCCTTGATCACGGGCTTATTGAGGCCGATCATGGCGGTGCCGCCGGTCTCGCGATAGTCCAGCATGGCCTTGAGTCCCTTCATACCGCCCTTGCAGCAGAGATAAGCCAGCTTGGTCAGCACGTTATCCTTGAAGATCTTCTTGAGGATGGACATCATGAACATGGCCGTGCCTTCCACGGTCTTGAGCATGATGTTGCCGGAGAAGCCATCGGCTACCAGCACATCCACAGCGCCCAGCAGCGCATCGCGGGATTCCACATTGCCGACGAAGTTGATGAGACCTGCCTCTCCCGCCCGCTTCAGCTGCTTATAGGCCTCCTGATGGACGGGCGTGCCCTTATGTTCCTCCGTGCCGTTGTTGAGAAGGCCGACTCTGGGATTCTCCACACCGATGAACTTATTGGCATAGACAGAGCCGAGGAAGCCGAACTGCAGCAGGAATTCGGGGGTACATTCCACGTTGGCGCCGCAGTCGATCAGCACCATGCTGCCGCCCTTATTGGGGATGACAGGGCCGAATGCCGCACGGCGGACACCCTTGATGCGTTTGACCGTCAGCGTGGCAGCGGTCAGCAGCGCGCCGGTATTGCCGGCGGAAATAAAGGCATCCCCCTGACCGTCCGCCAGCATCTTGAGGCCGACGACCATGGAGGAATCCTTATGCTCCCGCATGACATTGGTGGGATCATCCTCCATGGAGACCACACCGTCCGCATGGGCCACTTCGATGCCCTTGGGCAGGTTATCGAGACCGATGTCATTGAGGCAGCGGAGAATCGCTTCTCCCTGACCCACCAGCACAATGCCCACACCGAATTCCTTGGCCGCATCGATGGCGCCCTGTACGATGGCCTTCGGGGCGTTGTCGCCGCCCAGTGCGTCAATGATGATCTTCATGCAGTACCTCACTCTCTGTCGTACGGATGGTTTCAATGATGTCCAGCGCGCGGTTGGCGATGGCCAGATTCTTGTTGGCCTTGCCCTTCACGCGGTAACCGAGGGGTTCGAGGATTCCGAAATTGATATTCATCGGCTGGAAATTGCCGACGGATGTATCGCTGATGTAATAGCCCAGCGCGCCGATGGCGGTCTGACGGGTCAGATCGGGGATCTCCTCGCCCTTGACCTTGCAGGCCATGGCGACGCCTGCCAGCCAGCCGGAAGCAGTGGATTCCACATAGCCCTCGACACCGGTCATCTGACCGGCAAAGGCCACCATGGGATCCCGCAGATCGGCATAATAGCGATCCAGCAGGCCGGGAGAATTGAGGAAGAGATTCTGATGCATGACGCCGTAGCGGACATACTCCGCATTGCGCAGCGCGGGGATCATAGAGAAGACCCGCTTCTGTTCCGGGAAGCGCAGATGGGTCTGGAATCCCACGATGTTATAGATGCTGCCCTGCGCGTTATCGCGGCGCAGCTGCACCACGGCATAGGGCTCTCTGCCTGTTTTGGGATCCTTGAGTCCCACAGGCTTTAAAGGGCCGTAGCGGAGGGTATCGGCGCCTCTGCGGGCCATGACCTCCACAGGCATACAGCCTTCAAACACCTTGCTGTCCTCAAAGCCGTGAACTTCCGCCTCTTCGGCATGAATCAATTCCTCGCGGAAGGCTTCATATTCTTCCTTGCTCATGGAGCAGTTGATGTAGTCCGCGGTGCCGCGGTCATAGCGGGACGCAAACCATGCATGCTCCATATCGATGGATTCATAGGTCACCAGCGGAGCGGCGGCATCGAAGAAATTGAGATAATCCTTGCCGCCGATATAGCGGTGGATGGCCTGCGCCATGGCATCGGAGGTCAGAGGGCCTGTGGCAATGATGACGGGGCCTTCCGGCACCTCGCTGCATTCGCCGTATTCCACGGTGATCAGCGGATGGGCCTTGATCTTTTCCGTGACCATGGCGGCAAAACCGCCTCTGTCCACCGCCAGCGCGCCGCCTGCCTCCACACGGGTGGCATCGGCGCAGGCAAGGATAATGCTGTCCAGTCGGCGCAGCTCTTCCTTCAGCAGGCCGACCGCGTTTTCGAGGCGGTCGCCCCGCAGGGAATTGGAGCAGACAAGCTCGGCAAAGTCGGCCGTATGATGGGCAGGCGTCATCTTTTGGGGCTTCATCTCATAAAGCCGCACGGGAACACCGCGCTGAGCCAGCTGCCATGCAGCCTCGCAGCCGGCAAGACCGGCTCCGATCACTTTGACTTCCTTCATTCTGCTTTCTCCTTTGTCTTCCTGGCGGCAGGCTTCTTTCCCGCGCTCTTCGCGGCTGCGGCCTTTTTTGCGGCGGGCTTTTTGGTCGCCGGCTTTTTGGAAGAGGCCGTTTTGGACGCGGTCTTGGTCTTGGGCTTGGCGGGCGTTTCTTCGCCGCTTTCCGTCTTCTTGCGGTAGCCGCGTTTCTCTTCCGGCAGGAAGTTTTTGCAGCTTTCATTGATGCAGAACGGTGTCATACGGCCCTTGCCGGATTTTTTGAACATGGTATGGCCGCATTCGGGGCAATCCTGCGCCGTGGGGACATCCCATGTGGAAAGGTCGCAGCGGTTTTCCGCTCTGGGGTTATTGAATTCGCAGCAGTAGTAGATATACTGCTTGTTGTTCTTGCTGATGCCGCTGCGCTTGAGGAGCCGTCCGCCGCACTTGGGGCAGCGGCCGGGCATGACCTCCACGAGAGGCATGGTAAAAGTGCATTCGGGGAAACCCGGACAGCCGAGGAAGGTACCGAATTTGCCGTCCCGTTCCACCAGATTTTTGCCGCAGACGGGGCAGACTTCATCGCTGACTACGGGTTCGATATGCTCCCGTTCACCGCCGAGGGCATTTTCGATCTGCTGCTCAAAGCCCTCATAAAAACCGCGAAGGACATTCTTCCATGCGACCTTTCCTTCTTCCACATCGTCCAGCTGCTGCTCCATATGGGCGGTAAAGCCGGTATCCTCGATGTTTTCAAAGTAGCGCTTCATCCAGCGGGTCACACTTTCGCCGAGATTCGTGATATAGAGGTACTTGCCCTCCTTCTTGACATAGCGGCGGTCCAGAATCGTGGAGATGGTGGGCGCGTAAGTGGAAGGTCTGCCGATGCCCTGCTCTTCCATGGCACGGATCAGCGTGGCCTCCGTATAGTGAGCGGGAGGCTGGGTGAAATGCTGGGCAGGCTCAAAGCCCTTGAGCGCCACATTTTCGCCTTCCCGCAGTTCGGGCAGCGTCTTTTTGGCTTCGGGAGCGGCATCCTCTCTGTTATCATCATAGGCAGCAAGATAACCGGGGAATTTCAGCTTGCTTGCGCTGGCACGGAAGCCGTGTTCGCCCGCTTCGATCACCACGGCAAGATTGTCATAGACAGCATTCTCCATCTGGCTGGCAAGGAAGCGGTGCCAGATGAGGGAATACAGGCGGTACTGATCGGGCGTCAGATCTCCGCGGATCTTATCCGGAGTCAGAAACACATTGCTGGGACGGATGGCTTCGTGCGCATCCTGCGCGTTGCCCTTGGATTTAAACTGACGGGGCTTTTCGGGGCAATAATTGCTGCCGTACTGCTTGGCAATGAAGGACGCGGCATCCCGCTGGGCTTCCGCGCTGATTCGAAGGGAGTCGGTACGCATATAGGTAATGAGACCCACGGCGCCTTCGCCGGTAAGCTCGATGCCTTCATAGAGCTGCTGGGCGATGGACATGGTACGGCGCGGGGTCATATTGAGCTTATAGGAAGCATCCTGCTGCAGGGTGGAAGTCGTAAAGGGAGGAGCGGGAGAACGCTGCTTCCCGGTGCGTTTGACGGAAGCGACCGTAAACGGTACGTTTTCCACTGCTTTCTGCACGGCGAGGACGTCATCTTCGCTCTTCAGTTCCGTCTTTTTGCCGCCGATGCCGTGATAAGAGGCCTTGAAGGCCTCCCCTTCCGCATTCTGAAGCAGCGTATCCAGCGTCCAGTATTCCTGCGGTTGGAACTGACCGATCTCACGGTCACGGTCATCCACCATGCGCGTGGCAACACTCTGCACACGGCCGGCAGAAAGACCTCTGCGGATCTTTTTCCACATGACGGGAGATATCTTATAGCCCACGATGCGGTCCAGAAGGCGGCGCGCCTGCTGGGCATCGACCAAATCCTGGTCGATCTCGCGGGGATTCTGAATGGATTCCGTGACCACCTTTCGGGTGATCTCATTGAAGGTCACGCGCTGCGCCTTCTCATCGGGGATGTTCAACAGATATTTGAGATGCCACGAAATGGCCTCGCCCTCACGGTCCGGGTCAGTGGCAAGGTAGACGACGGGGCTGCTGTCCGCCGACTTTTTGAGATCCCGGATCACGGCTTCCTTGCCGCGGATGGGAATGTATTCCGGCTCAAAATCGTTTTCGATATCCACACCGATGGTGCTTTTGGGCAGGTCACGCAGGTGACCCATACAGGCCTTGACCTGATAACCGTCACCCAAGTATTTGCCGATCGTCTTCGCCTTGGACGGCGACTCCACGATCACAAGGCTGCTTTTAGGGGCCATGTAGATTCCTCCGAATCATCTGTTCTTCAGGGCGCAGCTGCCGCCGGGCAGCCGAAGGATCAAGCCTTTGATCTCCAGCATCGTCAGCGAAGAAAGGATGCGCTGCGCAGGGATCCCCGTGGCATTTACGATCAGATCCACGGGCATCGGGCCACGCTGCAGGGACTGCAGAATGGCGGCCTCCTCCGGCAAAAGTCCGGCAGGGGCTTCTTTTACGTCAATATAAGGCGGTATATTCCGCTTGTCAACGTCTTTTTTGTCGAAGCTTTTGCGGGAAGGCGAAATATCGGCGCCTTCCGGGGCTGCTTCTTTGCCATTTATATAAGTATCGGAGCGGGTAAAAGACTCGCTCTTTTCGGTCTGACGCGGCCGTTCCGGAAAGAGGTAGCGGTAGTCCGCCAGGACATCCCTGCCGTTTTCCGCAAAGGACGCGCCTTGCCGCAGCAGATCGTTGCTGCCGGCGCAGTTGGGGTCACCGGGCTTGCCGGGCATGGCGAATACATCTCTGCCCT
The DNA here is from genome assembly GCA_017440065.1 of Oscillospiraceae bacterium. Classification (GTDB taxonomy): domain Bacteria; phylum Bacillota; class Clostridia; order Oscillospirales; family Oscillospiraceae; genus RGIG3159. Next base: position 5,467 of record JAFSHY010000060.1, on the reverse strand, counting down.
GCTCCAGCGCATGACGGGCAGTATTCAGAGAACCGCTTTTCTGCGGCGCTTCCACGACCACCACACCGCGGCAAAGACCGCTGAGAATACGGTTGCGCGCAGGGAAATTCCAGCGGTCGGGCGCCGTACCCGGAGGATATTCGCTGATCAGGCAGCCGTTTTTCGGGATCTGACGGTACAGATGGCGGGATTCGGCGGGATAGACCACATCCACACCGCAGCCCAGCACACCCACCACGGGCGAACCGCCTGCCAGCGCGCCCTCCATAGCGGCGCAGTCGATCCCCGCAGCGCAGCCGGATACCACGATGCAGCCTTCCTCGCTCAGTTCCTTTCCCATGCGGTAGGCGGCAGAAACACCGCTCTGCGTGGCTTTTCTCTGACCGACAACGCCCAGAGTAAGGGACTCATCAAAATCGGGCAGTGTTCCAAGGTAATACAGGACTGCAGGCGGATCGGAGATCTGACGGAGCAGCGCGGGATAACGGGGATCGCGAATGGTCAGAATACCGACGGAACGGGCAACGCAATCGGCTTCGATCCTGCGGGCAAGGGATAGGTCGCGGTCGGCCAGTGCGGCACGGTCCTTTGCGGTCAGACCGCGGGCCTTTGCCAGTTCCGCGTCAGATGCGAGGAATGCCGCCTCGGGATCACCAAAGGACGCAAGAACACGGAGGCAGCCTCTGGGAGTCAGCCCCTTCCGCGTTGTCATCCAGATCCAGTAGCGCATTCCGTTTCTCCTTTACCGCTTCATCTGCCACATGACGATGGTCGCCGCCACCGCAGCGTTCAGCGATTCGCAGCGGGCATTCATGGGAATGATCAGCTGATGGCCCGCCGCATTCATCAGTTCTTCACAGACCCCTCTGCCTTCGCTGCCGATCACCACGGCCATGGCGCCCACATCGGCATCCCGGATATCCTTTGCGATGTCGGAAAGGGCGGTGACCGCCAGCGGGATCTGATGCTCACGGCAATAAGCCAGCACCTCTGCCCGCGTGGCCTGCTGCGGCTGCGTGCGGAACACAGCGCCCATGGAGGCGCGCACCGTCTTTTCCCCGTAGGGGTCGGCGCAGCCTTCCGTCAGCACCACAGGGATCTCCAGCGCATCGGCGGTACGAAGGATCGTGCCGAGGTTGCCGGGATCCTGGATGCCATCGAGGATCAGGCAGCCGCCATGCAGGGAAAGGGGCTTCTTTTCCGGCATTTTGCAGACGAACAGAGCGCCCTGCGGCGCTTCCATGGCAGAGACTGCCTTCATGAGATCCGCGGAAATCTCCACGCAGCGGACATTTTCCGGAACCTCTGCGTTGATCCCCTCCTGCAGAATGACCGTTTCCAGGCCGTCATACCAGCGGACGGCTTCCTGAAGCAGCTTCGTGCCGTCGGCAACGAACTGCCCCCACTGATAACGGTAGCTGCGGGAGGTCTGCAATTTTTTCACATGCTGCAGCAGTTTATTCTGCCGGCTGGTGATCTTTTCCATAGGGTAAACTCCCGATACACAGAAAGAGGCATAGCCTTTCTATGCCTCTTTCAGTCATTATCTCTGTACAGACAGAACTTCAAAATACAGGGTGCCAACAGGGGCTTCGACGGCAGCGGTATCGCCTTCCGTCTTGCCGACCAGAGCGCGGCCGAAGGGAGAGTCGTCGGAGATCTTGCCCAGAACAGGATCAGCTTCCTGAGAACCAACGATGGTGTAGCACTCGGTCTCACCGGTTTCCTTATCAAGAACCTTTACGGTGCAGCCCAGACCGATGCGGCCGGTGTTTTCTTCGGTCTCATCGATGACAACGGCATGCGCCAGAATGTTTTCGACCTCGGCAATACGGCCGTACAGCTTTGCCTGCTCGTTCTTTGCTTCGTCATATTCACTGTTTTCGGAAAGGTCACCAAAGGAACGGGCTTCCTTGATCAGCTCGGCAACTTCCTTTTCGCGGATGGTCTTCATCCACTTGAGCTCGTCTTCCAGTTCCTTAAGACGCATAACAGTCAGCTTATATTCTTTCGCCATGATTTACAGTCCTTCCATGCTGGTAAACTTGATCGTATCCGTCGGGCGGATATTCATGAGTGTGATTATAGAGCGAAGAAACACAAAATGTCAAGCACATTCTTTTCTGACGGGGAAAATCGCCCGTTTTTTGGGCCTTATCGGCGGGAATTTTACGTTTTTTTCGTTTTCAAACGAAAATACGGCCATTTTCTTCCCTACCATATCTTGTGTTTCATCCGAAAAATCGGCCGAAATACGGAAACCGCATCAGCGGAACAGATCCAGCGCAGCCTGAAGCTGGTTGTCCAGTTCGGGATCCAGACGGTGGTAATAGAGATCCGGATAGTAGTCTTCGTCCAGCTCCAGTTCGATATCCGGCGTGATGCCGACGCCTGCAAGGCTGACACCCGAGGGGGTATAATACGTGCCGCTGGACATGACGATGGCGCTGCCGTCGGAAAGCTCATAGGTCAGCTGGTAATAGCCCTTGCCGTAGGTCTTGGAACCGACGATCTCGGCAGCATCGTATTCCTGGAGGGCAGCGGCAAAGAATTCCGCAGCCGAATAGGAATCGAGGTTGACCAGCACCGCCATGGGGATATCCAGATGAGTCGGGCCGGAGCGGTCGATCATCTCCTGCCCGGTGGAGCTGACCATGCGGAAGAGTTCACCCTCGGGAAGCAGGTAGTCCAGCACCTTGACCAGTTCCTGCTTGTAACCGCCGGGATTGTTGCGGACGTCAAAAACCAGCGCTTCCGCCCCCTGATTCACCAGCGATTCGATGCAGGCAATGGTCTGATCGGCGCACTTGCTGTCAAAATTCGTGATGGAAATATAGCCGATATTCCCGTCCATCATGGTTCCGGAGGCAACCACAGCCTCAACCAGACGGCGCTCCACGGTCAGGGTGACCTCCTCTTCTCCGCGAAGGAAGGTGATATTCACGAACGTTCCGGATTCCCCGCGCACAAGGTCACGAACCTCGTCCAGACTCTTGCCCACCACAGGATCCCCCTCCACGGCAACGATCTTATCGAAGACCTGCACACCTGCCTCTTCCGCAGGGCTGCCGACCGTCACTTCCTGCACGGTCAGACCGCTGAGATCATCGGTCTGTGTGATTACCACACCGATGCCGACATACTCATTGTTCATCTGTTCCGTGTAAAGGCCATAGGAATCGGCGGGGATATAGTAGCTCCATTCGTCGTTCAGGGCGTCGATCATGGCGGAAGCGGCGGCATCCGCCAGCACGGCTTCCTCCGACTCACCGACGAAATAGGCATCCACATACTGCTGTACCTCTGCGGTCTTGGAAGTGACCTTACTGTCATAGACCGCTTCCAGCTGCTCGGCATAGACCATACTTGCCTTCGCATAGGCAGCAAACCCGCCCGCGGCAGCGCTGACCGCCACCAGCAGGATGACGCCAAGGGTGATCCAAAGTTTCTTCATATCATGTCCTTCTTTCGGGCAATGGGATACCCACAACCCGAATGGGTTGTGGGTGAGTGATTATTACAGATACAGCATAGGATTCACAAATTTACCGTTATAATACACGGCAAAGTGGAGATGGGCGCCGGTGGAAAGACCGGTGGAACCCACATAACCGATGACCTGTCCCTGTGAAACGTACTGACCGGGGCTGACGATGTAGTGCGTCATGTGCATATAAGAGGTGGCAAAGCCGCCGCTGTGGCTGATCATGACGTAGTTGCCGGCCGAAGCTTCAAAGGTGGCTACCGTGACGGTGCCGCCGGCCGCGGCATAGATGGGTGTGCCTTCACCCGCGGCAAGGTCCACACCGTAGTGGAACTTATCATAACCGTAAACGGGGTGGATTCTCCATCCGAAAGGAGATGTCAGAACATATCCGCCCAAGGGACACATGAAGCCGATGCCTGCGGGAGCAGCGCTGTCCGCGATGACATTGGAGGGCAGCGGAGGTGCATTGGGATCCGCCGCAGGCGGCGTGGGCTGCTGCTGCGGAGGATCGGGCTGCTGCGGTTCCTGCTGCGTCTCATCCTGCGTGGGTTCGTCGCTGCCGTCATCGGGATCGTCGGGGACAGATTCATTACCGCCCGGCTGATTCTGATTTTCCTGCTCGAGGCGCTCCTGTTCCCGTCTGGCTTCTTCTTCAGCCTGACGGCGGGCTTCCTCCTCCGCGGCAATGCGGGCAGCTTCTTCCGCCGCCAGTGCCTGCGCATAGGCCTCCTGATTGGCGGCAAGGTCCATCAGAACCGCTTCCTGCTGCAGTTCATACTGATCGTAAATATCCTGCAGCAGAACGCCCTCTTCCACATAACCGTCGATCAGCGCCTGGGCTTCCGCACTTTTGGCTGCCAGTTCGGCTTCCTGCTCGGAAAGGGCGGCATACTCCGCTTCGACCAGCGCCTGCGCCTCTTCCAGCGCAAGTTGTGCACTGCGGATCTCTTCGGAGGCGGCTTCCAGTTCGGCCATCATGGCCATATCGCTGCGGGCGATCTCCTGAATCATATCCATGCGGTCCAGAAGGTCGGAGAAGCTGCTGGCCTTGAAAATAATCGACCAGTAGGTCACAGCGCCGTATTCCTCCATGGAACGGATGCGGTCACGGTACTGCAGGAAAAGATCTTCCTCGTTGTTTTCCGCCAGATCCAGCTCCGCTTCCTTTTCCGCGATCAGCAGTTCATACTGCTCGATGGTGGCAAGGGTATTTTCGATCTCCTGATGCTTGAGCGTCATCTCCTGATCGATGAGCGCCTTCTGCTCGATCATGTCGGCTTCCAGCTGATCGGTATTGGCGATCTGCTCGGCAAGGCTCTCCTGCTCCGCCGCAATCTCCTCAGCCTGCTCTTCCAGCTGATCAATGATCTCCTGGATCTCGGCAGAGGAGGCGGCATGAACAGACATTGCCAGGGTGCCCGCCAGCAGACCCACCAGCATGATAACGGCCAGCGAGACTGCCATGATCTTCACAAAGGAACTTCTGTTTCTCATAAGTAAAATCTCCTAACGGGGATGGAGCGGAACCGTCAGCCCAGATAATCCATGGGGTTAACGGTAGCGCCGTAGTACAGGATACGGAAATCCAGATGCGGACCGGTGGAAGATCCGGTGGAGCCGACATAGCCGATCAGCTGACCCTGAGAAACATAGCTTCCCGCGGATACGGAGATCGAAAGCAGATGCAGGTACATACTGGAATATCCGCCGCTGTGGGCAATGGTGACGTAGTTTCCGTTCCACTGGTTAAAGGCGGCGACGGAAACCGTGCCGGAGGCAGTGGCATAAACCGGGGTGCCCTGTCCCGCAGCAAAGTCAACACCGCCGTGGAAATGGCTTTCACCGGTGATGGGATGGGTACGGTTGCCGTAAGGGCTGGAAATGTACGAGAACGCGCAGGGATAAATGAAGGAAGCAGAACCCGCGGGAGGCGTATAGCTGCCGGTGCCGGTGCCTGTTCCGCTGCCGGTGCCGGTGCCG
>JAFSHY010000006.1 GCA_017440065.1 Oscillospiraceae bacterium | reverse complement strand
GAAGAGATGGAGCTTTCGAAGTTTGTATGGACAAGACAGCCTGCCGAATTTCAGATCGGGGAGGGACGGCTGGAGGTCGTCACGCAGCCGCATACCGACCTGTGGCAGCGCACCTATTATCATTTCCGCAATGACAATGCCCCGGTGTTTCAGATGCAGACGGAGGAGAAATTCTTCTCCTTTACCGTCAAGGCCACGTTTTCCTACCGCGGCAGATTTGATCAGTGCGGCATCGCCCTGTATCTGGACAGCGAAAACTGGCTGAAGGCATCCGTGGAAAAGGAAACGGAGCAGATCGGCCATCTGGGCAGCGTGGTCACGAACCACGGCTATTCCGACTGGGCCACGCAGGAGGTTCCCGCATCGGTTCATGCCATGTGGTACCGCCTCAGCAGACGGGAGGATGACTATTGCGTGGAATGCTCGGAGGACGGCAGAGCCTTCCGTCAGATGCGGGTCTGTCATCTTTGGGAAGGCGGCGGCGCGATCCGTTTCGGCGTCTACGCCTGCAGTCCTGAAGACTCCTCCTTTACCGCGGTGTTCACGGATTTTGAACTTTCCGAATGCCGCTGGGCAGCGCATGACGGCCAGCAGCCTGATGAAGCATAAGAAAAATACCGGAGCGCAGTCCGCTCCGGTATTCTTTTACGCGTGTTCGGTTCGGGCATCCTGGCCCTTGCGGAACAGGAGCGTGACGCACCAAAGACCGGCCAGACCGACCAGCGCGAAGATGATGCGGCTGAGCATGGCGGTCTGACCGCCGAAGATCCATGCCACAAGATCGAAGCGGAAGAAGCCCACAAGACCCCAGTTGACCGCGCCGATGATGGCCAGCAGCAATGCGAGTGTATCCATGTTATAAACACCTCCGGATAAAATTCACGGGCATAGTTTGTCCGCCGCCGATCAAATTATGCGGAAAAGTATCTCTTTGCAAAGCTGGTAATCTGTAGTATAATAATCCCGTAGATTATTACGGAAGAAAGGTTTGAACTTTATGAACGCTTTTTTACCTGCTGATATCCTGCTGCCCAAGACCAAGGAAATGGAAAAATGGGCCGTCATTGCCTGCGACCAGTTTACCTCCGATCAGGCTTACTGGGATCGTGTCCGTGCCACTGCCGGCGATGCTCCCTCCACCATCAATCTGATCCTGCCCGAAGCCGAACTCGGTACTGCGCAGGAAGCTGCCCATACTGCCATCATCAATGAGACCATGGCGAAGTATATGGCGGAAGATGTCTTTGAGACCTATGAAAACAGCTATGTCTATGTGGAACGCACGCTGGAAAACGGCACGATCCGCAAGGGCCTTGTGGGTATGGTCGATCTGGACGCCTATGAGTATTCCGCAGGCTCCGAATCCAAAATCCGTGCCACGGAACGCACCGTGGTGGAGCGTATCCCGCCCCGTCAGCGCGTCCGCCGCAACGCCCCCATCGAGCTGCCCCATATCCTCATGCTCTGCGATGACCACGACTGTGTGCTGATCGAGCCCGTGGCAGCCAAAAAGGATTCCCTCAAGAAGCTCTATGACTTTGACCTCATGGAAGACGGCGGCCATATCACCGGCTGGCTGGTCAGCGGCGAAGCCGTGGAGCAGTTCAATGCCGCACTGACGCAGTATTCCGCTGCCGTGGGCGAGAAGTACGTCGGTCTGCCCGGTGTTCCCATGGTCTTCGCCGTGGGCGACGGCAACCACTCTCTGGCCACCGCCAAGTCCTGCTATGAGGAACTGAAGGCCGCTAACCCCGATGCCGACCTCTCTGCCCATCCCGCCCGCTTCGCGCTGGTGGAACTGGAAAACATCCATGATCCCGCCCAGGTCTTTGAGCCCATCCACCGCGTTGTGGTCAATACCGATGCCCGCGCTTTGCTGGCCGCACTGGAAGCCGAAGCCTGTGCCGAAGGCGGCTATCCCGTCACCTGGTACATCGGCAAGGAATCCGGCACTGTCACCCTCGACCGTGCCAAGAGCGAGCTGGCGGTCGGTGTGCTGCAGAGCTTCCTCGATGCCTATCTTGCCGAACATGAGGGCGAGATCGACTATATCCACGACGATGACGAGCTGATCCGTCTGGCCGATCAGGAAAATGCCATCGGAATCCTGCTGCCCGGTATGGAAAAGAGCCAGCTCTTCCGCGGCGTCATTGCCGACGGCGTACTGCCCAGAAAGACCTTCTCTATGGGTCACGCAAGAGAAAAACGCTATTATCTGGAAGGAAGAAAGATCAAGTGACTGCAATTTATGCCAGCGGCTATGCCAAGCTGAATCTTTATCTGAATGTCCTCGGCAAACGCGAGGATGGCTATCACAATATTGAATCCGTCATGCAGACCATCTCTCTGCGGGACGATATGGAGATCATCGTGGGCACGGGTGAGCCCTGGCTCATCGATTCCGACCGTGACGATGTGCCCCGCAACGAGGAGAACATCTGCTGGAAGGCGGCTGAGCTGTTCTTCCAAAAGACCCATATCGATCCGAACGGTCTGACCGTCCACATCCTCAAGCGTATCCCCATGGGCGCAGGTATGGCAGGCGGCAGCACCGATGCGGCAGCGCTGCTCCGCGCACTGGATGTCTACTACGGCAAGCCCCTTTCCCTTGATGAGCTTTGTCTTCTCGGCGCCAAAGTGGGCAGTGATGTGCCGTTCTGCATCCTCGGCGGTACCGCCATTACGGAAGAACGGGGCGATAAGCTGTTCCCGATCCTCCATGACCCGCAGCTGTTCTATGTGATCTGCAAGCCCGAAGCCTCTCTCTCCACCAAGGAGATGTACGACCTGCTGGATCGGGACGGCATTCCTCCCTGCAGCGATACGAAGAAGCTGGTGAACGGCATCCGCAACCACAATGTGCAGCAGATCGCCAAGAACCTCTATAATGTCTTTGAGCCTTTGGCTGTGCGTCAGGAGCCTGAGATCGCCAAGATCAAGCAGCAGATGAAGCAGTACGGTGCGCTCAATGCGATGATGACCGGTTCCGGTTCTGCCGTGTTTGGTCTGTTTGAAAGTCCCGACGATGCCTTCAAGGCCTGCGAAAAGCTCTCCAAGAAGTATCCCGAGACCTTCCTCGCTACCAACCATATCGACGAAGACTGATTAAAACTGAAGATCACCGTCTATACTTTCCGTATAGGCGGTGATTTTATTATGAAAAAATGTTGTACTTATCTGGTTTTGGTTACGCTTTGCTGGCTGTTTCTCGCGGGAACGGTACTGCGGCAGCAGACGCTTGCCTCAAAGCTGATCCGCATCCATGTGCTGGCGGCGTCGGATTCCGCGGAGGATCAGGCGGTCAAGCTGCAGGTGCGGGACGCGGTGCTGCGGCAGCTTTC
>JAFSHY010000059.1 GCA_017440065.1 Oscillospiraceae bacterium | reverse complement strand
TCCTCCAGCCGCATCTGACCCACGATCTCACGCATATTGCCTTCCAGCGTATCCTGCACGCGGCTGATGATCATGCTCTCATTCTCATTGAGGAAGAACTTGGAGGCAAGGGTCATCATTTCCTGACTCTGACCGATGCGGATCTTCACGGTGGCGTCCACCTTGACATTGATATATTCCGCATTGGGTACAAAGTCCGTCGTTTTGACGTCCACGGAGAACATCTTTAACGACAGCTTATCGAGCCGCTCCAGGAACGGGATACGGACACCGGCCTTACCGATGAGGATCCGGGGCTTCCGGAAGCCGGAGATGATAAAGGCTGTATCCGGGGGTGCCTTGACATAGCCGCTGCAAATGATCAGGATCACCGCAGCCAAAACGATACCGGCAATTGCATATTCCATTTTCATGCTCCTTTCTTTCTGCGCGCGGGCAGTTCCCGCGGCGGTTTCGCAATTTGTTTGCTGTATGCTCATTATACGGCAGGCGCGCTGCGGAATAAAGAACCGCCGCAGCAAATTAGCCCCCGTTATTTCTCCTTTTGCAGCAAATTGGATTCCCGTTTTTCCTTGCAGGCGCGGTATTGCTCCGCATCGATGATACCGTCCGCCAGCATCCGTTCCGACCAGAGCTGCAGCGTTTCCACCGTGACGGAGATCCGCTCCAGTTCCTCCTGAATGAAGATAAAGTCATTCAGTTCATCGCCCGAGATCCTTCCGTCGGCCGTGATCTCGATCAGCCGTTCCTGCCTGCGGTGCATGGAATTGAGAGAGGCCAGCATCTCCAGCACGATCTGTGAAAGCTCCTTCACCTGGATCTCCGGAACATACTGCTGCCCGATGGGGCATTGCCGCGCGCAATAATAATTGCAGAGTTCCGGCTTCCTATACTTCTCCGCCATGACCAGCACCTCATCGGGATGCGGCAGCGAGCGTTCATGCTCGATTTTTTCGATCCGTTCCGGTGTGATGGATTCCAGCAGTTCGGAAGCCGTTTCCCGCGTCAGCTGCAGCGCCTCCCGCGTGGTCTGATAGGCATTCTTATTGGCTTTGGTGGATACTCTTGCCATGCAGCACAGCCCCTTTCGATTTTATTATTTAGTTTAACACAGAATATTTTTTGTTTCAACATTCTTCCCAAGCATATTCCGAGAACCAAAAACCGCCGTGTCTTGCCGACACGGCGGTTACTGATTTATTTGAGCGCATCTTTGATGGCGGCCATCAGATCATCATAGCTCTCAAAGGCAGGGATCTCGGGATAATCCTTTTTGATCTGCTCTGTGGTGCGGAAGAGGAAGCCCTTCTTGCTGGCGCGGATCATGCCCAGGTCATTGAAGCTGTCGCCAAAGGCGATGGTATCAAAGCCGATGGACTGCATGGCGCGGACGGTCTCCAGCTTGCTGCCGTCCTTGCGCATTTTCACGCCGACAACTTCACCGTTCTCCGCGATCTCCAGATTGTGGCAGAAGAGGGTGGGATAGTGCAGCTTGGGCAGCATGGGCGTGGCGAATTCCATAAAGGTATCGCTGAGGATGATGGTCTGGCAGGTGGCGCGAAGCTCATCGAGGAACTCCACCGCACCGGGCATGGGATCGATCTTGGCAATGGTCTGCTGGATCTCACGGATGCCGAGGCCATGCTCCTTCAGGATCTTCATGCGGAAGCGCATCAGCTTCTGATAGTCCGGCTCATCGCGGTCGTGCGGCGCAGTTCGGGAATGCCGGATTCCTCTGCAAAGGCGATCCAGATCTCAGGGATCAGCATGCCTTCCAGATCAAGACAAACAAGATTCATATGGGGAAACCTCCGGGGTTTTTGATTGGTTTTTCTGATAGTATCACAAATTCCCGCGGTTGGATAGTGTGATTTTGCGGAATGGATGCGTTTTCTGTCATTTCTGTTCCGAACAGGCATCCAGATACCGAAGGATCCGCTCCGTGGCATGGCCGTCACAGGCTTTTGCGAACCGTTCTCTGCAGCGGCGGATCTCCTCGCGGTCACCGCTTTCCCATTCCCGATAGACGCGGGCAGCGGTTTCGCCCAGCTTCGCGGGATCCTCCACCAGATTCCGCGTGATGCTGCGGTAATCCACGAAGAATCCGCGGGTCTTCTCATACGCATCCAGATCCGGCGCGTAGAGCAGGAAAGGCTTATCAAAGGTCAGGTAATCCAGCACTGTGGTGGAATAATCCGTGATCAGAAGATCCACAACGGGAAGCAGCTGCTCTGTCGGAATGCTGCAGTTGGATCGCTGGCGGGGATCTGCCGCCACCGCGTCATCATGGGGATGATGTCTGATCAGCACCAGCCAGTCCTCCCCCAGTTCCTCCTGCAAACGGAGCAGCCTTCCGTTATCCAGCGCGTCCGGCGCCACCGCCTTTCCGCGGAAGGTAGGCGCCCACAGCAGGATCTTTTTCCCCGCGGCATCGGGATACTGTTCATAAAAACGTGTTCTGCAGCCTTCGACCCAACCGCTGTCAAAATAGACATCGGAACGGCTGACACCCAGGGGCTGCACGATGCCCTCCGCCTGCCGCATGGCCTCCGTCAGCAGCGGGACATACAGTTCCGAAGACGCCGTGACCAGATCATAGTTGCGGAATACATTGCCTTTATAATAGGCAGGCACGTCATCCTCCGTGGCATAGCCGATCTTTTTGAACGGACCGGAAAAATGGCAGAGCTGCACGATGGCCGTTTCGGGATCCCGCCTGCCGGAAGAGACAGGGAGGAAGGTATCGCAGATAAAGATGTATTTCGCCCGCGCCCGCAGCTTCATAAATTGGATCGCGTGGATCAGGCTTCGAACTGCGCCCTCGTGGGTATAATCATAAAAATGGCATACCGGCTCGATTCCCAAACGCCGCACACGATCGTGCATGGCCTGCAGGCTGAAGGGCAGCGAGGTATGGTGGGCATCAGCAAAGACATAGAGCGTCTTCTCGCCCCGATACCGCAGCCGCTCCAGCTCATAGGCCGCAGGCAGGATCCACTGCTGTATGAAATTTTTGGCAACGTTGCGTAAAAAGAAGACGATTTTCTTTTTCATATGCATCTCCGGGATTCTGTCTGCTCCAAAGCCCTCTGACGGTTATGGTTCATTCGGTGCGTTTTGTTCTGTCCACGCCTGCCATGCCCGGTCTGCGGGGATATCGCTTTCATATTCAAACAGGACAAAATGCCCCTGCGCTTCGATCGGTCTCGCCGCAGGCGACTTCCAGTAGATCCACTCCCGATCCGGCTTCTTCCATGCGGCGCCGTACTTTTCCTCCAGCAGGCATTCCGCATTGGCAGGGATCACAACTGTTTTCCCTGCTGCCTTCACAGACGTCATTTCCCGAATGGGGGAATAGGTCATCTCCACCACATGCCGCTGCTCGCTCTTCTCATAGCGGAAACCGGGCTTTCGGTAGAACAGCCATGTTTTTGCGCAGTTCTCTTCCATTCGGTAATAGTTCAGATCCACCTTGAGATCCTTCCGCTTATAGGATTCCTCGACGATCTGTTCTCCAAGGCAATACCGCCTCCAGAGCGTAAAGCCGTGCCGTTCCATGGCGACCCGCAGCCGCGGCAGATCGGAGGCATCGTTCGGCACAACACCGATGTCGATGTCCTTGTCATGCTCCAGCAGCTTCCCTTCCCGCACCAGACCCAGCAGCGTACCGAAATCCGCAAAGGATACCAGTCCCAGTTCCCGAAGGAGCTGCTGGATCGATACGATCATAGAGATTCCGTCCCTCTGTACCAACCGCCGCAGTGTTTCATCATGCGAGGGTTCTTTGCACAGCAGGCGCCGACACATGGATCGCAGCTTTTTCACGATCCGTTTTGCCAGCTGCGGCAGCTGCATCAGCTGCTTCCGCAGGCCGGAAGGAACAGAGAAACCAAGCATCGTCAATGTCCGATGGCGGCAAACCAGCTTATAAAGCCGCTTGTCAAGGGGGTCACCCTTCTGCGGGCTGACCGCAGCACAGGTCTTCCAGTCGGGAAGCTTTTCATTCAAAAACCGATAGGCATCCCGCAGGAAATTCCTCGCCAACTTTCGGTCTTTGGCACGGGTCAGCTCCCGTACACGGGCAAAAATGTGCATCACGCAAAGATCCGTCACAGTTTCCCGCAGTGCCTCATGCTCCGCATATTTTGCACGGAAAGCCGCGATCATGCTCTCGCAGGATTTGAAAATATCATAGATATGGGGATCCACGCGATTGGTAATGGAGTCTTCCCGATTTTTGACGTAGTGATAAAACGGGATATTGACGCATTCGATCCGATCCGCATCCAGCAGCAGGCCGTAGATCAGCGCGCTGTCCTCAAACCACTGCCCCTTGGGGAAGCGGTAATTGCCGCGCTGCCAAAAGCTGCGGCGGTAGATCTTGTTCCACGCATAGGAATTCGCCTGTTTCAGCATCTCCGGCGATTCCGCAGCAGGATGACCGAAGAGATGCTCCTTCCCGGAGAAAAACCGTTTTTTCTGAACGGTCCCGTAGTCATAGACGAAGGGACAGCACACCACATCCGCATCCGTTTCCTTTGCACGGGCATAGAGCTTTTCGAACATATCGATATCGACATAGTCATCACTGTCCACGAAGGCCAGATACTCACCGTTTGCCCGTTCGATGCCGAAATTCCGCGCATCGGAAAGGCCGCCGTTTCCCTTGATAAACGGACGGATCTTCTCCGGATAACGTTCCCGATAGCGGTCAACGATCTCCTGCGACCGATCCGGAGAGCCGTCATTGACCACAAGGATCTCGATTTCCTCCAGCGTCTGATTTACCAGCGAGTCCAGGCAGCGGGACAGATACTGTTCCACATTGTAAACAGGAACGATCACAGAAACTTTGATTTGCGCCAATCGGACACCTCCTCAGATCAGACTCAACGATCCCCTGCAGCGCTTGATTCCGCAGAAACAGCGACGGGATCTCATAGGATTGTAACTACCATACCACAATAGTGGGAGGTATTCAAGCAGTGAGGTCTTTCACCCCGCCGCGCTGCCGAAACCGGGACAAACGTATGCAGCCGCTGAAAAGCAGCTGCATACCATTTTGCCGGGTCAGAATAAAATCGGAGATCAGATCTCTTCCGCAGTCTCTTCCTCCTCCGCAGTTGCGTCCAATTCTTCCGAATTGTCCTGCGCGCAGGTGCGGACAAAGTTTGACTTCATCGACTGCTTATACGCAGGCGTAGGCTGCAGATCGTCCTGATAGATCTTCCGAAGAACCGTTTCAGTCTGATCGGGAACAGGATGCTCGCTGCCCTCAAAGGCGAGATAGCAGGTATTCTCAAACAGTGCCTTTTCAAAGATCTGTTTTTGAATGCCGTGCTTGCTCTCCAGACAGATGTAATATCCGTTCTCCGGCGCATTGTACAGCGTTGCGCTTTCGATAAACCGTCGGTACAGCGTTTCCGCAGAGTACAGCTTGCTGTACAGTTTGATCAGCCGGTCTTTTTTCGTTTTCACCCGGCGGCTGTTATGCTTGAAATACAGGGCTGCCTTGAAGAAGCTGTACCGCTTCTTCTGCCGCTCCAACGCCTTGGGATCCTGCGCGGGAACGCTGTCCAGCGGATAAATCTCAATGCAGGGGCCGTTATTCTCCGTTTTCTCCACCAGCGTCTTATCATGGAACACGGAGTTGTCCCGATGACGCACCTTGATGTAGGGGACAAAGTAGTCGGGATTCACGGAGCCGTGCTGGATGACATATTCTTCCCCGAGGGCAGCGTCTGCCTCCTTCAGGAAGCGTTCGCAATCGGAGCGGAGCATCCAAAGATTGATGTTCTGATCCCAGGGGATCATCTTTCCTTGTCGGAACGCACCCAGCAGCGTGCCTTCACCCAGCCAATACCGAAGTTCCAGTTCCTTGCAGGCCTCTCTGACAGCGGACAGCACCGCCAGCTTGCTTTCCTGCAGCTCGCGATTCTCGAGCAGCCATTTTTCATACGCAGTCGGCTGCGTATTCTCAGAACCCGGCAGATGGCGGAGGCAGATATAGTCCGATTTCAGCGTACGCTTAAACGCGGGCGTCGGCTGCAGGTAATTATTGTAGATCGTCTGCAGGATCGATTCCGCCTGATCGGGAACGGGATACTCGCTGCCTTCGAAGCGGATATACTGCGTGTTTTCAAACAGAGCCTTTTCAAAGATCTGCTTGTTCACACCGTGTTTGCTTTCCAAACAGATGTAGTATTCATTTCCCTCCGCGTTGTACATCGTGGCAGTTTCCATAAAGCGGCGGTACAGGGTTTCCGCGGAATACAGCTTGGTGTACAGCTTGATGAGCTTGTCCTTTTTCGTCTTTACGCGGCGGCTATGGTGCTTCATGTACAGAGCAGCCTTGAAGAAGCGGTAGCGCCCGACCTGCTTTTTCAGCAGCTTGGGATCCTTTGCGGGCACACTGTCCAGCGGATAAATCTCAATACAGGGGCCGTTATCTTCGGTCTTCCTGCTCAGCTTCTTATCGCAGAAGAACGAGTTGTCCCGATGACGGATCTTGATGTAGGGAACAAAATAGTTCGGATTTACGCAGCCATGTTGGATCACAAAATCCTCGCCCAGCACCTGCTGCCCTTCCCGCAGCAGTTTTTCACAGTCGGAACGGGGCATCCAGAGGTTGATATTCTGATCCCAGGGGATCATCCCGCCATGACGGACTGCGCCCAGCAGCGTACCTTCGCCCAGATAATAGCGCAGATTCAGCGTCTCGCAGGCCTGTCTGACGGCAGACAGCACGGTCAGCTTGCTCTCCTGCAGTTCACGGATAAAAGCCAGCCGTTCCTGATTCTGCTCGGCATATTCCGCTTCCTTGTCCACATAAACCGAGCTGTCATACTTCACCGTCTTGAAATAGCCCACTTCCTCGAGCATTTCCGCGGCAGGAGACTGCCAGTAGATCCAGCCGGTATCGGGGATTCTCCAGCTGGGACCGTACTTTTCGACCATCAGCAGTTCCGGATCCTCCGGCAGCGCGATCCGATAGCCGCCGAATTCCTCGTATTTGACGCCGTTGATGGGCGAATAGGTCATCTGCACCACGTGTCTTGTCCAGCTGTTTTCATAGACATGACCGGGCTTGGAATAGAACAGCCATGTGCGTGCATAGTCCTTTGTCATCTCATAGAAGTTCAGGTCGATCTTCACGCGGCGGTAATGGTAGGATTCCTCCACGGGATTTTCCTGATAGCGGTACTGCCGCCAAAGCTTATAGCCGCGCTGCTCCAGCGCGATGCGGATCTGTTCCCGCTGTTCGGGTGTTGCAATGACACCCACATCCATATCGAGGTCATGCGCCAGCAGCTGACCCTCCCGAACAAGGCCCAGGCAGGTGCCGAAGTCCGCGAAGCTGACGATCCCCATATCCGACAGGATGGTCTGCACCTCGTTCAGCACAGCCATACCGTTCTTCTGAATAAACCGGCGCTTGAGGTTCTTGCTTTCCTCCGCCTTCCGTTCCTGACGCTTTTTCCGCCCGGGAATGAGATGCACAGCCAGCTTTTTCGCCTTCCGAAGACCCTGCAGCCCACCGCGCAGGCAGGAGATCATCCAGTTCGGAACGCTGACGTAAACATTCATCAGGAATTCCGAACGGTACACCATGGAAGAGAGTCTTCCGTGCAGAGACTTCGGTCTCTTCGCCACATAACGGTTATTTCTCCAATCCGGGAACGCGCCGTCCAGCAGTGCGACCATTTCCCGAACGAATCTGCGGGATTCCGCATGATCGGGACATCTTCTCATATTGGGCAGACGTGCCAACACATGGCGAAGACAGATGTACTCCAGTTCTTCCCTGAGTTCTTCAAAGGCGCCCTGCTCTTTGTAGAAAGTGATAATACTGTTGGCGCTCTTGAAGATATCAAAGAGGCGCATATCAAAGCGATTGGTAATGGATTCCTCGCGGTCACGCACATAGTGCATAAACGGGAAGTTGACCAGTTCGACCTTGTTGGCCAGCAGCATGACATTATAGATCAGATGGCTGTCCTCAAACCACTGCCGCAGCGGGAATTCAAACCGATGCTCATTCCAGAACGCGCGCTGATAGATCTTGTTGTGCGCAAAGGAGTTGGCATAGGCCAGCAGCTTCGGGCTTTGACGGACGCTCTTACCGAATACGATCTCGTTATAGAACGTCTTGCGGGTGCGGTTCGAATACTCATGGGAAAGCGGGCAGACCACGACCTGCGCGCCCGTGTCATCCGCCTTTTTGCACATCCGCTCATACATATCGATGTCCACATAGTCATCGCTGTCCACAAAGCCGATATACTCACCGCGCGCATACTGTACGCCGAAGTTTCTGGCATCGGAAAGACCGCCGTTTTCTTTGATAAACGGGCGGATCTTTTCGGGATACCGTTCCGCGTAATCGTCAATGATCGCCTGCGAGTTATCGGGAGAGCCGTCGTTGACCACAATGATCTCAATTTCCTGCAGCGTTTGATTCACCAAAGAATCCAGACATCTGGGCAGGTAGTCTTCCACATTATAAACAGGAACAATGACCGATACTTTGATATTGCCCACTTTCATTTCCTCCATATGTTTTCTCTTCTGTCCGTCCTTCGTGCTCAGCCCATCCGTTTTTCATATTCCGCCAGCACGGGTTTTGTTTCGCCTTCCATCACGAATTCACCGTCATTGATCCAAAGGATCCTTGTGCAGAGATCGGAAACTGCCTTCAGATCGTGGGACACGATCACGACGGTTCTGTCCCTGTCCGCGATGAGCTCTTTCATCTTCTTATAGCTCTTCTTTTTGAAGCGGGTATCACCCACGCTCAGCACCTCATCGATGAGCATGATATCCGATTCCAGAATAGCGGTGATGGAAAAGGCCAGCTTGGAATACATACCGCTGGAATAGGTTCTGACCGGCGCATCGATAAACTTGCCCAGTTCGGAGAATTCAATGATCTCCTCCATATGCTCCACGATCTGCTTTTCCGTGAAGCCCAGCAGCAGCCCGGAGAGCATGATGTTCTCTCTGCCGGAAAGTTCCTTCTGGAAGCCCACGCCGATGGCCAGCAGGGACACGGAATTACCGTGCAGATCGATCGAACCGCTGTTCGGCGAGAAGATGCCGGCGATCGCACGAAGCAGGGTGGATTTGCCGCTGCCGTTTCTGCCGATGATGCCGAGGATCTCGCCTTTTTTTACCTGAAAGCTCAGATTTTTGACAGCCTCGACCACATCCGCTTTTTTCTCTTTTCTTCCAAAGAGATTCTGTTTGATCGAAAAAGCCTTCAGACCTCTGTACTGGATACAAAGATCGCGGACTTCAATCGCGTATTCACTCATAGTATCTTTCCTCAACCGTCGGTCAGATCGACTTTACATAGCTGTTTTCTTCTTTATAGATCTTGCGGATACCCAGAACCACCAGCAGCAGGCTGACGCCCAGCCACAGCAGCAGGAACGTCCATTCGGGTGTTTCTCCGTAGATCAGACTTTTCCGCATCCCGGTGATCAGAAATGCCACGGGGTTATAGCGGTTCAGCGCCGGACCCCACTGCGGGATCCGCTTTTCCACATTGTAGAAGATACCCGTCAGATAGAACACCATGCGCAGCACGATCACCAGCACATTGGCAAGATCCTGTACATAGACGCCGTAATGCATCAAAAAGCAGCTGCAGCCAAAGGTAAAAAGCATCAAAATCAGCAGGATGGGAAGGCAGAACAGGATGTTCCACGAGATCGGAATGCGGAACAGCAGCATCATGATCACGACGATTCCGAAGGAGACCATCATCTTAAACAGATTGACCCACATTTTGGTCATCAGCAGCACGTATTTAGGGAAATACACCTTCGATACGATGGACTTGCTGTTTTTGATCAGCTTGACGCTGCCCTGCAGATTCTTATTGAAGAAATCCCACATCGTCAGACCGATGAAAATATACACAGGGAAATACTGCTCCTTGCTGTTGAACACATAGCCGAAGATAAAGGTATAGATCAGCATGAAGCAAAGCGGATCCAGCACCCACCAGATCCAGTTGAGGTAGGAGCCTGCGACCTCCGATTTCAGCTGCGATTTCGCAGACACGACCGAGAAGCGGTAATACTTTTTGATATCATTCAAAAAACGTTTGATCATGGTAAAATTCCTTCGTCTGTTCGGATATTTCAGTACACAGTTCAAATTATTATAACATATTTCGCAAACGCTTTCAATAGACAGTTGCTTCCCGCCCGGAACGGCAAAAGGCCTCCGGAGCGTTCTGCTTCGGAGGCCTTTCGGATCACAGCTTTTTCATCTTCATTTTACGGGCAGCCAGCGTCAGCACGAGCATGATGATATACAGGCAGCCGATGGTAATAAAGATCGCGGGCCAGCCAAAGGTATCCTTGACGAAGCCGAATACGGAGGCCTGGATTGCTGCGCCCATATAGACCGCCCAGTCCAGCACACCGACTACGGTGGAGGAGAAGGCACGTCCGCCCATATCGCCTGCCACCGCCCAGATGACACCTGTTACCATGCCGGAAACGCCGACCACGAACAGCATGACAGAGGCGGGCATCTGCGTTTTGATGAAGGGGAAGCAGATCATGCCGCAGAAGGTGACCACAGAAGCCAGCGCCAGCATGGGTTCCCGCTTGCCCTTAAAGACCTTGTCCGTGATCAGCGGGAAGACGAACATGGCGCAGGCCTGACCGGCAGGCAGCAGAATGGAGCTGAAAATGCCGGCCTTGATGGAAAGACCCATGGATTCGGTAAAGTAAGTAGGCACCCATGTCAGCAGACCGTAGCGGCCCACACCCGCGATGGCGGAGATGAGGCAGAACACGATGACTTTGGGCTCGCTGGAGAGAACCTTGTAGGGATAGAGGAAGCCCTTCTTTTCGATCTCGGCGCTCAGCGCGGCATCGCGGGCAGCGGCTGCCTTGTCTTCTTCCTCAAAGGGCTGCAGGCCGACGTCCTCGGGCTTTTCCTTAAAGAGCATCGCAAAGGCGATGAGCATCAGCACCATGGGGATCATGGGATAGCGGAAGCCGGCGCGCCAGCCCCATTCGGGGTTCAGTTCCATGCAGAGGAGGATCGTCAGATAGGTGACGACCTGTGCCACACCGGAAAACGCCGTGGCCAGACCGGAGGCAAAGCCGCGTTCCTTCTTCGGCCACCACTTATTCAGCACACCGAGACCGTTGGACCAGACCATGGACTGGCAGAAGCCGTTGAGGCCCCACAGGATGGCGATCACGGGGATCGAATGCTGGAAGGAAATGATGACATTCAGAATAGCAGATGCCGCTACGCCGAACATCATATAGCGCTTATAGCCGAAGAACGCGCCGAGGCGGCCGTTGACCAGCTGACCGAAGGCATAGCACCAGAACAGCGCCGAGGACACAACGCCCATGGCGGCCGTGGTGGAGCCGAGGCCTTCCGCCATCTGCGTCATCACGAGGTTGATGTTCTGACGGCCGTTGTAGAAGAACATATACGTCAGGCCGAAGCTGAGCAGCATCTTCCACGCAAAGCTTTTGAACTTGGCATAATCGGCCTTATTGTAGCCGTAAGTATTGGAATTCACAGAATTTCTCCTTTATCGGGGGGAATCAGCCAAACAGCTTGCTGTCCGCTTCATCAAAGGGCAGGATGTCGGCGGTCACGCGGGCATAGTCGTCCAGATTGTCGATCTCGTCGATGTAGTAGCCTTCATAGGAGAAAGCGCGGACATTCAGCGCGGGGAAGATCTCGTTGAGGGCATTTTCTGCATAGCACTTCTTCTCGTCCTTGTGGATGAACTCCACGACCTTGCCGATCCATGCGGAAGCCGTGGCCTTCTCCAGCTTGTAGAAGGGCTGGAAGGCAAAACAGTCCTCATCAAAGATATGGATGGAGACCTCGACGACCTTGCCGTCCCTGACTCTGCCCTTGAAATCCTTTTCGGGCAGCGCCTTCTTGAAGTTGACGGTGGCGGTGTTCTTTTCTTCGCTGTTCAGCACGTCATGGACGAGCTTGCGGTTGAAGACCAGATCGCCGTGCAGATAGATCATATCGTCGTTCATGTGCTCTCTTGCCAGATACATGGAGTAGATATAATTGGTCTTGTCATAAATATCGTTGCGGACAAAGGTAAAGTTCAGTTCCGGGAAATCAGCGGCTTCCGCCTTGAGCTGATCCTCGAAGGGACCGGTGGTGACGAGGAAGTCCTTCACGCCCTCGGCAGCCAGCAGACGGATCTGACGGTGGAAGACGGTCTCGCCGTCCTTCAGACGGGCCATGGACTTATGGTTATTCTTGGTAAAATCACCCATGCGGTTGCCGAGACCGGAATTAAAAATACAAGCTTTCATTTGGAAACCCCTTTCAGATTTGCGCAGTTTGTTTGATTAACGGGAAAACCATCGTTTTCTCCGTACATTATACAAATAATCACCTTCCTGTCAATCAAAATCACAAGAATCACGTATTTTTCCTTGATAATCACCAAATGTTGATTTATAATACTCATACAAAAGGAGGGATCCGCCATGTCTGTCGGTCTGAACATCAAAAAGCGGCGGCTGGAGCTGCGGATGTCGCAGCAGGAGCTTGCCGATGCCATGGGTTACCGTACCCGCTCCACCATTGCCAAAATCGAATCCGGAGAAAACGATGTATCGCAGAAAAAGCTGCAGAAGTTCGCTGCCGTGCTGAGCACCTCTGTGGAAGCGCTGATCGCTTCTCCCACAGTCCGGCCGCAGGAACAGCAGACGGAAACAGCGCTGCCGAAGTCCCGCGCCGTACGGCACATCGCGGTGATCCTGGCGGGCGGCAGCAGCGGCATGAACCGCCAGAACAGTCCCGGCCAGTTTGTCCATGTCCGCGGAAAGCCCATCCTTGTCTACTGCATGGAGGCCTACCAGAGCCATCCTTCCGTGGATGAGCTTTATGTGGTCTGTCTGAAAGGCTGGGAGAACATCGTGCGGGCTTATGCCGACCAGTACGGGATCACCAAGCTGAAGGCCTTGATCCCCGCAGGCCCCAGCGGCACCGCTTCGCTGAAAAACGCCTTCGACTATATTTCCCCGTCCCGTAATGCGGACGATATTCTGATCATTCAGGAGGCGACCCGCCCGCAGGTCAGCGCGGAAACGATCTCCGTGCTGCTGCGCTCCTGTGCGGAGACCGGCAGCGCCACCATGTGCCACTCCATGCGGGACTATGTGCAGTTCCGTACCGTGGGCGAGCAGCCGGAATACATGGATCGGAACAGCATCATCGCCGTGCAGTCTCCCGAAGCGCATCGCCTCTCCCTGATCCGGGAGGCCTTTGATCTGGCGGCAGCGCGGCAGCACACGCTGATCGAATCCTGCTGTACGATGCTGCTCTATCATCTCGGCTACAAGCTCCATTTTATTGAAAGCAGCATCAACAACATCAAGATCGCGGGCGAGGAAGACATTGCCGCCTTCAGCGCGTTGGTGAAGGAAGCGCAGGGCTGACAAACATACAATCCTATCGCAGAACGAGGACTCGCTCCCCCTGCAAATAATAAACTGCCGCAGCACCGATGATCGGTACTGCGGCAATTATTTGAATTATTCAAATCAGGTCACTTTTTATCGGGCAAAAATGTCATTACAGCGCCTGCAATACCAACGATCATAAAAATCGCAGACCATCTGAAGCTGAAATCAAAGACAGGCCTATTTCCAAATCCAATCATTAGGAGAATGCCGACCAGGATGATCGCGATCCCTTGCAGTTGTTTTTTCATACAAATACGATCCTTCCTCAAATTCCGATTTGTTTATGATCCTTCAGAGACAACACGGTTCCATATCCGGGGTGTCGTTTCGGCGGGAGCAAGCCCCCGCCCTACGATGCAGAGTATTCATGCATGCCCTTGGCAGATGCGTTCTCTTTCTTTCAGTTCGCGGAGCAGCGCTTTGGCGCCGTCCACGATGACGTCTGCCACCTCGGGGCGGAAGTTGGAGCTGCGGGCTTCGTAGCCGCCTTCCCCGAAGGCCTCGCGGGAGGGGAAATAGCCCTGGCTGCCGTTGACCAGACAGCACGGCAGGATCATCTTCCAGCCTTCCGTATCCTTGATGCGGACGCCGATCTCCGTAAACGGCTCGCCGGGAATGCCGAGGAAGGCCACCTCACCCAACCGCAGACCGGTCAGTTCCAGCAGGAATTCATCGGGGCCGTGTTCCAGCCGGCACATTCTGGATGCCTCCGCCACCACGGTGGTCAGTTCCATGGCGGTATAGGGAATGTCGCAGTCGCGGCCCGCATCATGCAGCGCCTTATACTTTTTCGCCAGCGGCATTTCCTCCGGCTTCGGGCGGTTGGCCGCCACGCGCACCGTGCGGCTTTGAAGATCCAGCGTTTCCACATCGATGAATTCCGCCTTGTCATAGACCTGCAGGACGGTACCCGCCAGCGCTCTGCCGACGAACCGCGCCATGCCGGGACTCTTCATCTCGTTGTCAAAGCTGATCTCCGTATCGTTCATATCGCCGCCCTTGGGGTGGACATTGGTGCTGCCCACATCGCCCTCCGCGCCGATCACGCAGACGCACTTTACGCCCAGTACGGTCTCCAGCGTTCTTCTCGTCCAGCCCGGCCAGTCGGGCGAGATCATATCGCTGTTGATGGTATCGGCATGCAGGCCGTAGTTCATCAGCACGATGCCCTCGGCGCCCTCACGGTCAAACCGCAGGACATGGACCCGCTGATCCAGCTCGCCCAGCGGATGGTCGATGTTCGGATCGTCCACGGGCGGACAGGTCATAACGCTGCCGTCCTTCATACGGTAGCGGCGGATGTAGGCCACGCGCTCCGGCGCCCAACCGGTAATAAAGCCCATGCGGGCAGGCCGCAGATCCTTCAGCGCCATCACGGCGGCATCTGCCAGCCGCTGACCCAGAAACTCCGCATAACGTTCGATCTTGTCTTCATCCACGGGGAAGGCGCCGCTGGGCGTGACCATCGGGCCGGTGTGGGTATGGGTGGCGGCAAGGAAGATCCGCTCCCGCGAAACTCCCGAAGCCGCCGCGATCCTGTCGCGGAATACATCGGCGACCTGCTTCCTCATACCGCAGCTGTCCACACTGATCAGCAGAACGGGAGTTTCCCCGCAGGAGAATGCCAGTGCGGAAGCCTCGAGATCATCGAGAATGCCGCTGGCATACCGCGGGACAAAATAACCCGCCACACCGATGCCCAGCATCGGGTTGATATTCACCCTTGCATAGCCAACGTTCAGATTATTCATAGCGCTGCTCCTCCGCGGGATCAGTAGCCCACCTTTTCCCAGCAGGCAAAGGGCGCAGCCAGTTCCTCAGAGATATAGACCTGCGTTTTCCTGGTCTGCAGCATGGAAGAAGGCACATAAGGCGTGACAGGGCCGTGGGTGACCAGGCGGGAGGTCATTCTCTGCCAGCTGGAGAAGGTGCCGCAGGTGGCAAGGGCATGAACTTCAATTCTTTCCTTGGCGCGCATGACATCGATGGGGCCGATGGTGGCGGCCATGGGAGGCACATTGGCAATGTCACCGGACTGGCCGAAGGTGCCGTTGAGGGAATTCTGCAGAATGGTCATGGGGTGCAGCTTGACCAGCTTGGCAGGCTGGTTCAGCCATTCCTCGATATCACCGCTGCCGATGAATTCGGGGATGGGATCGACGAAGGCAACATGACCCGTCCAGCCGGGAGAGGTGGAGATGATATCGGCGCCGCCTTCGGAGATATCGTTGATGATCTTGGAATAGTCGTTGATATTCGCGTTGGTGGGGAAATGCACGTTTTCCATGGGCATCCGCAGTTTGGGATCGATCTGCATGACCAGATACTTGATCATGGAATGGACAAAACCCGCCTCATAGGTGATGGGGGCAATATTGCCGTCCTGGTCAGCCCATTCGTCCTCGGCGAAGATATGCACCTTGGAGCAGTCCACCTGGAAGTAGTTGATGAGCTGCGCCAGCGGGATATAGGTGTCGGGTTCGGGGTTGCCCAGGATCATGGTGAAGGTTTTCCCTGCCTCGGAGGCGGCCTTCAGACGGCTGAACAGCGTGGCGATCAGCACGGGATGGGGATTCATCATGACCTTGACATCAAATTCGGGATGCCACCACGGCTCTCTCTGCTCCAGCTCCTTGCCGCTCATTTTGCGGACACGCTCGCAGACCTCTCGGTCGCGGAAGGGCACAAAGTCGGCAGGCAGAAAATCAAAGACAGTAGCGGGATCGGTGATAAATTCCTTCATAACATTACCTCCATGATGCGAAATATGAATGATGCTCCTAAGTTGACTATATTCGTTTTATGGCGATGTGTCAACCGCAAACCGCCATGCAGGAAGCTCTTGTTGCGCAGCGGTTTCTGTGCTATCATAAAAAAGACAAGCTCCAAACCTGACAGAACGAAGTATGCATGATTTATGTTTGACCTGAAACCGATCACCGCGGGCTCTGTCCGCGTCAATTCCATCACGCGCCTGCGCATCCGCTCGGACGGACAGGGTGTCCGCAGCCTCATCTTTCTGCAGGGCTGCCCGCTGAACTGCTTCTGGTGCTGCAATCCCGAAACACGCTTCGGCGATGACTTTCAGACACTGACCGCGAAAGCCCTGTACCAGTGCCTCGAAAACGACATCCCCTACTACCGCTTCAGCGGCGGCGGCATCACCTTCTCCGGCGGCGAACCCCTGGCGCAGGCCCGCTTTCTGCGCACGTTCATCGACGCCTACTGCAAGGAGATCCCTGTGGATGTGGAGACCTCGCTTTTCGTTTCGGAAGCACAGCTTCGCCCGCTGATCCCGCTGATCCACGAATGGAATGTGGATTTCAAGATCTTTGACGAGGAAAAACACAGGCAGTACACGGGCGTATCCAACCGCCCGATCCTGCAGAACCTGCGGCTGCTGGCAAAAGAAGTGCCCGCGGAACGGATTCTCATCACCGTCCCTCTGATCCCCGGTCACAACGATTCCGACGAAGACCTGCTGGCCATGACCGCGTTTCTGAAGGAACTGGGACTTTCCCGCATCGAGCTGCATCCCTACCGCAAATTCGCGGAGGACAAGCAGCGACAGCAGGGGCTGACCCCCTTTGAGCTGCCGAAGCTGACCGCGGAACGGCTGCTTCGGATCCGCGCGCTGCTGGAACAGCAGGGCATGGTCTCCGTGCAGCGCAGCGGCCTTTACGGAAAGGAAAAATGCCGCTATCTGAAGGGCCTTCGCAAGGAAGCCTGCCGCCAATATCAGCTGCCCGTGGAGATCATCGACTGCCCTTACACAGGGCCGTGCATCGGTACCTGTCCGCGCTGCGAAGCGGAGCTGGAAGAGATCGCAGCGCTGATGCGAAACCGGGAAAGGAAGTAACGCTTATGTCATCATCCGATCATCGTCAAAATAACCCTGAACAGAACGGGGATTGGCTGGAATACTGGCTGGCAGAAACCAAAGCCGTTGCCGATGCTTCGCCGGAAAAGCAGGATCCGCTCTTTGAGCCCCGCACCGTCGGTCTGCCCGCTCCGCCCAAAGAGCCTGCCACAGTACCGCCCGCGGAGATCCCGCCTCCTCCTTTGACAGGTATTCAGGTCTATCAGCCGCCAAAGGAGAAGACCGTCCCCGCGGAGGATCCCGCGCACCACGCCCTGCCGTGGCTCTCCAAGCCGCCTGTCCGCAGGAAATCGGATCTGCCGGAGGATTTCATCCGCGTGGATTCCTTCACGGAGCCGCCTTCCGGCGATGTGGTCTTCATAGAAGCCCCCATGGTCGAAACGGGCGTCCTCGGCTTTGACCCCGAGGTTCTGAACAAAACAGAATAACTGCTTTCCGCAAAAACAGCGAGGTGGGATCCCACCTCGCTGTTTTTTCGCTTTCTTCATCCCAAGCAGGGCATCATTCCGTTAATCCCGCAGGAAGAACCGT
Source organism: Oscillospiraceae bacterium (assembly GCA_017440065.1). GTDB lineage: Bacteria > Bacillota > Clostridia > Oscillospirales > Oscillospiraceae > RGIG3159. The sequence continues at coordinate 31,151 of JAFSHY010000059.1, read as the reverse complement.
TTCGCCCGGCAGGAAGGTCCAGTTTTCCTTTTCTCTGACCGCACCGGAGACATATGCCCACTCAGACGGCAGGAATTGGTAACCGTTGTTTTCAGAGATCTCCCAATCATTGGACAGGATCACATAATGTCTGTCGTTTTCTGCCTTGTAATCGCTGCTGATCTCATTGCCCGTAAAGGGATTGACAGGCGATTCGATCAGTCCTTCCGTGGCCAGAGTCGGCACATCGGCATTGGTCATAAACTCGTCAGAGGTTACAAAGCCGCTTGCGCCAAAGTCCTTTACCAGCAGCATGGGCAGATAGAACTCGATATCATGCATACGGACCGAATCCCGGTCGAAGACCTCCAGATCCCGCCCGTGGTCGGAAACGATGATAATTCTGGTATTGTCATACACATTCTGTTCCCGCAGATAATCAAACCAGTTGCCCAGTTGGATCAGCGCGGCCATATTCGAATGATAATGAGAGATCATCTTTTCCTCATTCAGAAGATAGGACGTTTCGCCGTCTGTGATGGTCTTTCCCTCCGCAGGATAATAGGCGCTGTTATCGGTTTCGGCAGAGGGCTCAAAATCGGGCTCCTGCAGGATCGCGGTATCATGGGTCAGATCGGAGCGCAGCAGCATATAGGTGTTCTGCGCTTCCTCCGTGATTTCCGTCATCGTTGTCAGGTTCTCCATCACCAGATACGCGTCCATAAACGACTTGGATACATCAGGCTCACGGTCCGGGAGCGCCCAGTATGCGCCCTGATTATAGAGGGTATTCTGCAGACGGGTAGGCAGCGTCTTCATCATGCTGAACAGGAAGAAGTTCCGCTTTCTTGCTTCGATGGTTCGGATGCTGTCTTCCACGGTATTGAATCTGCCGCTGGCCAGATATGCGGAGACTCCGTCCATATCATCAAAGAGACTGATATCAGGCGTCCACTGATAACCGGCATAGGAAGGATCGATCAGCGTAACGTCATAACCTTCCCCGGTAAACAGAGCGGGCAGCACCTTCAGCGCTTCATTGTGCTTGTCCGCCAGCAATTCCGTATCCCGCAGATTCATATTGACGGGAGTATACTCATAACCGCCATAGAGCGGCGGTGTGCCAAAGTTTGTGTAGCCGCCGAACGAAAGCGTATTGGAATAGTATGTAAAGCCGTCAAACTGTTCTTTCAGCGTCGGATTCTCCTCCATCAGGAAGGGAATATACGGGCCGATGCCTCGGTCCAGCATGATCACGACCACATTCTGCCCGTCCTGACTCATCCGGAAGGACGGAAGCTGATCACCCGATTCGCTCATCTGCAGGCGGGTCTCGTTCGATACTTTCACAACCTGCGCGAGATTGATCGCGCTCATACCTGCCATCGCGATCGCGCCGACCAGCAAAACAGCCGAAAGCTTTCCCTGCAGCTTGACCGATACCACATACATCGCGGCAAACAGTACCAGCACCACGCAGAGATTGATCAGATGCTCCCTGCGCGCAAAGTGCATCCCGTCTTCATAGATCAGATCCGGCGATACAACGCCCAGCTCCGCCCCGAAGAACATATAGTTCACCAGCATAACGACGCCGAGACTCCAGACCAGACGGGAGAAGATCACCTTGCCGGAAGGCGCTGCCAGCCAGTAAAACACGCCCAGCCAGACAAGGAACGTGCCGGCAGAAATGCACAGCGTATGCACGATATACCAGACAGGGCTGTAGAAATAGCCGGAATCGATATATTCCTGCGGCGACGCAGAAATATACGCGCCGGGGATCAGCAAACCGACCAGTACCGTAAGGAACAGCGCACCCATCACGAACAACTTGGTATCGGGTGCCGCAGGCTTGGTTTCGTTCAGGAAGGGAAGCTTTTTCTTCAGAACAGGCAGCAGCCACGGAAGCTGCATGGCTATACCGGCCGCGATCAGCAGCAGCGCTTTCATGCCGTCCGTGCGGAGTGCGCCCAACAGGATCGCCGCGATGCCTGCCACGCACAGCAGGGCAGAAAGCAGCTTTTTGGAGTTCTTGATCCGATAAAAAAGTGTTTTCACCAGAGAGAACAGATTGTTCAGTGTCCAGTAAAATACCAGCGCAGACGGAGATTGATACAGGAACACCAGGAAGAACAACGCCATGCCGTAGAGCTGGATCTTTGTCTTCAGCGGAAATCCCTTCAGATACAGAGAACTGGAAATGACATTGACCAGCGTCATAATGATCGGCAGCAGATTGACTGTAAGACCGCCGATCTGCAGCAGACCGTCCGGCGCACTCAAATTCGGGATCGGCCCGAACGACACCCCGGAAAAAGCGCTGACACCGGAAAGGAACTGATAAGCCGCCATGAAGAACGGGATCTCCAGAAGCAAAGAAACAGAACCGCTCAGCACAGACAACGGATTATAGTTGTTCTGCCGGTAATAGGTCTGCAGGATCATCATGCGTTCATCGCCGGAGAACGTCTTTTTGATGTGTGAAACCACATCCTTCAGTTTATTCTCCGTGTCCCTGGCCTCGATCTGAATGGCATCTGCCCGTTTGTACAGCGGAAGTACCAGCACATTCATTGCCAGACTCAGAACAATAATGGACAGGCCGGGATCTTTGACCACCGAAAGGGCAGCAGAGAAGATCAGTTCAAAGAGCAGCTTGAGCGGGCCGATCAAGACGGCGCCTATGATTTCAAACAACGTCATTTCTTTTCACCTCGCTCGTCTTCTGTCCGCGTAAGCTCCTCATACTTGGCCATCAGATAGTCCGCAGAACGAACCGCGCCCTCGGACATATAAGCCCAGGTTTCCTCACGAACCTCTTTTCTGCCGCTGGCATAGCGGGAATCCTCGAGGCAGGAGTCGATCAGTTCTTTGATATTGGACAGATTCTCCATGTTCAGTTCCCGACCGATCCGGGGCAGCGCGGACAACGTCCAGAGCGGATGGCTCAGGAACCAGGCATCATAAGGCGCCAGATTAAAATTGGGATCGGTGTAGATCACCGGTTTATCATAGATCAGAGAGAAATCGAACACCACACCGGAGAAATCCGAAATCAGAATATCGCTGCGGCGCAGCACCTCGAAATTATCGGTATCCCTGTTCCATTCCAGCTGTTCGGATTCGGGATATTCCTTCATCAGCTGATCCAGCATCTCTTTTTCCGAGCTGAACGACTGCGGATGAGGACGGATGATCACGTGGTAGCCTGTTTCCAGAAGTTTCTCAATAATCTTTCCGCCATGCACCTTGAAAATGGCGCTGGGACCCCAGGTAGGTGCCAGCAGCACGGTACGGGGATGGGCGGGCGCAGGTCCGACCGCGGCCAGCCGTGCAGCCATTTCATCCATAAACGGGATGCCGACTTTTACGATCTCCTTGGGCGGAAGTCCGCGCAGCTCTTCCAGTTCACGGATATCCCGTTCCTGATGATCACCCGCGATCAGCAAGGCGTCATAATAGTCGATGCCGAACATACGGTAACGGGTGACCTCGCCCGCGGTATGGAAAATATGGATGTAATAGTCCACATTTCGGGAGCGTTTCCACTGATACACATCCAAACCGGGCGTTGTGGAAAAGACGATGGTGGCATTGAGGAAATTCAGCTTGGAGAATGCTTTGTTGCCCGCACCGATAAACTCCGCCTTCACATGGGGATAGGGATTGTTAAGCCCCGGGTCATCGGGAGACGCGGTCATATAAACCACATCCACACCGCGCCGATCCAGTTCCCGGCAGATCGGATCAAAAATACTCCAATACCGCTTATCATCCGCAAAAATAGCCAACGGGATCTTCTTGGTGCTGAGTTCCGCCTTGCCGCCGTTCAGCATAAAGCGGAGCTTGATCACCAGCATCCGCAGAGAATAGACCGCCGCGCCGATCAGTCCCAGCAGAACGGTAAAGAGCATACTGCCCGTACCGGGATCAATGTACAGTGTCATTTCTGATATCCTTCTTTCCTGCCGTTTCATGCCTGGAACGATTCCTTTCCGAACCTGCGAAGCATTCCAAACAGCATATACATTCCGATTTTCACATAAAAAGTATTATATCACAACCACAAACCAAGTCAATATGGTTTGTTTCTGTGATCTTCGACAGCGCAAAGAAGATAGCGGCATACAAAAATGCGGAGTGGAAACCACTCCGCATTTCTTTTGTGTGTCCGTAAGACCGGTATCAGACGATCCCCTGTTCTACCGCCGCATAGGCGCGGTCTGTCCGCTCTCGAACCGAAGTGAGCTACCGCTCCATTTCTTTACGGGCGCTGCGGGCATCCGCCAGCAGCTTTTCCGTATCGGCAGGCTTGGGCGTACCGCCGGTAACCTTCGCGTTCAGGCTGGAGATCGGATCCAGCATCTGCGCGATCTGCGCGTCCGTCCGCTCCACTTCAAAGCCGAGTGCCTTCACGGAAGCCTCCTTCATCAGTTCGGACGTCATATTTTCCGGTGCGAGCCGATCCTCGTCCATCAGCGCGTGCACCATATGTCCTACGATGTGATGCGTCTTTACGAAGGGCTCGCCCACCTCCATAGTCAGCTGCTCCGCCATATGAGTGGCGGCGGTAAAGCCGTCCCTTGCGCGGCGCAGCGCCGTTTCCTTGCGGATCACGGAGCGTTCCAGCGCCAGATAGTAATCCACCGCGGTATTGGCCATCATCGTATTTTCGATCACACCGTCAAAGCCCAGCAATTCCGCCATGCGGTATTTGTTCAGCGGGAAGGCGCTGCCGATGCCGGCTGCCGATCCCATGGGGCATTGGTTGACGGTTTCATAGGCATGCCTGAGGCGTTTCATATTGCTTTGGAAGCACAGATGGATACTGACCAGATAGTGGCCCCACGTTCCCGGCTGCGCCGGCTGACCGTAGGTATAATACGGGATCACGGTCTCCAGATCTCCGCGGAGCTTCCCGTAGACTTCCTTGCGGGCATGGTGCTGTATGTGATCCACGGCGTAGACTATCAGATCGGCCTTTACGACAGGGAGCCCACCCAGCTCCCCTGGGTGGAGGAATTTTACGACCATCTGGAATCCTCCGTTCTCGCTCCCTATCTGCTTCCGCAGAACGGATGACCCATCATAAGCAAAAGCAGCAGTCATATGGCTGCTGCTTTTATATATGCGCCGATACTTCCCTTTATTTGAGTCCGTAATGCTGCTTGATGCTCGGGCGGCAGATGATCTTGCCCTTGATTTTTATGCTTGTGACCACTTCATAGAGCATTTCCTCGTCCACATCGTCGTTGACGATCAGCACGCCGTAGCCTGTTACGGATGCGGTCTTGCCCTTTGCCTTGGACTCTTCCACAAATTCCCTGCGGATATCATAGACGCCGACAAACCAGCTGCTGATGGGCTTGCCCTCATCCTTGATCTCGCGGTCAATGATGCGGTCGATGGTGCGCTGATGGCTCTGCAGCCGCTCCCGCACCGCCTGATTGATAAAATCGCTGCGGTTGGAATAATAACCGTTATCCACCAGCAGGTCGATATTGGACAGGGTGGATACATTCATATTGACAGAAACTTTCTCCGAAAGGTTCTCGTTTGCCATTATCTTCCCCTCCGTCAGGATGTATATGCTCCAATTAGAGCATATAAATGCTATCATATTCTTTCCCTTTTGTCAATTCCCGTTACTCCGGAAGAACGGGAAGCACCACGCGGTAGTTTTCCGGTACGAGGCATTCATTTTCGCTGACATCGATAAGGAAGGGTGCGGGATCGGCGGCAGGAATCCTGATATCCGCTGCGCTCATGCTTCCGCTTTTGCCGTTTCGGGCTTACGGGTGTAGAATTCAGCCTTCTGACGGGGATCGCCGATGGCGATTTCCAGACCGCAGACCTTGCCCTTGGGATCGGTCTTGAAGTGGATCTGCATAAAGTTAAAGTCGCAGGAGGCGTCATTGACGCGGAAGGTTTCATAGTGGTAATGCTCCAGCTTGCCTTCCTTCAGCAGGTTATATTTGAGGAAGAGCTCGCCGTTTTCTTCCCGGACAACGATATCGCCGTAGGCGGCCGTTTCGTAAGTGCCGGCATAGTCGGCCATCGGATGGGCAGGCTTGGTATCGGCCACCCGCTCCTCTTCCAGCTTTTCGAGGTGCTTCTTGCCGGCTTCGACCTGCTTCTGCACCATGCCGCGCATCCGCTCATGCCAGTTGCCGTCCTCGATACCGAGGGCTTCGTCGATGGTATCGTACATCATGGCCCAGGTCATGCGGGCATGACCGAAATTGATCAGCGTGACGCTGGCCAGATCCAGATCGGGGACAAAGAACATATGGGCGCTGTAGCCATTGACGTTGCCGCCGTGGTGGATGACCTTATGGCCGCGGTGGGATTCCACGAACCAGCCCATGCCGTAGCCGTGCAGATCCTGCTCGGGATGATCGGCCAGCAGAGGCTTCTCCATGATCATATTGATGCGGTGCATTTCGCGCATATTCTTTTCGGAAATGATCTGCTTGTCACCGACCTTACCCTTGTTCAGCTGGAATTTCACCCACTTCATCATATCGCTGATGCAGGAGATGATGGCGCCTGCGGGGCCGTAGGGTGCACCGACACCCGCTTCGCGGTTTTCGGCAGGGAAGCGCAGATGATCCACCCGCTTCATGCCGGTGCCTTCCAGTTCGTTCTCCGGCTCATAGGGGAAGGAGCGGTTTTCCTGCTCCGCCATATCATCCAGCCAGAAGAAGGTGCGGGTCATGCCGAGGGGATCCAGCAGGTTTTCCTGCACGAACTGCTCCCAGCTCATGCCGGAGATTTCCTCCACGATCATGCCGACGGCCACATAGCAGAAGTTCTGGTAGTTCCAGCCGGCACGGAAGCCGCAGACACGGTCCATATTCCGCAGGTTTTCCACCATATCGCGGCGGGTGCAGGCGCTGCCGACCCAGTAGGCATCGTAGCGGGGCAGTCCGGTGCGGTGGCACAGCAGGTCACGGACGGACACGTTTTCGGTCATGAAGGATTCTTTAAAGCGCAGCCAGGGCAGATATTCGCGGGCAGGTTTGTCCCAATCCAGCTTACCCTGATCGGCAAGGATGGCAGCGGCGGCAGCGGTAAAGGCCTTGGAGCAGCTGCCGATCTGGTACAGGGTATCGGCATCGGGCTTTCTCCTGCCATCCACATCGGCATAGCCAAAGCCCTCCGCCATCACGGTCTCGCCATCCTTGAGGATGCCGACAGCGATAGAAGGCATGGCCCACGCCTTGACTTCCCGTTCGATTTTTTCACGGTACACAGCAGCGTTCATTGTCATTCTCCTTTTTGAAACAATCGGTTCAGTCTTTGCGGGTGAAGCGGGTCGGTTCGGCGCCCGGCTCGAAGCAGAGGGGCATCGTCAGCGCGCCGACGGTGCTGCGGAAAGCTTCCGCAGAGAACTGCACCGGCAGACCGGGAGGAATCTCGCCGCCGCCCATGAGGTCACTGGTGACGAAGGTATCATAGTGGAAATGGCGCAGTTCCGTCTTCACTTCGTTGAACTGCATGAAGAGCTTGCCATCCTCCAGCGTGACCTCCACAGGCATATAGCCGGCATGGAAATAGGTGCCTGCATAGTCCTCCAGCGGATGACTCCATACGGTGCCCTCTTTCTTTTCACCGGTGTAGGCCTTCATCATATTGCCGCGGGTACTGCCGGCCTTGGACATCTGTTCATAGCAGCGGTTCACCCAATCGCCGCTCTCCACGCCCATATAATAGTCGTAAACTTCACGGGACAGCGCCTGATGGAGGATGCTGACATTCATATTCGTATAAGCCACCACACCGAGATTCAGCTCCGGCAGGAAGCTGGTATAGGCAGAGAAGCCGTTGATGTTGCCGCCGTGCTCCACCAGCGTATAGCCGCGGTAGGTCTCCGTCATCCAGCCAAGGGCATAGGAATTTCCCTTGATTTCATCGCAGGGCATCCCTCTGCCGCCGGGCAGCAGCATATGGGGCAGATGCAGTTCCCGGATGGCCTTTTCACTGATGACGCGTTTCCCCTCAAATTCGCCGCCGTTCATGTGCATGGCAACCCATTTGAGCATTTCTTCTGCGGAGGAATTGATGGTACCGGCAGGGCCGAGCGGCGCGCCGATGCCCTTTTCATAGTCCTCCTCCGGCATCTTGTAGAAGGGGATCTTCTCCATACCCTTCACGAGGCTGGCAGCGGGGTCGGTGCGGTCATAGGGTTCTGCATGGTCGGAATCGGCCCGAATGGCATCGACAAACATATTGCTGCGGGTCATACCGAGGGGATCCATGATGTATTCCCTGACGCACTGCTCCCAGGTCTTGCCCGTCAGCTTCTCTACAATATAGCCGGCAAGAATATAGCCGTAGTTATTGTACTGGAACTTGGCACGGATGGGCTGGTTCGGCTCCAGATAGCGGAGGTTATGGATCAGTTCATTCTTGGTGAAGGTGCTGCCGTACCAGGAATATTCATGGCGGGGCAGGCCGCTGCGATGGCAGAGCAGATCGCGCACGGTCAGCGTGGAGGTGGTGTTGTCATCGTAGAAGCGCACCTCGGGCATATAGTTCACAATGGGCTCATCCCAGGAGAGCTTGCCCTGATCGGCAAGAATGGCCACCAGCGCCGCCGTAAAGGCCTTGGTGCAGCTGCCGATCTGATAGAGGGTATCCTTGGTGGCGGGCAGTTTCTGCTCCGCATCACGATAGCCGAAGCCTTCGCAGAGGACGGTTCTGCCGTCCTTGATGATGCCGATGGAGATGGAGGGAGAATCCCAAAGTTTCAGGCTCTCTTCCACTTTTGTGCGGAAGGATTCCAGAAATTGCTGCTCATTCATCATGATGCTCACTCCTTGTTTTCTGCGTCACGGGTAAAGATGGTCGTCGGCACTCTGGGATCCAGCGCCAGCGGGATCTCCACGCGGTCGATGGTGCCGTCTTCGCTCATCATAAATCTCGCCTTCATGCCGTTGATGAGGCAGGCGGGATCCGACGCCTTAAAGGTATCGTAATGCCAATGCTCCAGCTTGCAGAAGGTATCGTAGAAATCATAGGCGATCTGCAGCTGCCCGTCCTGTTCGCGGATCAGCACTCTGCCCAGCGCATCGTGGCGATAAGTGCCGGCATAGTCCACGAGGGCATGGCTGGGAGCGGTGCCTTCCACCCGCTTTTCCTCACCTTCCGCTGCTTTTCTGGCCTCCAGCATCTTTTCCATCCGCTCGTGCCAGCGCTGCGGCCAGGAGGGTTCTGCCTGCTCGCCGAGGATGCGGTCGGCAATATCATACATGGCGGAATAGGTCATCACGGAGCCGTCAAAATTGGTGATGACGAAGATGCCCGCATTCTGTTCGGGCAGCATGGCCGTCAGCGTAGAGAAGCCGTTGATGTTGCCGCCATGCTGGATCATCTTTCTGCCGCGGTAGCAATCGATAAACCAGCCCATGCCGTAGGAGGGGAAGCTGACCTCGGGGAACTTGGCGATCAGCGGCTCGTCCATGACCATATTGACCTTGTGCAGTTCCTTCATATTGGCTTCGGAGATGATCTGCTCCTCGCCGACCTTGCCCTTGTTGAGGTGGAACTGCATCCACTTGACCATGTCCTCGGGGCAGGAGATGATGGAGCCGGCAGGTCCCCAGGGAGCGCCGATGCCCTGCTTCCAATCCTCCAGCGGACTCTTCAGCCAGTCGATCCGCTGCCAGCCCTTCATGGGATCATCGGGCTTGCGGTCATAGGGCTTTGCGTGGTTGTCATCCGCGCAGGCGGCATCGATATAGAAGGTAGTGCGGGTCATGCCGATGGGATCCAGCAGATACTTCTGCACGAAGGCCTCCCAGGTCATGCCGGACACTTCCTCGATGATCATGCCCACGGCGGCATAGCAGTTGTTCTGATAGTTCCAGCCCGCGCGGAAGCCGCAGACGGAATCCATATTTTTGAGGTTTTCCACCATCTCCTTACGGGTGCAGGGATTGCAGATCCAGTAAGGGTCATAGCGGGGCAGACCGGTGCGGTGGCAGAGCATATCGCGGACAGTCACATGTTCTGCCACATAGGGATCCTTGAATTTCAGCCACGGCAGGTAATTTCTCGCGGGCTCATCCCACTTGAGCTTGCCCTGATCCACCAGCACGGCTGCGGCTGCGGACGTAAACGCCTTGGAGCAGCTGCCGATCTGGTACAGAGTCTTGCCGTCCGCCTTGCGGCCTTCTTCCGCGTCAGCGAAGCCGAAGCCGTCGGCCAGGAGGACTTCTCCGTCCTTGACGATGCCCACGCCGACCGACACCTGATCCCAGCTTTTCAATTCCGCTTCCAGCATACTCCGAATCTGATTCATATCCAGCATGGCGCTTCCTCCTTGTCAATTAAAAGTCGAGATCAATGCCGAGGCCGGGCTTCTCCAGCAGCGTAAAGACGCCGCCTTCGCGGGTGAAGCCGCCTTCGATGCCGTCATCGTCGCCCTTATAGAACATGAAGCTGTCGCAGTCGGCTTCCACGATGGCCTTCTTGGCCGCCACGAGGCTGACACCGGCGGTGATGGAGATCTTGTTTTCCTGCATGCAGCCGACCATGCACTGCACACCGTGCTGCTCGGCGAAATCGGCGATCTTCGCGCCCCAGTAGAGGCCGCCGCACTTCATCAGTTTGATGTTATAGAAGTCCGCGCAGTCCATGGAGAAAGCGCGCTTGGCGTCATGGACATTATGGATGGATTCATCCAGCATCAGATGCAGCTTGGAGGTGTTCTTTCTCTTCAGCTCGGCAGCGCCGTCAAAGTCCCACCAGGGCAGGAACTGCTCAGCGGCATCGATGCCGATCTTCTCGAATTCCTTCATGGCAGCCAGCGCAGTGGGGACGTCGTAGCCCTGGTTGGCGTCGATGCGGATGCGGACATCCTCGCCGACCAGCTTGCGCATTTTGGTCAGAACCTCGATATCGTGGCTGAGGTCGTTGCCGATCTTGACCTTCAGAATCTTGAAGCCCTTCTCGAAGACATACTTTTCGGCATCGGCCAGCATCTTTTCCACGGGGTTGATGCCGATGGTGATATCATTATGCACCACGGGATCGGTGCCGCCCAGCAGCTTATAGAGGGGCAGACCGGCAGCCTTACCGGCAATATCATGCAGGGCGATATCGATGGCGCACTTGGAGGAGCCGTTGCCGTGGATCATCTGATCCATCTTGGCATGGGCGCCGGCGATATCGAGGGCATCGTGGCCGATCAGGGCTTCGGCAAACATCTTGAGGACGAGGTAGCAGGTCTCTTCGGTCTCGCCGGTGACGAAGCCGAGAGGCGCTGCGGCGCCGAGGCCGTAGATGCCTTCATCGGTGGACACCTTGACCATCCAGCAATAGCTGTTTTCAATGACGCCAAATGCAACGCGGAAGGGTTCTGCCAGGGGGGCTGCAAATTTTTCAATCTTAATGTCGGTAATTTTCATGTTTCTTCTCCTTATTGTTTGACTTCTTTTCCGTCTGTTCCGCCCGCCGGGATGCTGCATCCCGCGGCGGACGGAACGTCAGGAAAGGCAAGTTATTTCTTTATTTAACACAGCGCGAATACCAGCATTCTGCAGACTTCATACCAGCTATCGCTCTCAAAGGAAAGCACCTTGGCAGAGCGGCGGGTCATGCCGGGATAGAAGCTCATTCGGGCGGCTCGCTTATGGTCGTGGAAATCCATCTCCACCCTGAAATGCTCCGGCAGCGTGATGCCGGCATCGGTCAGATTCTGACCAACAGCGGCTTCGGCAGCCTCGCGGATCTGCCGGTGCACCAGTTTGGGACTGTAGCAGGTGGTCTGCTCACCGCAGGCTTCCTTGGCCGCCACGGTGAAAAGCTTGGGATGCAGCTTCGCGGAGGATTCGCAGAGGGCCTTGTCACCGGTCAGCAGGACGGTGGGAACACCGTAGAACGCGGCCAGCCAGCTATAGATCAAAAATTCCGAGCCGGGCATTCCGTTGACGGTGATGCGCTGCAGGGCACGGCCGGAGATCGTATGGCTGAGGGAATTGCCCTCCTCACCGGCGGCATTGTGGTAGCCGATGAACATGGCGCAGTCGAAGCTCTCATCCAGACCTTCCACCATCAGCCGAGGATCATTCTGCCAGCCGCGGATCAGCTGCACATATTCCGGCATATCTTCCGGATAGATGTTGAGGGCGCAGCCGTGGGCATCCTTGATGACCACAAGGTCGGCGCCGGCTGCATGGGCGCCTTCGGCGGCAGCCAGCACCTCATCCGTCATTTCGCGGCGGCAGCGTTCGTATTCGTGACCGCCGGGAATCGTGGATTCGGGGGTAACACAGCAGGAAATGCCCTCAATATCGGCGCTGATAAATACTTTTTTCATGTTGCGTCCTCCTTAAATGGCATCAAAATCAAAGTCTATACCAAGACCCGGCTTATCCGTCAGCGTAAAGGTGCCGCCTTCATAGGTAAAGCCGCCCTTCATGCCCATTTCCGGATCCTTCTTATGCAGGAACCCGTCCAGATCGGCATCCGCGATATTCCGCTGCGCGGCCACCAGCGCCAGACCGGCGGCAATGGCGATCTTGCTGTCCGCCATGCAGCCCACCATGCAGGTCACGCCCGCAGCCTCCGCCGCAGCATTGATCTTCAGGGCGGGATAGATGCCGCCGCACTTCATCAGTTTGATGTTGATGACATCGGCAGCGCCGGCGCGGATCACGCGCATGGCATCGTGGGGATCATGGACGCTTTCATCCGCCATGATCCGGATGCCCGGCACCCGGCTGCGCAGCCGCGCCATGCCTTCCACATCCCAGTAGGGCAGCGGCTGCTCCGCCGCTTCCACGCCGAGGTCTTTCATCGCGTTCAGCACACGGACGGCGGTGCAGAGGTCATAGCCCTGATTGGCATCGATGCGCAGGCGGATCGCGGGGCCGACGGCTTCGCGGATCAGGCGGACGGCCTCAATGTCCGTTTCGGGATCGATACCGGTCTTGATCTTCAGAATGCGGTAGCCCTGCGCCACGTATTGCTTTGCCAGCCGCTGCATCTCCGCGGGGGTATCGATATGGATGGTATTGTCGTTTTCCACGGTGGGGTTCGCGCCGCCCAGCACCTTATAGAGCGGCAGCCCCGCCGCCTTGCCGATGATATCGTAGAGCGCGATATCCACGGCGCATTTGGCGCTGCCGTTGTAGGCCAGCAGCCGATCCATGTCGGCATGGATGCCTTCCAGATCGGTGGGGTCGCGGCCGATGAGCATGGGGCGGAACAGCTCCAGCGCCGCCACGGTGGATTCCACCGTTTCGCCGGTCACAGGGCCGAAGGGCGAAGCCTCACCGATGCCGAAGATGCCTTCGTCCGTTTTGATCCGTACGAACACGCCCGTGGCGCCCTCGATCACCGCGAAGGCGATCCTGATCGGCGCGGGAAAGGGCAGCACCAGCGTTTTGATCTCAATGTCTGTAATCTTCATGCGCACACCTCTCTCATAGCGGCTGAATGGAAAGCACTTCCTTCGTATCGGTCAGATCTTTCAGACGGAAGCCTCTGTCCGCGGTCTCAAATTCACCGGACTGGTTGTCATAGGGGTCCTGCCGCCACTGCTGCTTGGGGACGGTGAAGCCGCGCTGATATTCGCTGTTGGCCACCATGCGGCAGGGATCGAGGTTGCCGAAGTAGAAGCGGCGGCGCTCTTCATTGCCGCTGAAGCGGGCAGCGGTGCCGAAGGAGCAGTCGGCAAACAGCCAGCCCCACGGCTCCAGATAGAACTGCGCCCAGTCATGGTTGCCGCAGATGTATTCACCGGCCACGAGACCGCTCTGCCAGCGGGCGGGAATGCCTGCGCAGCGGCACAGAGTAATGAACAGCAGGGCGAAGACGCCGCAGTCTGCCATTCCCGTCTTGGCGCAGTGGTCGGAGATATTTTCCAGCAGGATGTAGGGCGGCTCGAAGGCATAACGCATATTCATGGTGATGAAATCATAGAACCTTCTGGCCTTTTCCAGCGGGTCGGTCACGCCTTCGGTCAGCGTCCGCGCCAGATAGCGGATATAGGGAGAGAAGGAGATATGCGGTTCTTCCTCCGCGATGCAGAAATCGTGAGTCTGCGGTTCGGCCGTCACATTCCAGAGGTCATGGTAGACGGCGCGGTGGGTATAGGAGTATTCCACGGAGAATTCGTGGTTTTCTTCCATGGTTTCTTCCCAGCAAACGGTGCGCTGCACGGCATCCTCCGGCGCGATCATGCCGTTTTCGGGGAACATTTTTTCAATGACGATGTCGCTCTGCTGCAGGCAGGCGGCGGGAATGGGCAGATGGACACGGGCAAACATGCCCTTTTCAAACTGCTCATCGTTCAGACGGATGGAGGCGCGCATCCGGATGCGGAGGGCAGAGTTGCCTTCCTGCTTCATCTGAAAGATATGGGACATCAGAGCGTCGCGGCCCTTCTGCCGTTCTGCCTGTTCGGGATCCTGCGCCGCGATGGCATCCAGCGCGGAATCGCGGCCCTTCAGAGAATCGATAAAGGATGCGATGAGCCGCAGCTCGCCGTTCACATAGATCCAGCGTACCTTGCCGTCATCGATGCGGTCCTGCAGATCCTGCGCCGTGAAATCCGGCAGCAGCTCCTGCAGCAGCCTGAGGCCCTCCTCAAAGGTATAGGGATATTCCTCCGCGGTGATGGACATGATATACTTTTCCGCGATCATGCACTGCCGCATGCCCTCGGGCAGATTCGGATCCTGCAGGCGGCGGTCGATCATGCGGATGGCGCCTTCAAAATCGCCGTACATCTTTTTCCGCAGGATATCTTCCGGCAGACCGATATTCAGATAACGAAGAGATTCATTGATATCCATAGCGAACGCTCCTAACTTATGGAAAACGGCGCCGTCCGTTGTTTCGGACGGCGCCGTTTGTGTTTTCAGATCAAAGCAATGTATCCGGTTTCCACGGGCTTGTATTCTTTTGAGAAGAGGCTGTCATAGACGATAGACAGTGTGTCATTGAAGATCACAAGGCGGCGGCCTTCGGGAATTTCGGGCAGCGTCTCCAGCTTTTCGCCCAGCACATAGGTCTGGTTGATGCCATCCACCTCGGTCACTTCGGCAAAGGCCTGACCCTCGTAAGCTTCCAGCGTGGAGACCTCCTGGTAGGTATAGCCGCTGGCTTCCATGTAAGAAACGCCGTTTTCTTCATAGAACCACATGGAGATCTGATCGCGGGAGGCCATATAGGGCAGCTGCAGCTTGCCAACGATCACATTCTCCCGCAGCTCGCCGTTCACATAGGGCGTCATCAGATATTCCATGGCAGGGGCGGGATGCTCCAGCTGCGCGGACGCGATGCTGACACCGACGGCATCGGGGAACCGCTCCACGGGAACGAAGTTGACACCGTTATAGACCTGCGCGCCAATGAGATCATCGACCAGCAGATTCCGGATGATATACTTCTTTCCGAACAGCTGCTTCCAGCTTTCGGGCAGCGCTTCAAAGGTCAGCTGCTCTGCCTTGATGCCGAGGGTGGCGGGGACACCGTGAGTCACGCCCATCAGATAATCCACACCGTTCAGTGTGCGGAAGGTGATGCCGTGACCGGGCTGAACCGCAAATTCACCCTTGCAGTTGCCCATTTCGGGATAAGCGGGGACGGACTTGCCGTCGAGAGAGACCATATTCACGGAGGCAAACGCGCCATCGAACTTGGCTTCCAGCATCTTGCCGGCGGTCACATAGACACCTTCAAAGCGCTTCCAATCCTCAGGGATGGTCTCATAGTTCTTATAGATATTGACCCCGCGATCCGCCATAGCCCGGGCAAACAGCGCCAGCACGGTATCTTCCACACCGCCCTTGCAGTCGACGGTGGCAGAGATGGCAAGAACGGCATCATACTTGGGAATGACGATCAGGCGGGAACCGAACTGGACGGTGCCGCCGCCCTTCACGAGCACATGCTCACCAAGGTCATATTCGGAATGGGTATATTCCACGCAATCCCAGCCGAGGCCATAGAGCAGGGATTCTTCAAAGAAATCACCGAAGAAGGGGATGCCCTGACGCTTGCCCATTTCTGCCTTGCTTGCTTCGGAAATGATGGCAGATTCGCCAAGGAACTGCTGACCGAACTTGCAGAGGTCTTCCATCGTGGTGCGCAGACCGCCGGCGCCCTCCGCACCCATATCCTCATCGGGATGGCCGACGATGGCGGTGTGGGGGTAATCGGTATTCTTGCAGGTGGGCTGACGGGTGGAGCTTGCGCCGATGGGCTCGGTGATATGATCGCGGCAATAGGCGCTGAATTCCTCGCCGGTCAGCGCGGAAACCACCATTTCGGCCAGCGTGAAGCCATCATTGCAGTAAACGCAGAAGAGGCCGGGATCATTATGAAGGACGGCATGCTCCAGATAGCGGTAGACATCCTCATAATAATGTCTGCGGGGCGTGGTTTCGGAAAGCATCCGGAACTGGCTGCCGGGCAGGCCGCTGGCATGGTTCAGACAATGCCGAACGGTGATCTTTTTATATCGTTCATCTGCCATTTTGAATTTCGGCAGGTATTCGCAAACGGGAGTATCCAGATCCACGAGGCCCTTTTCCACCAGCTGCATGACGGCAACGGTGGTATAGACCTTGGAGATGGAACCGATGTTATAGGTGCCGGCGTGCTTTTCATTTTTGCCGAAGGAATCCTTGGCAATGATCTCACCGCCGACCATGATTGCGTAAGAGACGGAGGAAACCTCCGGATTGAAGCGCTTACGGAACAGAGGCTGCAGGCGTTCTTCGAGTTGATTCATGGTAAAGCTTCCTTTCTGAATACGCGCAGATCCGTACCTGCCGTGCAGGATGCGGGTCTCTATTTTCTGAGTTGGTTTATATATGCTCCAATTGGATCATATATATGCTACCATAAGATCATACTGCTGTCAAGCATGCTCCGGAACATCGGCTTTTGCCTCAAAGCAGCGGACGAAATGACCGGGCAGGACTTCGCGCAGTTCCGGCTCTTCCATGGCGCAGCGCTCTGTGGCATAGGGGCAGCGCGTATGGAACCGGCAGCCCTTGGGGGGATTGGAGGGCGAAGGAATGTCGCCTTCCAGCAGCAGGCGATCCTTCTGCTCTTCCGCGTCAAAGACGGGAGCGGCATCGAGGAGGCCCTGTGTATACGGGTGGAGAGGATGGTCGAAGAGTTCGTTCTTTTCCGCTTTCTCCACCACCTGACCCAGATACATGACCGCCACATCATCGCAGATGAAGCGAACCACGCTCAGGTCATGAGAGATAAAGAGGTAGGTAAGTCCCATCTCGTCCTTCAGATCGCAGAGCAGATTGATGATCTGCGCCTGAATGGAAACGTCCAGGGCGGATACGGCCTCATCGCACACCACGAAGGAGGGATTGGCCGCCAGCGCTCTGGCAATGCAGATGCGCTGCCGCTGACCGCCGGAGAACTGATGGGGGAAGCGGTAGATCTGATCGGCAAAGAGGCCGCACTTCTCAATGAGTTCCACGGCCCGTTCCGTCATTTCCTTTTTGTTTTTGACCAGATTGTAGGCCACCATCGGCTCGCCGACCAGCTCCGCCACGTTCATGCGGGGATCGAGCGATCCGAAGGGATCCTGAAAGACCATATTGATCTGACGGCGCAGCTTTTTCGCCAGCGCCTTGTCTTTCGTGAGCAGATCCTCGCCGTCAAAGGTAACAGTACCGGAGGTGGGCGGGATCAGATTGGTCATGACACGGGCGGTGGTGGACTTGCCGCAGCCGGATTCGCCGACGAGGCCCAGCACCTTGCCGCGGCGGATCTCCAGAGAGACATCGTCCACGGCATGGACATGACCGACGGTACGCTGTAGCATACCGCCCTTGATGGGAAAGTATTTTTTGAGATGCTCGGCTTTGAGCAGGACATCACTCATGGCTGCCATCCTCCTGTTTTACGTATTTCCAGCAGGCCACGGTATGACCGGGCGCGATCTCCGTGACGGGCGGGAATTCCTCCTTGCACCGGCCGGTGCATTCGCTGCAGCGGGGGTGGAAGGGGCAGCCGGAGGGCTTCTTCAGCAGAGAGGGCACATTGCCGGGAATGGTCCGCAGGCGGCTGCCCATTTCCTTGGGATTGGGCTTGGAGCCGATGAGACCGACGGTATAGGGATGGCAGGCATTGCGGATCAGCTCCTTGGTAGGAGCCGATTCGCAAACCTTGCCGGCATACATGACCATGACGCGGTCGGCGCATTCGGAAATGACGGCGAGGTCATGGGTGATGAAGAGGATGGAGGTATTCCGCTCTTCCTTCAGCTTTTTCATCAGATTCAGGATCTGCGCCTGAATGGTGACGTCCAGCGCCGTGGTGGGTTCGTCCGCGATCAGAATATCCGGTTCGCAGGCCATGGCCATGGCGATGACGACACGCTGACGCATACCGCCGGAAAGCGTGAAGGGATGGCTGCGCATGATCTTCTCCGCATTGGGGATACGAACCAGCTTCAGCAGTTCCAGCACCCGCTCATCGGCTTCGCGCTTGCTGATGGTCATGTGCAGGCGCAGCGCTTCGCGCATCTGATCGCCGATGGTGTAGACGGGGTTCAGGGCAGCCATAGGCTCCTGAAAGATCATGGCGATGCGGCTGCCGCGCAGCTCCAGCAGCTTCTTCTTGGGCATTTTGAGAACATCCTGCCCGTCGAAGAGGATCTCGCCGCCGGCATATTCGCCGGGAGGCGTCTGTACCAGCCGCATGACGGAATTACAGGTCACGCTTTTGCCGCAGCCGGATTCGCCCACGATGCCCAGAGTTTCGCCGCGATTCAGATAAAAGGACACATCATCGACGGCCTTCAGAACGCCTCTGGGAGTGTTGAAATATGTTTTGAGGTTATTTACTTGTAAAATCGGTACATCTTTCTTCATCGTGATTCACTCCGGCTGCGGTCAGCAGCAATGTAATTAAATGTTATTCAGCAGCCCAGTACCAGGTTCTGACGGGCAGGATGGGATCAAAGATCAGAGCGGGATCAGCAGCAATGACGGAAACAGAATAGCTCAGAGGAACGATCGCGGCCTGCTCGGCAACGATGTTCACAACTTCTGCGTAGTATTCGTCACGCTTGGCCTGATCGGTCTCGACCATGGCAAGACCAAACAGTTCGTCAACGCGCTCGTTGGAGAATCTGGGCAGGTTCAGCTGGTCGATACCGGCGGTAACATAGGCCATTTCATGCTCGGCCATATCGATGCCGAGGGTGATGCCCATGATGGCGATGCCGTAGTTGCCGGTGATGGCGTCCGCAACGAAGGAGGAGGGCTCAGTCAGCTGGACTTCGAAGGTGATGCCGACGGCTTCCAGCTGGCTCTTCATAATTTCAGCGGTCAGGGAGAATTCGTCAGAACCGGCCATGACCATCATCTTGCCCAGATCCAGGCCGTCAGCGTAGCCGGCTTCGGCCAGCAGCTGCTTGGCAGTTTCGAGGTTCTGCTCATAGGTGACAACATCTTCCACATCGGGCAGACCCAGCGTATAGTCGGGGTTACCGATGGTTTCGGCGATGTAGCCGTAGCCTTCGCAGGCGCCCAGCAGGATCTCTTCCTTGTTGATGGCGTAGGCAATGGCCTGACGGACGCGGACATCGTCAAAGGGAGCGACCTGGTTGTTGAAGGTGATGTAGGTGGTATTGTTGCTGGCAACCATGACCATGTTGTAAAGGCCGGTGTTGGTGAGGCGCTCAACGTCGGAGTTGGGAACGCCGATGTAGTCCAGGTCGCCGGCTTCGAAGGCCATCAGAGCGGTGGCCGCATCGGAAACGGTGGAAACGGTGATGGTCTCGAGCTTGGGAGTTTCGCCGTGGTAATCTTCAAAACGGGTGAAGGAGATCTTTTCGGCAGTCCATTCGGAGATGGTGAAAGCGCCGGTGCCGCAGGGCTCGGTAGCGAAAGCATCGCCTGCTTCGGTAGCGGCCTTTTCGGAAACGATGGCAACATTGCCGACCAGATGATAGAAGGGAGCATAGGGCTGGATCAGCTTGATGCGGACGGTGTACTCGTCAACAGCCTCGATGGACTCGATGAGGGCAACGTTGGCATACATGCCGGGAGCCTGCTGGGCACGGGTGAAGGAGTAGACAACGTCGGAAGCCTTCATCTCTTCGCCGTTGTGGAACTTGACGCCCTGCTTCAGCTTGTACTCATAGACAAGGCCTTCTTCCAGGATGTCGTACTTCTCGCACAGCAGAGGAGTGACATTGACCTGCTGGTCGACCAGGACCAGAGTCTCATAGACCAGGTTGATGGCGGTGCCGTTGGCAGTGGAGGTGTTGAAGTGGGGATCGCAGCCGTCCATGGGAACGGTGGTGGCGAGGACCAGGTCAGTACGGGCGGTGCTGGCCTCGGGGGCGTCTTCCGCTTCGGGAGAGACAGGGGCGGAGCCGAGGTCGGTGTCGAGGATATCCTCGGCAGGGGCTTCAGCGGGAGCATCGGCAGCGGGAGCATCCGCGGCAGGTGCGTCTTCCTTCTTAGCGCCGCAGGCGGTCATCAGAGAGACCAGCATGAGGAGCGCCAGAAGCATGGCAATGATCTTTTTCATATTCTTTTCTCCTTGCTTGTGTTTTTTATCTTAAGCCGACCGCATCAGCGGCGCAGCTTCGGATCCAGTGCGTCACGCAGGCCGTCGCCTGTCAGGTTGAATGCCAGAATGGAGACCATGATGAAGATACCGGGAATGATGAAGAGGTGGGGTGCGCGGTACATATAGTCTCTCGATTCGGAAAGCATAT
Organism: Oscillospiraceae bacterium; assembly: GCA_017440065.1. Classification (GTDB taxonomy): domain Bacteria; phylum Bacillota; class Clostridia; order Oscillospirales; family Oscillospiraceae; genus RGIG3159. Next base: position 10,447 of record JAFSHY010000059.1, on the reverse strand, counting down.
AGCCCCATTCCGGGTTGGGAGGCTGAACGCCCATGCCGAGGAAGCTCAGGCCGGCGCCCATCATGATCATGCCGGCAATGGAAGAGACCGTGGACATGATCAGCGGGCCCATGGCATTGGGCAGCACATGGCGCGTCATAATGCGGAAGCTGCTGCTGCCGCACATTCTGGCGGCCTCCATGTAATCCTGCTCCACGATGTTCAGAATGATCGAACGGACAAAGCGCGTACAGCCGGGGATGGCTGTGATGGTGATGGCCACCATCATATTATCCATACCGGCGCCGAGGACTGCCGCGAAGGACAGGGTCAGCAGCGTGCCGGGGATGCAGGCGAAGACATCGCAGATGCGCATGATGAGATTTTCCACCGCGCCTCCGAAATAGGCGGCGCAGGCGCCCAGCAGCATGCCGCCGAGCATGGCGACGATGGTGGGGATAAAGCCGACGGTGAGGGAGTAGCGGCCGCCGTGGATCACGCGGGCGAAGAGGTCGCGGCCCAGATGATCCGTGCCGAAAATATGCTCTTTGGAGGGCGGCTGCATACGGGCAGCCTTGGTGATATGCTGCTCAAAGGCCAGTTTTTCCGGCACGATCTGCTCTGCGAAGACGACCATCAGCATCAGCAGGATGACGATCACAAGGCCGACCACGGCAGGCTTATTCTGGAAGAAGATCCGCCAGAATTCCCGGAACTGACTCTGTTTTTTTGCTGTATTGTTCACATCGTCACCTCTCAGGAAGAGAATTTCGCGCGGATGCGCGGATCGATAAAGGCATAAATGAGGTCGATCAGCAGAACGATCACGCAGAAGATGCCCGCAAGGATGATCGTACAGGCCATGACCGCGGGGATATCGCGGGCGCCGATGGAGGTCATGATATATTTGCCGATGCCTTCAATGGAGAAGATGGTTTCAATGACCACCGTGCCGCCCAGCAGACCGCTGAAGGAAAGGCCGATGGAATTGATGATGGGCAGCACCGCGTTCTTGAGGGCATGCTTCCAGATGACGATGGCTTCGGGCGCTCCCTTGGCACGGGCTGTTTTGATGTACTCCTGATTGACCGTTTCCAGCATGGTAACACGGGTCAGACGGATCAGACCGGAGGAGCCGGGCACCGCCATGGTGATGATGGGCAGGATGTAGCCCTTCCACTCCGATACGCCGAAAACGGGAACCCACTTCAGCTTCAGCGCGAAGAAGTACATCAGGATCATGCCGAACCAGAAGCCGGGGATGGCCGTGAGGAACATGGCATAGACGGTGATGGAGGCATCGGTGATGGTGGAGCGGCGGATGGCTGCCAGAATGCCCAGCGGCACACCGAGGATCACCACGGAGATCACGCCGAACACCGCCAGACGGAAGGTCGTGGGGAAGCGCATCATGATCTCATCGATGACGGGGATGCTGTTGCGGTAGGATTCGCCGAAGTCGAACCGCAGGAAAATACCGCCGACATAGTCCAGGAAGCGTACAATAAAGGGTCTGTCCAGGCCAAGGTTATGGTTGAACATATCCACCGCTTCCTGCGGCGCCGCGATGCCGAGGATCATTCGGCCCGGGTCACCGGGAATAAACGACAATATACTGAAGACGATGAAAATGACAGCGATCATGGTCGGGATCATCAGAAGCAGTCTTCTGATCACATATTTGCTCATCCTGTCACATTCCCCTTTCCTGCGCGGTTTTTCACCCGTTTGGGTTTCTTTCTGATTTTACCGATTTATCGCATTAAATTTGTTAATCTATGATAGCACTACGCATTGTTGTATGCCATTCAAAAACTGTAACTTCCGATATTATCCGCCAATTTTCACGTATCCTCGCATGATTCCCTCTTGAATATTGTACAACAATGCCACTTGTGCTATAATCATTCCGTAAACTTTATTCGTAAAAAAGGAGGGCTGACAGATGAAACGGTCAGAAGAGCGGACAAGCGCGGCCAAGCGCAGGATCTTTGAGCAGATCGAAGCGCTGATGGACACGCACAATATGACGGATATCACCTTCGGCAAGATCGCGAAGCGCCTTGGCTGCCAGCCCAACAGCGTGGCATACTATTTTAATAATAAAATGGATATGCTGCAGCAGTTCACGCAGGAGCATATGCAGACGGCCGACACCGTTTATCTGCCCGTGCTCCGCGAGGGCATTGAAAAGCTGCCGCCCGTGGAGCGGTTCTGCCGCGAGATCGACTGCTTTTTCGCCGCCTCCGAACAGAAGTCCAAGCCCCATCTGCTGAACAACTATTTCCTCATCAGCAATGCCCCGCTCCGCTCCGAATTCAGCGAAGACCTCAGCCGGAAGATCCGGCTGGATCAGGAAACCAACCGCCGGCGGCTGGAGGCCTATCTCCCCCTCGGTATTCTGGAGGAATCACGGCTCCGCGATGCCTTTGTGGAAGGCGAATTCTACGACAGCGCCTTTTCCCTCACGCGGATCTTCAATTTCCCCATATGGGCGCGGGATGATCGCCTGCACAACGCAAAGGAGCGGCTCAAAGCCGCCTTTCTGAAGAACGGACTCTATACGCCGCAGTACCGGAAGGTCGTCCTCCCCAAGGATTTCCCCTGCGCGGACATGGCTGCCGCCGAAGCGCGCTACCGCGTCCCCGATGACCGCATTCCCGCGCTGAAGACGGAGGTCTTCCGTCAGATCAACCGTCTGCTGGAGGCGGATCGCCCCGATGATATCACCTTCGCCCGTCTGGGAGAGCTCTGCTACTGCCAGCCCAGCGGCATCGCATACTATTTTAATAATAAAGAAGACATGATCCTGCAGGCGCTGATCTGGAACGCGGAGTCCACCCTGCAGGAACGGAGCCGGAACTCTTCCTTCTATCCGCAGAAACGCCGGGATCTTGCCGAATGCTGCAGGCTGATCCGCCACTTCACCGACGTTGAGCCGCTGGCGAACCGCTACAATTTCTGGGTCAATTATCTCGTGCTCAGCAATCTGAACCTCCCCGCCTACCGCGATTATTTCTGCTTCTCCGAACGGAGAAACGCGAACCGGCTCCACGCCGCCCTGCGGCGGTTTGCACAGGAGCCGTTCTTTCGGGAAGAAAATCTTGAGGAAGCCTTTGCGGAGATGTACTTCTTCCACGACGGCATCGCGATGCACGACCTTTTTAAAACACCGCTGACGGAGCCCAAGCATCTGATCCGCATCACGAGGCGCCGCTTTGCCCGCCTGCTGATCCGGGAGGAATACCTGGAGGAAGCCTTCGCCCTTCTGGACGGCACCGCTCTCTGCGGCAAATAACGAAAAAGTCCCGAAGCAGCCATGCTTCGGGACTTTTCTTACTTTTCATTGATCATTCGGAAGAATTCCGCGTCCTTTTTTCTCTTCCTGCTGCTGATAAACGCGGCAAGGAACTTGAAGCCGAACCCCAGCAGCAGCACGATCACGCCCGCCAGCGGCTCATCGTTAAACAGGCAGTAAACACCGCCGGCGATCAGAATATAACCGATCACGCTGCAGAACGATGCCAGCTTGGAGTTCTTATACGTTTTGATTCTCGGCATAAAAGACACGACCTTTCTCTGTGATACCGTAATTAAATCACAGAGGCGGGCAGCTGTCAATCATGTTCTCCGGCCAGTTCCCGCCGCAGGATCTCCCATTGCTCCAGATATTCCGTCACCAGACGGCAGAAATACTGCACCGTCAACCTGCAGGGAATGGCATCACACAGGTGGATCTGCGCGGTGACCCAGCCGTTCTCCACGGTCAGTTCCAGATATTCGCCGGGAAACGCAGAATACCGGCCTCCTTCATAACCTTCCAGTTCTGCCGCGATGCGCCGCAGTTCCGAATTGCGGGACATTGCCAGAAACGCATCCATGTTTTCCAGATCCCAATCCGTAAGGTGTACCCTGACTTGCTGCGCAAGAATATCGCGCGTGAACCAATACATGACCATCACCTCCTGTCCTGTGTTTTATAAGTTACCTTACAGAACACAGGATAACCGAAATGCCGCATGTTTTGGTCAACCCGCAGGGGACATTTCCCCGTTCTGTGCTACGTTTTGCAAAGCGTTCGGGCAAATGCCAGCGTCTGCTTCAGCGCGTTTTCCTTGGGGATGCCTGCCAGCCGCAGCTTGTGCGCGTACTGCAGGATCTCCGTAAATTCCGCGCCGGGCTTCAGCCCCGCCTCCACCAGATCCCGCCCCATCACATAGGGGCGGCTCATCAGATCCCGGAATACCTCCAGCCGCTCCATGAGGAATGCCTCATGATCCGTGGCGGGAGCCTGCGTGACGCGGCCCCGATCATCGGCCAGCGCCAGACAGATCAGCCCCTCCGGATCCACGCTGCGGTCAAACATCCGCGTGGTGACCTTTTGGGCGGAACGGGCGCCGGCTACGGTATTGGGCTTCATATGGTATTCGGTCATATTCCGCACATATTCGATGAGCTTGACCTCCCCGGTCATGCGCCGCAGGAAGGCCTCCGCCAGCGGCACACCCGCTTCCTCATGGTGGTAAGCATGCAGCACGCCGTCCTTTTCTTCGGTGCAGACCGCCTTGCCGAAATCGTGGGTCACGGCGGAGAGCATGAACCAATAGGGGTTGGCGGCCCGATGGCGCAGCTTTGCCGCTTCATCGATCACCATCATCGTGTGCGTCCAGACGTCGCCCTCCCGATGGTAGACCGGATTCTGCTGCACCCCGATCAGCGCCTTCAGCTCCGGGAACCAGTGATCCAGCTGCTCCATTTCCCGCAGGACTTCAAAGAACACGGAAGGCTTTTCTGCCTTCAGCAGCGCCTTTTTGAGTTCTCCTTCGATACGCTCTCCCGGCAGGAAGCGCAGATCCATCCGCCTGCACAGGGAAACCGTTTCCTCCGCCGCGCGGAAGCCGAACCGCGCCGCGAACTGGGCAGCCCGCAAAACCCGCAGCGGATCCTCGGCAAAGGAGCTGTCATTCACATGCCGCAGCACGCCGCGGTGCAGATCCTCCACACCGCCGAAATGATCCACGATCTCCTCCGTCAGCACATCCTGCATCAGGGCATTGAAGGTGAAATCCCTGCGGCGGGCAGCCGCCTCGGTGCCGATGAAGGGATCCACGAAAATATCAAAATCCTTATGTCCGTGACCGCGGACTTCTTCCTTCCGCGGCATGGCGATATCCAGCTCATAGCCCTTCAGCCCGAAGATGCCGAAGCTTTCGCCGATGGCCAGCCGCTGCCCCAGACCGTCCAGGATCTCTTCCAGGCATTGGGGGCTGACGCCGTGGACCTCGATGTCCACATCCTTATTTTCCCGCCCGATCAAGGCATCACGGACAAAGCCGCCCACATAGAAGGTACGTCCTCCCCGCTCTGCCACCTGTCGGGCAATTTCCCGCGCCATTTTCTGATCATCCAAATGCGACATCCGATCCGCTCCTTTCTTCGCTGCTCTCTTTCTGCCTATTTTATCGGGCAAAGGAAAGCGCGTCAAGTTTTCTCCCAGTATAACAGAAGCTTTTTCCGAACGGGTCACCTCTCGGGGGACATTTCCGCCGTAACACGATCAAAAAAACATCGCGTATAAATCTCCTTGCCTTACAAATAATAGCACCGTAATTTGTAGATTAAGGAGAATGTGATATATGAAAGCCACAGGCATTGTCAGACGCATCGACGACCTCGGAAGAGTCGTCATCCCCAAGGAGATCCGCAGGACGCTCCGCATCCGCGAGGGTGATCCGCTGGAGATCTACACGGAAAAGGACGGCGAGGTCATCTTCAAAAAGTATTCCCCCATGGGCGATCTTTCCGATTTCGCGGGTCAGCTCTGCGATTCCATCGGCAAGCACACGGGGCGCATTGCCGCCATTGCCGACCGCGATTCCATCATCGCCCTTTCCGGCGCACCCAAGCGGGAGCTGCTGGACAAGCCCAATTCGCAGGAACTGGAGCGGCTGATGGATCAGCGCAAGTGCTACTGCTATACCCTCGGCACCGCCAAATTCCGCGCCGCAGAGGGTTCCGACCGCTATTATCTGGGCGTTGCTTCGCCCATCATGGCGGACGGCGACATCCTCGGCTGCGTGATGATCCTGATGGATGAGAACGGGCAGGGCTTCGATGCCGCCGACCAGAAGATCGCGCAGACCGCAGCGGGCTTCCTCGGCAAGCAGATGGAAAGCTGAAAAGATGCTGCATCCCGACGGATGCAGCATCTTTTTTCAAAAAAGTATGGAAAATTATCAAAGTATGCGTTATAATAAATCAGATTGTATGGTGGAGAAGTGTGCCTATGCTTTTTTATGACTTTCTTGGAAATGAATCGCTGAAGGAACGCCTCTCCGGGATGTTCCGGCAGGAGAAATCCTCCCATTGCTATCTGCTCAGCGGCCCGGAGGGTTCCGGCAAGCACACGCTGGCCACGCTGCTTTCCGCCGCCCTGCAATGCACCGGCAGCGGAGACAAGCCCTGCCGCAGCTGCCCGCAGTGCCGCAAGGTCTTCGGCAGCAATCATCCCGACATCATCTTCGTGGATGACGAAGACAAGAAAATGATCCCCGTCGAGCAGGTGCGCAATGCCTGCGCCGACGTATACATCCGTCCCAACGAAGGCAAAAAGAAGATCTATATCTTCCCCCACGCGGAAAAGCTGAATCCCATCGGGCAGAACACCCTGCTGAAGATCCTCGAAGAGCCGCCCGCCTACGCGGTGTTCCTGCTGCTCTCGCCGAATCCCGGCCTGCTGCTGCCCACCGTCCGCTCCCGCTGCAGCGAGCTGCACCTCGCGCCTCTGCCGGAAGCCACGCTGCTTGCCGCGCTGCGGCAGCGCTGCCCCGGCAAACAGGAAGCGGATTACCGCCTTGCCGCCTCTGCCCGCTATCTGGGGCAGGCCATGGCAAAGCTGAAGCATGCCGCCCGCTCCGACCGCGCCATGGAATTTGCCGCCGCCTTTGCCGAGCGCGATGCGCTGGCGATGACGATGCTGCTGGCGCCCATGGAAAAGTGGACCCGCGACAAGCTGCTGCCCATGCTGCAGGAATGGGAGCTTCTGCTGATGGAAGCCCTCTCCGCCCGCTGCGGCGCGGCGGAAGCCGCACCCGAGGTGCATCGCATCTGCAGCCTGCGTACGGCGAAGGAGATCCTTGCCGCCATTGAAGAACTGCGTCTGGCGCAGATCCGGTGCAATGCCAATGTGGGCGTTGGCGCCATCTGCGGCGCGCTGGCTGTGAAACTGTAACCTGCCACAGGGCAGAGAATTGGAGAATTACATGGAAGAACTTGAAATCATGACTCCGGAAGGCGCCGAAGAAACGCCCATCCGGACCGATGCCACCTACAAGGTGGTCGATATCCGTTTCCGTTCCGGCGGAAAGAACTACTTTTTTGATCCCGGCGAGCTGGAGCTGACCTCCGGTGACGACGTCATCATCGATACCTCCCGCGGCCCCGAATTCGGCACCTGCGTTTCCGGTGTGCACACCGTTTCCGGCCGCGAGATCGTGGCGCCTCTGCGCAGCGTGATCCGCAAAGCCACCGCCGCCGACCAGAAGATCGCTGCCGACAACCGCGAAAAAGAGAAGCGCGCCTTCTCCGTCTGCCAGCAGAAGATCCTCGACCACAAGCTGGATATGCAGCTTGTCTCGGCGGAATGTGCCTTTGACGGCAGCAAGATCCTCTTCTTCTTCACCGCGGACGGCCGCGTGGACTTCCGCGACCTCGTCAAGAACCTGGCCTCCATCTTCCGCACCCGCATCGAGCTGCGTCAGATCGGTGTGCGCGACAAGGCAAAGATGGTGGGCGGTCTGGGCGTTTGCGGCAGACCCTTCTGCTGCAGCGAGTTCCTCGATGATTTCCAGCCCGTTTCCATCAAGATGGCCAAGACCCAGAATCTGAGTCTCAACCCCACCAAGATCTCCGGCACCTGCGGCAGACTGATGTGCTGCCTCAAGTACGAGCAGGAGGCCTACGAGGATCTCATCAAGACCGCCCCCAAGGCGGAGTCCTTTGTGGATACCCCCGACGGCAGAGGTACCGTGACCGACGTCAATCTGCTCCGTCAGACCGTCAAGGTACGCATGGAAGACCAGCCGGAAACCATCGGCTGCTATAAGAACTGCGAGATCTGTGTGCTTCGCAGCGGTAAAGCCAAGAAGAACGATCCCCCCATCCCCAAGGATCTGGCCCCCATCTCCTCCGGCAAGAAGCCCGTCCGTCTGAAAGAAACGCTGGAAGAAGAGCCGATGCCCGTTCTGGAACCGGTCATCTTCCGCTCCGAAGCAGTGAACACCCCCGTTCCCGCCCCGGAAGAAGCTCCCGCTGAAGCCGAGGCAGGAAAACCCTCTGCTTCCCGCCGCCGCAGAAGAAGAAAGCCCTCCGGCGAAAAGAAGCAGGAACAGCCCCGCACCGAACAGGCTGCCGAGCAGAAGAAGGAACGCAGGGAGCAGCCCAAGGGCGAAAAGAAGGAGCAGCCCCGGCAGAAGCAGAAGGACGGCGGCAAGGCCGCTCCCCAGCAGAAAAAGCAGGAAAAGCCCGCAGCGGAAGCCGCCGAAGGCGGCGAAAAGAAGGCGCACAGCGGCAACCGCCGCCGCCATCACCGCAGAAAGCCCAAGAATCCCAACGGCGGCGCCGCCCCGCAGGCATAATCAAGCCCATTACAGGCACAACGGTGCGAACCGTTGTGCCTGTTCTTGTTTCCTTCCGGTTTCTGTGATCGGATACAGAAAACAGATCGCAAAGCTTGAATTTATTAACAGTTTTGGTACTACACCAAAGCCTTCCCCCTCGGGGGAAGGTGGCGCGGCGCAAGCCGTGACGGATGAGGGGCAAATCTCCGGCTCCCCCAAATGCTTAATGCCGTCCGCATTCGCAGCCCCCTCATCAGTCAAAAATCTTTGATTTTTGACAGCTTCCCCCCAAGGGGAAGCCCTGGCGGCCCCGCCCTACGTTTCATGGTGTAATACGATCATTTGTCGAACAGATTGTACCGCACGGAAGCCTCCCTTGGGCGTTTCCGCGCCGATGCGATGGATTCATTTTGGCAAACCGTGCCGCGCCCATATAAAACACCGCATCGGGAAGAATTTCTTTCCGATGCGGTTTATTTTTCCAAATTGCCGTCCATACTGGGCTATGGAGGTGCATATGATGCAAAACAATCACAAACCCAACGGCTTCCGTCGCTTTCTCCGTGACCACGGTTATCTTCTCGTCATCGGTGCCTGCGCGCTGGCCATCGGCGTTTCCGGCTGGCTGATGTTCCGCGGCGGCAGCGAACCCGAAGCGGAGGAAACGATGAGCATTCCCGTGACCATCGAACCCGACGACAGACCCGCCGAAGCGCCCATCATCCCCGCCGAGGACGCCATCGCCGAAGAGGAGGAAACCGAACCCGTCATGGCGGAAACGCCCGAAGTCACCGAACCCGCGGACGCGCCCGCGCCCGAAGCTCCGGTCGCGGCGCCGCGGATCGTGGTGATGCCGGTTTCCGGCGATACCATCGCGTCCCACAGCCTTTCCGCCCTCTCCTACAATGTGACCACACAGGACTGGCGCACCCATGACGGCATCGATCTTGCCGCCGAACAGGGCGCTGCCGTGGCGGCCACGGAGGCGGGAACGGTAAGCGCCGTCTATCGGGACGATTACCTCGGCACTACCGTGGAGATCAGCCACGCATCCGGCTACACCACCTGCTATTCCAACCTGCAGGAAACCCCTGCCGTAACGGTGGGGCAGACCGTGGCTGCCGGTGAGGTCATCGGTGTGGTGGGCAGCAGCGCGCTGCTGGAGGTGGGGCATCCCTCTCACCTGCACTTTGCGGTGACCTTCGGGAATGCCAGCGTGGATCCTGCCGATTATCTGGCCTGAATCCATGCGGGAAGCGGCATGCCGCTTCCGCTACATAGCAAGGCAGTTTTGCAGCAGCCGCAGCAGCGCCTCCGCGCGGCAGGTCTTTTCCTGCGCCGCTGTGTAGAATACCTCTGCATAGTCCGGCAGCTCCTCCGCCGTCCTGTTCAAACGGGCAGCCGATGCCGTTTCCCTGCCGTGCAGCTCCCGCAGGCCCTCGGCAAAACAGCGGAACCGCGGCACCTCTTTGGAAGAAGCACAGGCCCGTTCCCCGGTCCAGAGATAATAGACCGCCTCCAGCTTTCTTGCGTGGCAAAGCGTCTGTTCCCCAAACCGCCGCAGCTGCTCCCGGCTCTGCCCCGCGGCGCACCGCGCCAGCGAGCGGTAGGCGCAGACCATCGTCTTCTCCTCCGCGATCATCTGCCGCAGCAGCTCGGAATCAAAGGCGCGGCAGTCGCAGCTTTCCTCTTCACCCAGCACCCGCTTCCAGATCTCACGGGTCTTTTCCTTGTCATAGGGATCCATGATATCCCTCCTTTCCTCCCATTCTATGAAAAAGCACCGCCTTCGTGCCAATCGGCAGGAAGGCGGTGTTCGGTTTTTACAGATTTTCTTCCAGGATCCATTG
>JAFSHY010000058.1 GCA_017440065.1 Oscillospiraceae bacterium | reverse complement strand
GGCAGCCGCCGCAATCTTGAGGTGGACTTCTTCGGCGGCGAACCGCTGATGAATTTTGAAGTGGTCAAGCAGCTGGTTGCCTATGCACGCTCCATTGAAAAAGAGAAGGGCAAGAATTTCCGCTTTACGCTGACCACCAACGGCATGCTGATCGACGATGACGTCATCGACTTTGCCAACCGCGAATGCAGCAATGTCGTCCTCAGCCTCGACGGCCGCAAGGAGATCCATGACCGCTACCGCGTGGACTATGCAGGAAAGGGCAGCTGGGAGCGCATTGTTCCCAAGTTCCGGAAGCTGGTGGAAGCCCGCGAAGGCAAGAACTACTATATGCGCGGCACCTTCACCCACCGCAACCCCGATTTCCTCAAGGATATCGAGGAGATGCTGCGACTCGGCTTCACCGAGCTGAGCATGGAGCCTGTGGTCGGCCCCGAGGATGACCCCGCCGCACTGACGCAGGAAGACCTGCCCATCGTGCTGGAACAGTACGAAAAGCTGGCGGAGCTGATGCTGCAGCGCCACAAGGAAGGCAGGCCCTTCACCTTCTACCACTACATGATCGACCTCAAGGGCGGCCCCTGCATCTATAAGCGCATTTCCGGCTGCGGCAGCGGCACGGAATACATGGCCGTGACCCCGTGGGGCGACCTCTACCCCTGCCACCAGTTCGTGGGCGAAGAAGCCTTCAAGCTGGGCAATGTGTGGGACGGCGTGCAGAATCCTGCCGTGCAGGAAGAATTTGCCTCCTGCAATGTCTATACCCGCCCCGAATGTGCCGACTGCTGGGCAAAGCTCTACTGCTCCGGCGGCTGCGCTGCCAACGCCTACCATGCCACCGGTTCCGTCAAGGGCGTTTACAAATACGGCTGCGAGCTGTTCCGCAAGCGCATGGAATGCGCCATCATGCTGGAAGCCGCCAAGACCCTTTCCGAATGATGAAGACGCCGGTCTGTGATTTTATCCGCCAATACGCGGAACGGGGCGGCCTTCGGCTGCATATGCCCGGTCACAAGGGTTCTCCCCTGCTGGGTATGGAAGCGCTGGATATTACGGAAGTGGACGGCGCCGATGTGCTTTACAGCGCGGAGGGCATCCTCCGCGAAAGCATGGAAAACGCCGCCTCCCTGTTCGGCACGGCAAAAACGGTCTATTCCGCCGAAGGCAGCACCCTCTGCATCCGCGCCATGCTCTATCTGGCGCTGCAGCACGGAAAAATTTTGGGCAGAGCGCCGCTGATCCTTGCCGCACGCAATGTTCACAAGGCATTTATGACCTCCGCTGCCCTGCTGGATCTTTCCGTGCAATGGCTCTTCCCCGCAGAGCGTTCGCTGCTCACCTGCCGCGTCACACCGCAGCTGCTGGAGGAAACGCTTTCTTCCATGCCGCAGCCGCCTGCCGCGGTTTACCTCACCAGTCCCGACTATCTGGGTGCCGTGGCGGACATTGCCGGACTTTCCGCCGTCTGCCGCCGCCATGGCACGCTGCTGCTGGTGGACAATGCCCATGGGGCATACCTGCGCTTTCTGCCCGAAGACCGTCATCCCATCACGCTGGGCGCGGATCTTTGCTGCGACAGCGCCCACAAGACCCTTCCCGTGCTGACAGGCGGCGCCTACCTGCACATTTCCAAACATGCGCCCGCCATGATGACAGAAGAGGCGGAGCACGCCATGACGCTCTTTGCCTCCACCAGCCCTTCCTATCTGATCCTTCAGTCGCTGGACGCCGCCAACCGCTATCTGGCGGAGGGCTACCGCGAACGGCTGGCCGATTTTACCGCACAGGCCGACGCGATGAAGCAGCGGCTGCGGGACGCGGGCTTCTCCCTTTGCGGAGAAGAACCGCTGAAGCTGACCCTTGCCGCCAAGACCTGCGGTCAGAGCGGCACGGAGCTGGCGCAGCAGCTGCGGGAAGACGGCATCGAATGTGAGTTTTCCGATCCCGATTACCTTGTGCTGATGCTGACGCCAGAAACGGGCACGGAAGGTCTGCACCGGTTGGAAGAAGCGCTTTCTCGCATCCGCTTCCGCCGCATTTTCTGTGAGCCCGCTCCCGCGCTGCCCGTTCCGCAGCGGGTCTGCTCCGTTCGGGAGGCCTTGCTCTCCCCCGCGGAGGTGCTGCCGGCAGAATACTGCCTCGGAAGAGTGTTCGCCTCGGCAGCCATGTCCTGTCCGCCCGCCGTTCCCATCCTCGTGGCAGGTGAACGCATCGATGAAGACGCCCTTCGCTGCCTGCGCTATTACGGCGTTTCTCAATGCCGTGTCATGAAATAAAATAACGCACGCCCGTTGGGCCGGTGCTCGTAAAACAGTTAAATCCGACCTATGGTTTCGATCATAGGTCTGATTTTTTGCGATGTGTATCGGTGATAGAAAGGCTTCCTTGTGCAAAGGGCGCGACGCGTTAAGAAAACATGCCAGCGGCATGTTTTTAGCCTAAGCGGGGAGCAAGCTGTGCTTGCGACCTGGGCCAAAGGCTGTCAGCGAAGCTGACTGAGGGATTGACAACCCCTCCGAGCCGCCATTCACCGGCCCACCTCCCCTTACACAGGGGAGGCTTTGGT
>JAFSHY010000057.1 GCA_017440065.1 Oscillospiraceae bacterium | reverse complement strand
CCAGATACAGGGACAAGATCAAAGTCACCGAAGACGTTATCGAAGAAGAAAAGAGAATCCTCGTAGCCCAGATGGACAACGATCCCAAGATGGCTGCTAAGCCCCAGCAGGTCAAGGAAAAGATCGCTGCCGGCAAGCTGAACAAGTTCTACGAAGAAAACTGCCTCCTGCAGCAGGCCTTCGTTAAGGACGGCAGCATGTCCGTTGAGCAGTACATTGCTTCCTCCGCCAAGGCTCTGGGCGGCAAGGTCAAGTTCGTCAATGCTGTTCGCTTCGAAAAGGGCGAAGGCATCGAAAAGAAGCAGGAAGACTTCGCTGCTGAAGTTGCTGCTCAGATGAACGCCGGCAAGTAATTGCTTACCGCATCTTAACTTCACGGATCTCCGCAGAGATTTCTCTGCGGAGATTTTTTCTGTGTGTGCATGCGGCAAATTGCTCTTGTGCGGCAGTCGTTGTTATACTATTATGAATAGGAAGAATCCAATCGAAATGAGGGATCCGATGAACCGTCACGATTCTGTCTATCAGGCCTATCTGCAGATCCTTGCAGAAGAGCTGGTTCCTGCCATGGGCTGTACCGAACCGATCGCCATTGCCTATGCGGCTGCCGCCGCGAGGGAGGAGCTGGGCTGCCGTCCCGATCGCGTTCAGATCGCCGTCAGCGGTAATATTATTAAAAATGTCAAGAGCGTCGTTGTTCCGCATACGGGAGGTCTTCGCGGCATTGAGGCCGCTGCTGCGGCAGGTATCGTTGCCGGTAAGGCGGAAAAGCGGCTCGAGGTTCTTTCCGAGGTTTCGGAAGCGCAGATCAAAGAGATCGCTGCGTTCCTCCGGAATACGGACTGCATCGTGGAGCATGCGGATACGCCCTTTATCTTCGATATTCAGATCACGCTTTTTGCCGGCGAAAGCAGCGCCAAAGCCCGTATTGTCGGTCATCATACCAATCTGGTGAATCTCACCGTCAATGATCATGTGCTGATCGACCGTCCCTGTGAAGAGGGCGGCGGAGAGAATAAGACCGACCGCAGCGTACTCTCTGTGGAAGAGATCGTGAACTTTGCCGACATCCTCGATCCTGCGGATGTGAGGGAGATCTTTATTCGTCAGATCGAATGCAATATGGCCATTGCGGAGGAAGGCATGCGGGGTACCTACGGCGCCTGCATCGGCCGCGTTCTGCGGGATGCCTACGGTACGGAGATCCATAACAGAGCGCGCTATATGGCTGCCGCTGGAGCGGATGCCCGTATGAACGGCTGCGAGCTGCCTGTGATCATCAATTCCGGCAGCGGCAATCAGGGCATTACCGCTTCCGTTCCCGTGATCGTCTACGCAAGGGAACTGGGGGTTTCGGAAGAAGCGCTGTTCCGTGCGCTGGCGGTTTCCAACCTTTGTACCATTCACCTGAAAACCGGCATCGGAACGCTTTCCGCCTATTGCGGTGCGGTCAGCGCAGGCTGCGGTGCCGCGGCAGGTATTGCCTATCTGCACGGCGGCAAGCAGAGGGAAATCGCCCATACGCTGGTCAATGCTGTGGCCATCGACTCCGGCATCATCTGCGACGGCGCAAAGGCATCCTGTGCCGCCAAGATCGCGTCTGCCGTGGATGCGGGACTTTTGGGCTATCAGATGTGGTGCAGCGGCAGACAGTTCTATGGCGGTGACGGCATCGTCAAGAAGGGGATCGAGAATACGATCCGAACTGTTGGCGAACTGGCGCACCGCGGCATGGTCGGCACGGATAAAGAGATCATCAATCTGATGATCTGCGACTAATCAATGGTTGCATTTTCTGCGTGATAAGGTTATAATAGATCAGTAAATTTACATTTGGAGGTCATCTCATGGCTCGTAAGATCGAAAAAGACACCATTATCGGTGATATTCTGGACTTTGCTCCTCAGACCGTTCCTTTCTTCCTCTCCATCGGCATGCATTGCCTCGGCTGCCCCTCCTCCAGAGGCGAAACCGTTGAGGAAGCCTGCATGGTCCACGGTGTTGACGCCGACGCTTTCGTCGCTGCCGTTAATGAGTTCATTGCTCAGACCGAAAAGGAAGCTGAATAAGCAGAAAGGGAGGCATGACCTCCCTTTTCTTTTATCAAAAACAGGAGCGTTATGACATGAAGATCCCCATTTCCAAACGGCTTTTGGCCTGTGCTTCCTATGTGCGGCAGGGTGCGCGCCTTGCCGATGTGGGCTGCGACCACGGTTATCTCGGCATCTATCTCTTAAAAGAAGGCATTGCCTCCTATATTTTTGCTTCTGATCTTCGTCCGCAGCCGCTGCAGAAGGCGAGGGAAAATGCCGCCCGTTTCGGTACGGATGACCGCATGGAATTCCATGTGGCAGACGGTCTTGCCGCCATTGTGCCCGGGCAGGTGGATGCGGTGGCCTGTGCCGGTATGGGTGCCGACAGTATCATCGAGATCCTGGAGGCCGCTCCCTGGATTATGGATGATAACCTGCACTTGATCCTGCAGCCGCAGACCTCGGGTCAGGCGCTGCGGGGCTGGCTGTCCGAACATCGGTTCTCTATCCTTCGGGAAATGCTGCTGGAGGAAAACGGGTATCTGTATACCGTGCTGGAAGCGGTCTATACCGGAAAGGAAGAGCCGCTCTCTCCCGGCCGTCAGTTCGTCACGGAGCATCTGCTGCGGGAAGGAAGCCCGCTGCTGCCGCTCTACTTAAAGCGCCTTGCCGCGGGCATGGAACGCGCGGTAGTCGGTCTTCGGAAAGGCGCGGATGATCCGCAAAAACTTTGGTATTACGAAACCGCACTGCGCGAGATCGAAGAAATGAGGAAAATCTATGGTTTGTGTGAATGATATTCTGCGCTTTGTGGAAACGCTGGCGCCTAAATATATGAAGGAGGACTGGGATAATGTCGGTCTTCTTTGCGGCGAAGGAAACAGGGAAGTGCGTAAGGTATTGGTGGCACTGGATCCGTTTCTGAATGTCTGTGAGGAAGCGTACGAAGTCGGCGCGGATCTGATCGTGACCCATCATCCGCTGATCTTTACCCCTGTCAAGGCGGTGACGAATCAGGATCCTGTGGGACGCAGCCTGCTGTTTCTGATCAGAAACGGCATTGCCGCCATCAATGCCCATACCAATCTGGATCAGACCCATGGCGGCGTCAATGATGTGCTGGCAAAAACGCTGGAGCTGCGGAATGTCAGCTTACTTTCTCCTCAAGGCACGGATGAAGCGGGAAACGAATGGGGCTTGCTTCGCGCGGGCGAACGGGACGAAACATCCCTTACGGAGTTCGCCGCGTTTGTGAAGGAACGGCTTCACTGTTCGGGACTGCGCTTTGTGGACGCGGGAAAGCCTGTCTGCCGTGTGGCGGTGGGCGGCGGTGCCTGCGGCGGCGGACTCTATGAGGTGGCAGCTGCCGGCTGCGATACCTTCGTGACCTCCGATGTGAAGTACAATCAGTTTTGGGACGCAAAGGAATACGGCCTGAATCTGATCGATGCCGGCCACTTTGAAACGGAGAATCCGGTTTGCGATGTGCTTGCCGAGTCACTTCGGAAGGAATTCCCTGAAATTGAGGTGATCCTCAGCGAAAAACATGGCGATCCCATCCAATTCCTGTAAGAAACGGGTTGTTTTTCGCACTTTCCTGTGCTATAATGTATAAGATTTTTGAATACTACCAATCAGAAGGGAAGAATATATCATGTCCGGACATTCCAAGTGGCATAACATTCAGAAAACCAAGGGTGCGCAGGATGCCAAACGCGCACAGGCCTTTACCAAGATCTCCAAGGAAATGATCGTGGCCGTTAAGGAAGGCGGCAGCGCCGACCCCAACAACAACTCCCGTCTGGCTACTGTTATTGCCAAGGCCAAGGCTGCCAACATGCCCAACGATAACATCAAGCGCGTGCTGGATAAGGCTTCCGGTGCAGGCAACACCGCCAACTACGAATCTATCACTTACGAAGGCTACGGCCCCTGCGGCGTTGCCGTCATCGTGGAGACCATGACCGACAACCGCAACCGTACCGCTGCCAATATGCGCCATAACTTTGATAAGTTCGGCGGCAACCTCGGCGCTTCCGGCTGTGTCAGCTGGAGCTTCGATAAGAAGGGCGTTCTCGTCATCGACAACGAGGATGGGGATTACGAAGAAGATACCGTTATGGAAGATGCTCTGGATGCAGGCGCCGGCGATATGGAAGCCGACGGCGATGTCTTCGAGATCACCTGCGATCCCGACGATTTCAATGACGTCTATGCCGCTCTGGAAGCCAAGGGCTACAAGTTCGTTTCCGCTCAGATCGAAATGGTTCCTCAGAACTATACCAAGGTCACCGGCGAAGAGAACCTGAAGCTGATGAACAAGCTCATCGACTCCATGGAAGACGATGACGATGTGCAGAACATCTGGCACAACTGGGAACAGGACTAATCCAACATTTCAATAGCAAATCCCGCTGCTTTCAATGCGAAAACAGCGGGATTTTTGTATTTACAAAAACGCGTTGCGATGAACAACGATTTTGTTGTTATATGCGTTTCCCCTTGGATTGCGACATAAATATGGATACTGCGTCCGATCGTATTCCGTTTTGATGCAATGAATCTTTAGAATGATGAATAAAGGAGGAATACGATATGAAAAATATATTCGTACTGATTATGTCTTTAATATGCATTTTGGTCTTTGCTGCTTGCGTACCAGTTAACACCGAAATATCAAACCCAAAACCTGCTATACCAAATCAATCTGATGTTTCTTTATCCGATGGTGCTTTTACTGCCGATGACCATACTTCAATAATCGCAGAAAACACCACTTCTTCTGCTGGAAGTCCGGAGATTCTCACGGAACATACCGGCGCAAGCTCAGAAACAAATGAAACATCGACTAATAAACAAAATACCGACCTGTATGGCGTATTAGATAGTATGATAGAAAACCACGGTTTCCCGTTTAGGCTATGGCATTCAGAAGGAGCAGATTATTACGATTTTATTTTCATGGAAGATAGTGCTCAACGAGAGATATTTGTAAATTTTGACGGCCCTTATACAATGTCCAACTTATCCTGGAGTATAACAGAAAATGAATTGGTCATTTCCGGAGAGTGGGAGGAAACATTTATCATTGATATGGATTCAGGAGTCGCTAAATCAGAAAATGACGGCAAGGAATACTGGATTAGTACTCAACAGCAGGATGGAGAATATTTGGTTTGGCAACCGTTGGTATCCAATGCAGAGTAATGAAGCAAAGACGTTAAAATATAGATTTTACTCGGAGCGGGAGTAATCCCGCTACGTTTCTTTATGTGTTTTAGGCGTGCCGATTCCTGCATCCTTGTGAAGCTGTGCGGCTTTGGTTATATTTTTTTCATTAATTTACTATTGAGGAATGATACGGGATTTGGTAAACTGGATGCAAATAGTGATAATGGAGGAAATAATATGACCCGCAGCGAATTGATCCGGAATTATATCTTTGAAAACGGCGAGCAGATGATCGCCGATACGATTATGCTGGCAGAGCATCAGAGCCCCACCATCCGCAAGGAATATGTGGAAAAATGTGCCGATGCCATCGAGCAGCTGGTCTATGACCGCCTGGGGCTCAAGCCTACGGCCGTTTATCCGCAGCAGGAACGCGGACGCCATCTCTATTATGAGATCGGAGAGGGCAGAGGCGCGGCTCTGATGATGGGTCACTACGATACGGTCTGGAATATCGATGAACTTCCCCTGAAGCGGGAAGGCAACAAGCTGGCAGGCCCCGGCGTCTATGATATGAAATACGGTATCGTGGCAGGCATCTGGGCGATCAAGGCGCTGCAGGCTACGGGCGGCCTTGGTGACTGCAAATTCGGTTTGTTCTTTAACTCCGATGAGGAGATGGGAAGCCGTACATCCCGCGCGCATTTTGAACCCATTGCCAAGCAGTACGAGAACGCGCTGGTTCTGGAACCCGCCGCACCTGATGGCTCTGTCAAGGTCGGCAGAAAGTCCACTGGTGATTTTGTGATCAAGGTAAAGGGCATAGCTGCCCATGCGGGTACGGACTATCCCTCCGGCCGAAGCGCCATTTTGGAGGCAGCATATCTGACGCAGGAGCTTTTTGCCATGACGGATCTGGAAAAGGGTACGACTGTCAATGTCGGCGTCATTTCCGGCGGCACAAAGTTCAATGTCATTGCCGCGAACGCGGAGATGAAGGTGGATGTCCGCGTAACCAAAAAGTCCGAGGGCGAGCGGATGGAACAGGCCATCGCAGGCCTGAAGCCCCATATGGACGGAGTCACGCTGGAGATCACCGGCGGTATGAACCGTCCTCCCTTTGAATTTACCAAGGAAGGTCAGGGACTCTTTGCCAAGGCTGCCGAAGCCGCTGCAGAATACGGCATTGATCTCAAGGGTATTACCGTGGGCGGCGGCAGCGATGCCAACTTCACCTCCGGCTGGGGCATTCCTTCTTTGGACGGTCTCGGCCCCGTGGGCGACGGCGCCCATGCTGCCAAGGAGCATCTGATGATTCGTGAATCTCTGGCGCATACTGCCATGCTCACCAATCTTCTGACAAAGCTTTAAGGCATACAAAAAGCTGCGGTTCATAGGAACCGCAGCTTTTTCTTACTTCTGAGTCTTATTCTGGGTGTTGTTCTGTGCCTTCTGCTGCTTGGAGGAGGTGTACTCCTTCACGTTTTCGGTGCTGTTCTTGCAGTTGTTCTTGTTTTCCATGGGGAAAACCTCCTGTCAGATATTGTGGTATTCCACGGACATAGTGTGTCCCGTTCCTGCTGTTCTATTCAGCTTTTATCCCGGGATGAAAACAGAAGCGCTGCCAGCCAGCCGAAAAGGACAGCGGCCGTGATCCCGCCCGCACCGGCCTTCAGTCCGCCTGTGAAGATTCCGATCCAACCGCTTTCGTCCACCGCTTCCCGGACGCCTTTTGCCAGCGTATTTCCGAAGCCCGTCAGCGGGATCGTTGCGCCCGCGCCTGCCCAGTCCGCCAGGGGCTGATACAGGCCTACCGCGCCAAGGATCACGCCTGCCACCACGTAGCCTACAAGGATCCTTGCCGGTGTCAGTTTGGTTTTGTCGATCCGGAGCTGCGCAGCGGAGCAGAACAGGCCGCCGATCAAAAATGCTTTTACATAGTCCATTCCCGCACCTCCTGTGAAACGATGGTCACCGCATGGCAGACACCGGGAATGGATTCACCCTGCTGCGTGGAAGTGGGGGAGAGCATCGCGCCTGTGCCGCAGAACAGCAGCTTCTTGATACTTCCCCGGCGAAGTTCCTTCAGCAGATGTCCGCAGAGGACAACGGCGCTGCAGCCGCAGCCGGATCCTCCTGCATGAACATCCTGCGTTTGCCTGTCAAAAATCATGGTTCCGCAATCCCGATAGACGGAGGCCGTTTCCACACCATCCCGGCGGAACAGGATCTGCAGCAGCTCTGCGCCTACATCTCCGAGGTCGCCTGTCACGATCAGATCATAATCTTCCGGCGCGAGGGAGAATGCATCCATATGCCTGCGGATGGTATCATAGGCAGCAGGTGCCATGGCTGCGCCCATATTGTTGGCATCCTTGATCCCCATATCCACGATGTTTCCCACGGTACAGCCCATTAGACGAGGGCCATCTCCCGCAGAACCGAGGATCGCGCAGCCGGAACCTGTGACCGTCCATTGGGCGGTGGGTGTCCGCTGACCGCCGTAATTCAGCGGAAAGCGGTACTGACGCTCCGACGCCGCAAAATGGGAGGAGGTAAGCACTCCCGCGGTCTGAGCCGCACCGCCTGCGATGCTCATTCCCGCAAGGCACAGTCCCTCCGCCATGGTGGAGCAGGCACCGTAGAGTCCCAGCACAGGAATTCCCTTGTCCCGCAGCGAAAAGCTGCTGGAAATACACTGATTGAGCAGGTCTCCGGCGAACATCAGATCCAGATCGGAATAATTCAGCCGCTGCTTTTGCAGCGCGCCATCCAGCGCCAGTTGCTGCATTTTCCGTTCCGCTTTTTCCCAGGAACCTGTGCCGAACCGCGTATCTTTGTTCAGAATATCAAAAGCGTCTGCCAGCGGGCCTTCTGCTTCCTTCTTTCCGCCTACGGCACAGGAGGAAAGAATCACAGGCGGATCGCAGAAGCGTATGCTGCCTGCTCCCATACGTTGAATCATCGTAGATGCCTCTTTTCCGTTTTTGGTAGTATGCGGATTTGCGGCGAATTTAAGCAGCCATGTTGTGGAAAATCATTGAGGTATTGAAACTCCTGTGATATAATCCCGATGGAGGTGATGGGATGCAGATCATTTATCAGGATAAAGATATCGTTGTTTGCGTGAAGGATGCAGGCGTGCTTTCCACGGATGAACCCGGAGGAATGCCGGAACTGGTACGGAAAGCATTGGGTAATCCTTCTGCCTGTGTTCGTACGGTGCATCGGCTGGATCGCGTGGTCAGCGGCCTGATGGTTCTGGCCCGTTCACCGGAAGCGGCTTCCGCGCTTTCCCGTCAGATTCGTGAGCAGTCATTCCACAAGGAATACATGGCGGTGGTCTGCGGTGTTCCGCACCCTGTCCGCGGGACAATGGTGGATCTTCTCTGCCGTGATGCGGCGGAGCGGAAGACCTACGTCGTGAAGGAACCCGGCAAGGATGTGCAGGAAGCCATCCTCAATTACGGTACGCAGCAGACCATAGGCGGCCTTTCGCTGGTACAGATCGCCTTGAAAACTGGCCGTACCCATCAGATCAGAACGCAGTTTTCTTCCCGCGGTCTTCCGCTTTGGGGAGACAGAAAATACGGAAACTCTTTAGAGGAAGCACCGATCGCGCTGTGGTCGTGCCGCCTGCGTTTCCGTCATCCGCGGGCAGGTTTTCAGATGGATTTCCATCTCGATCCGCCGCAGAGAGAGCCCTGGATCCGCTTTATGGCGGACCAAAAGGAGGAATTATGAAATATCAGCTGATCATCTTTGATCTGGACGGTACGATCCTGGATACATTGGAGGATCTTTCCGATTCTCTGAACCATACGCTGACGCAGGCCGGTTATCCGAGAAGAACTTTGGCGGAAGCCCGCAGCTTTATTGGCAACGGGATTCGCAATCTTATTATCCGCGGTGCACCGGAGGGTACGCCCGATGAGACCATTACAGAGCTGCATCGGCAGTTTAACGCGTATTATGATCTGCACCGCGCGGATAAAACCGCACCCTATCCCGGCATTCCTGCCCTTCTGACCAGGCTGAAGGAAGAGGGGAGAACACTCTGCGTGGTGTCCAATAAGCCGAACCATGCGGTCGGCCCGCTTTGCTCCAAATACTTCGGCACGCTGCTGGATGCTGCCTACGGCGAACGGGAAGGAATTCCCCGCAAGCCCGCACCCGATGCGGTGCTGGCGGTGATGAAGGACTACGGTGTTTTGCCCGAACAGACGGTCTACATCGGTGATTCCGAGGTGGACGCACTGACGGCGGCTAATTCCGGTGTGGATTGCATCCTTGTCGATTGGGGCTTCCGTGACAGGGAATTGCTGGAACAGGCAAAAGCCAAGGCACTGGTTTCGACCCCAAAAGCCTTGCTCGACCTGCTCCTTGATGCATAAAATAGAAGCGCCCGTCAGAAACTGACGGGCGCTATTTTAGTAATTTAGAAGATGCGGCGGGCGCCGTAGTAATGGTTGGAGTAGTAGTTGCTCCACAGGCTGCTGATCACAACACAGCCGCTGCCGCTGCTGGCATGGATGAACTGACCGTTGCCGATGTAGATGCCGACGTGAGATGCACCGGAGGTGGAATAGGTTCCGAAGAAGAACACCAGATCACCGGGCTGCAGATCGTTGGCGGAAACATAGTAGCCGTTGGACATCTGAGAATTGGCGGTGCGGTTCAGCGTAATGCCGTACTGCTTGTAGACATACTGTACGAAGCCGGAGCAGTCAAAGCCGCGGGTGGAAGTGCCGCCCCAAACGTAGGGGATGCCCATCAGCTGCTTGGCGGTCGCGACGACGGAGCTGCCGTAAGAGGTGTATGTAGGTGCGGACTGGGCAGAGCTGTTGCTGTTCGTGCTGCCGACGCCGGTGTTGTAAAGGGGCGCTTCGGTCAGATCCACATAGTCGCTGCGGATGTAGCCGGTATTGCCGTTGCAGGTCACCTTGTACCACGTGCAGTTGAGACCGATGATCTCCACATTGGTGCCGGTGGGGAGGGTAGCGATGATACTGTCGCTGGTGCTGGGACCGGTGCGGAAGTTGACGTAGGTGTTTACCTTGCCGGTACCGAGTTCCACATTTTCCTTCTCGAGCACATCCAGATATTCGGCCTTCATGTAGCCGACATCAAGGTTGTAGTTGACGTAGTACCAATCGCCGTAGTTTGCGAGGACAACGACCTTGTCGCCGCGGGATGCGGTGGAAATGATCGAGGAAGAGGTATCGGGAGAGGAACGGAGACGAAGTCCGCTGGCATCCACGATACCGATACCGATCTTAAGATCGGCGGCAGATGCGGAAACGGATGTGACCATCAGAACAATCACAAGTGCAAAGGCCAGAATAAACAGCCGGAATAAGCGTTTCATGGAATATCCTCCGGGGAAATGATTACTTGCTGGCAAGGGCGCGTTCGAGCCAGACGCAGCCGACGTCAAGAGCGGTATAGAAGCCGTCCTTTTCGGACTTCTTCACAACGCGGTCGCGGGACTTGACAGCGGGATCGGTCAGCTGCAGCTGAACGGAAACCTTGGTGGCAACGCTCAGATCGGAAACGTTGGTGCTTTCGAGGATCTGCAGCATGATGATATATTTGTCGGCCATGGAGCCGTAATAAACGAGATTGTCTTTTCTCATCAGGGGATGACCCTTATACATCAGAACATTGTTTTCAGCCATAGTTATACTCCTTTGTTGCGATTTGTAACCAGATTGTAACACAATATTCGACCTGTGTCAATAAGAAAATTACAATTTTGTAACGAATTCAGTTGGGAATCGATGAGAAATTCTGCAATACAGAACAATTTGGGTTAAAATTGATTGATATAACCGGGAAATATTGAAAAAAGCAGGACTTCCATTGAGGAAGTCCTGCTTTGTATCAGATTGAAGATTAGATGCCGCCCCAGACGAACCAGCAGAAGAGATAGCCGGTAAAAACTGCGGCAAAGGTGAAGGGAATGCCAATCTGGAAGAAGTCTTTGTTTTTGACTTCGTAGCCTTCCTTGCGGAGGATACCGATGGTGGCAATGTTGGCGGAAGCGCCGATGGGGGTGATATTGCCACCGAGGGTAGCACCGACCAGCAGACCGAAGAACAGAACGGTGGGATCACAGCCCATGGTGTTTGCAACGGATGCAACAACGGGCAGCATGGTGGCAACGTAAGGAATGTTATCCACAAAGGCAGAGATGAAAACAGAACCCCAGACGATGAGTGTATACATCAGGAAGAGATTGCTGCCGCCGACCTTTACGAACAGCTTGCTGATCTCATCGATGACGCCTGCTTCGGTCAGACCCGCGATGACAACGAACAGACCTGCCAGCAGCAGAAGCGTCTGATAGTCCAGCTCAGAAAGGGCGGTCTTGATGCTTTCCGTACGGCCGGTGAGGGCAGAATGGATAAAGCCGATGAGGCAGATGCCGATGCAGATCAATCCGTTGGTCAGCTCAGGCTTGTTGGGGATGAAGGAGGCGGAGATCAGCAGAACGATGGTGGCAAGGAGGAGAACAGTGGGGAAGAAGTTGGTGACCTTGGTCAGTTCGACAGTATCTACATCCTGCCGATCCTTACGGAAAATGAACATGATAACGGGAACCGTGACCAGCGCTCCAAGCTCAACAGCCCAGAAGATACTGAATCGGCCGTCCATAAAGAAGAAGTCCAGGAAGTCCATATTGGCATAACCGCCCAGCAGAATGGAGGTGGTGTCGCCAACGAGGGTGGCTGCGCCCTGCAGGTTAGAGGAAACGGAGATGCAGATCAGCATGGCAACGGGGGAAATATCCAGCTTTTTTGCCAGCGCGAGGCCAACGGGGGCGATCATCAGAACCGTGGCAACGTTGTCAATGAATGCGGAAACGACGCCCGCAAACAGAGAAAGAATGACGGCTGTCCACATGACATTGGGGGAAAGGTTCTGCAGCCAGTCAGCCAGACGGTTGGGCATTTTGGAATCGATGAACAGGGACACCGTACCCATGGTACCGGTCAGCATCATCAGAACATTCCAGTTGATGGCGGAAACCACGCCGGAAAGGGGCATAATGCCGAGGATGACGAAGATCACCGCGGCGGAAATGGCAATGATATAGCGGTACTTGGGCAGACTGATCATCAGAACATAGGTGATCAGAAACAGGATCAGAGCAAGCAGCATAAGGTTTGTCCTCCGTGTAATGATATGATCGGGCAAGCAGCGGCATGTTTCGGCGGTTCTATGGACATCCCGCCCATACTTACCCAGTATAGTGATCTTATTATAATGTCGTGTTAAGATTTTGTCAATTTTCGCAAAGAAGAATAAAGCGAAAAGGATCCGTTTTTGCGGATCCTTTTCGTCTTATTCATAGGTATGCCATTGATCGTCTTTGGTTTCATCCTGCAAACCCGTGAGATAACCCTGCTCATTGACGGGCGGCTCATTTTGCGGTCCGCGGAAAACAGGGAAGCCGGGGTCGGATAGGGGCGGTTGGACAGGGGCATTCTGCAGGATGCAGTTGTAAGCATGGGCATCGGCTGTTTTGACTTGCGGCTGGAACAGCGCGCAGAATATAATCTCCGCAACCAAAGGTAGTGTAACCGCGATCAGATAGGCGGAGGCGGTATCCTTTCCCAGCAGCGAGAGAATAAGATCCGGCAGGAAAACCGTAATGGCGGTCAACGGGATATAATACCAGAAAAAGCTCAGATCCATGCAGAAAAGCTTTCTTTTATATCCATAGGTCAGTCGTTTGGAGCAATTGATGGCTTCCGATGCGCGCCATTCCTCGTGATCAAAGAGGACAAGGAAGGAAAGCCGGTAACGGTATGCCATCAGATAGCCGGGAATCATGATAATTGCGGTGATGACAGGCATGGCTTCGGGATCCTGCAGCAAAGATATGATCAGGTCAGACGCGAAGAAAGACGCAATAAACGTAACAGGAAAGTAGAAAGCCAGCGCCCAAAGCGCGGTATAGAGGGCGATCAGCAGATTGAGCCAGAACACCTTGCCCGCGATCCGCAGAGGTGCGGTGAAATCCCGAAAGGATACTTCCTTGCCGCGGCTGACGTTCAGCGTGTAATTCTGATAGCAGCACTGCCAGATACCCGCAAAGACTCCGATGGCTGCCGTCATGATCGTGGTAAACGCGAGGTATGCGGCATAGGCATTGAATCCGCCGATGCCGGTGGGAGAGGTATCCATGCCAAAGAACAGCACGGTATCCAGCGTGTTGTAAAGAAGATATGGCGCGTTCAGACAGAGGACGAACAGAAACGTCAGCGCCATGGGATTGCGGTTGGAATCCTGCAGAGAGCGCCTTGCTGCCTGCTTGATGCTGCGGATCTGCATAGCTTATTCGGCCTTGATGGAGGCAGCAAAGGCTTCGCGGTCAGCTGCGCCGAAATAAGCGCTGCCGGCTACCAGAACGTTGGCGCCGTTCTGCTTGCAGATCTCAGCGGTTTTGAGATTGACACCGCCATCCACTTCCAGTTCGCAGGAGGGATTCATCTCGTCGATGTAGGCGCGGATCTGACGCAGCTTGGGCATCATGTCTTCCATAAAGGACTGTCCGCCGAAGCCGGGCTCCACGGTCATCACGAGGATCAGATCCACAAGATCCATATAGGGAAGAACTGCCTCTGCGGGAGTCTTGGGCTTGACGGAGATGGCAGCCTTGACGCCCTTGGCGCGGATGCGGCGCAGGGCTTCCTTGGTATGCTCTTCGGTATCGGCTTCCACATGGATGGTCAGAATGTCAGCGCCGGCATCGCAGAAGCGTTCCACATAGCGCAGAGGCTCGGTGATCATCAGATGGACATCGAGGACGATCTCGGTTTCCTGGTCGAGGGCCTTGACCATGGGAAAGCCCATGGACATATTGGGAACGAACACACCGTCCATGACGTCGACATGGGCATAGTCGGCGCCTGCTTTGTGCATGGCGTTGACATCGCGGGCCATATTGCCGAAATCGGCGGAGAGAATGGAGGGGGACAGTTTGATCATAGAAATACATCTTCTTTCTGATAGTAATGAATGCACAGGCAATATCCCGGCAGCATATGGATGGAATGCGGATGCCCGAAAAGACTTCCATGCGGGTCATACCCATGCGGCGGGAATCCGCGGGATGGGGACGTCGGTCGCGGAACCGGCGTCCCGTTGCGGGCGGTATCCATACTTAAATAGTATTATAGCGGAAGGCCTGATGGGATGTCAATGGCAGGAATGCCTTGACTTCACGGGAATCCGGTTATAAAATGAAGAAAACCGTGCGTTTGATACATGCGGATAAAGGAGTAATTACGATGGAAGATAAGACGATGCCGAAACTTACACTGACTCCCGATCTTGAGGTTCCCGAAGCTGCCGTTCCTGCTGTGGTAGAGGAAGAAAAGCCTGTCGTGGCTGCCGGTCCCGATATGAGTATGCTGAATGAGGACGAGCAGCGTCAGGTGGCTGCATTTGCCAAGACCATTGATCTGACCGATTCTCAGCTGGTCATGCAGTATGGCGGTGCCGCACAGAAGAATATTGCTTCCTTTTCTGAGTCTGCGCTGGGCTCTGTCCGCACCAAGGATATGGGCGAGGTGGGGGATATGATCTCCGATCTCGTGGTGGAACTGAAGGGCTTTGACGCGGAAGAGGAATCCAAGAGCTTCCTTGGTCTGTTCCGGAAGGCTGGCCGTTCCGTGGAGATTATGAAGGCCAAGTACGGAAAAGCGGAGCAGAACGTGGAAAAGATCGCTGCCAAGCTGGAAGGCCATCAGATCGTTCTCATGAAGGACATTGCCGTCCTCGATCAGATGTATGACAAGAATCTGGAATACTATAAGGAACTGACCATGTACATCCTGGCAGGTCAGCAGGCTCTTGCCGATGCGCGGAATACCACGCTGCCCGAACTGCGGGAAAAGGCGGCGCAGACCGGACTGGCGGAAGACGCGCAGAAGGCAAATGACTACGATAACCTCTGCCTGCGGTTTGAAAAGAAGCTGCATGATCTGGAGCTGACCCGCGTGATCTCCATGCAGATGGCGCCTCAGATCCGTATGCTGCAGAATAACGATACGATCATGTCCGAAAAGATCCAGACCTCTCTGGTCAATACCATTCCGCTTTGGAAGAGTCAGATGGTGCTGGCACTGGGACTTTCCCATTCTCAGCAGGCCATTGAGGCGCAGCGTCAGGTCACCGATATGACCAACAGTCTGCTGCGAAAGAATGCCGCGATGCTCAAGTCCGCCACCATTGAAACGGCGAAGGAATCGGAGCGGGCCATTGTGGACATTGAAACGCTGAAGGTCACCAATGAATCTCTGATCACCACGCTGGATGAGGTGCTGCAGATCCAGACGGACGGCGCTCAGAAGCGCCGCGAGGCGGAGCAGGAGCTGCGCCGCATTGAAGGCGAACTGAAGCAGAAGCTGCTGGAAACGAGAGGCAAGGTCTGAGCGATCCATATTGATAAAATTGATAAAGAAGACCCGTACGATGCGTACGGGTCTTTTCCTGTTCAAAAATGGAATAGCTTTGCCAGCCTGCAGCCTGCGCGGTAAATGGGGCCTTCCAGCACCTTCTGCGCGTTTTGAAGCTCTCTGCGGATCTCAATGTGCTGCGGGCAGTGCTTTTCGCATTTACCGCAGCCGATGCAGTTGGAGGCTGCCGTCGCTTTCTGACGCAGGGCGGTGCACATGAAGTAATCCACAAGCCCCCAAAATCTGCCTTCCGAATAGCAGCGGTTGTATGCGGCAAATGTGCCGGGGATATCCACGCCCTTGGGGCAGGGCTGGCAGTAACCGCAGCCGGTGCAGCCTACCTTCATTCCCTCGCTGATGGTCTGCTTTACGTCTGCCAGCATGGCCTGATCGTCTTCTGTCAAAATACCGCAATGTGCCTCAGAGGCGGTTTTGATGTTCTCTTCCAGCATCTGCATGGAATTCATGCCGGATAGCACGACCGTCACTTCGGGCTGATCCCACAGCCAGAGGAAGGCCCATGCAGCAGGAGATCGTTTGACCTTAGCGGCGGCAAAAGTCTGCTTTGCTTTTTCGGGCAGGCGGTTTACCAGCTTTCCGCCGCGGAGCGGCTCCATAATGATGGCGGGGATCCCTTTTTCCGCGGCACGGGTCAGACCGCGCCGTCCTGCCTGAGAATGCTCATCCATGTAATTGTACTGGATCTGGCAAAAATCCCAGTCATAAACGTCCAAAAGCTGACAGAACTCTTCGGAATTTCCGTGATAGGAGAAGCCAACCTGACGGATCTCGCCGCTGCGCTTCTTTTCTTCCAGCCATTCAAGGATCCCGAGGCTGCAGAGCCGCTGCCAGGTTTCCCGATTGGTCAGCATGTGCATGAGATAGTAATCGATATGATCGGTCTTCAGCCTGCGAAGCTCTTCGCGGAACAGCTTTTCCAGTCCGTCCTTACTCTTGATCAGATAGTGGGGCAGCTTCGTGGCAATGTTGACGCGGTCACGCAGCCCGTTTCGGTGCAGAATCTCACCGAGGGCAGCTTCGCTGCCGGGGTAGATATAGGCCGTATCAAAGTAGTTGACGCCTGCATGGACGGCGGCTACGATCTCCCGTTCGGTTTCTGCTATATCGATCCTGCCGCCTTTTTGCGGAAAGCGCATACAGCCGAAACCGAGGATGGAAAGCAGATTTCCGTAACGGTCTTTTCTGTAATTCATAAGAGTACCTTTCAGATGGAGAAAAAGCCTCCGGATATCGGAGGCTTTTTGGATGTGTGTTACTTGCCGACCTTGGAATAAGCAGCTTCGTCGCAGATGAGCGTCACATCGGGATGGAACTGCAGGATAGAGGCGGGAACTTCGGGCGTCACAGGACCGTAGAACGCGGCATTGAGGATATCGGCCTTGTCCTTGCCGGTGATGACCATGACGATCTTTCTGGCGGCCATGACCGTGCCGCAGCCCATGGTGAAGGCGGCGGTGGGAACTTCATCGATGGAATCAAAGAACCGCTTGTTGGCATCGCGGGTCATTTCGGTCAGCTCGACCTCATGGGTCTTGGCGGGGAAATGATCGCAGGGCTCGTTAAAGCCGATATGGCCGTCGTGACCGATGCCCAGCAGCTGGAGATCAACACCGCCCCATTCTTCGATCTGACGTTCGTAAGCTTCGCACATGGCGTCCACATCTTCACAAAGACCGTCGGGAACGATGGTATTTTCATACTTGATGGAGATGTGATCCAGCAGGTTTTCCTGCATAAAGCGGCGGTAGCTCTGGGGATGATCGGGAGCGAGACCCTTGTATTCGTCCAGATTGGCGGAATGGACACGGGAGAAATCGATTTTACCTGCCTTTTCGCGGGCGATCAGCTCACGGTACAGGGGCAGCGGAGTGGAACCGGTAGCCAGACCGATGACACCGGCGGGCTTTTCGGCAATGAGGTTTTCAAAAAGATCGGCGGCAAGCTTGCCCACCTCGGCAGGATCCTTACAGACTTTTACTTTAACATGATACATATTACGTTTCTCCTCGAATCAGATTTTGGGTACGATGCGGACCCCCATTCGCTGTCTGTTGGCAGTGTCCGGAGTAGTAATATTATTATTTTAGCATATCAAAGAAATGAACACAATCATTTTTTTGATGCAAACCAAAGGGAATAATCTGTCCGATCTGTGACATACTAGCCGTAGTTTCAAAAGAAGGAGGAAAACCTATGTTTGATAAGGCCAATAAGTGCATTGCCTGCACCGTCACGCAGTGTACTCATCATTGCGGCGCAGAAAACTACTGCTCTCTGGATAAGATCCAGGTCGGCACCCATGAGGTCAATCCCACGCAGAAGCAGTGCACCGACTGCCAGTCTTTCCGCATGAAATAAGGAAAAACCCGCAGGTCAATGTTCCTGCGGGTTTTTTTCGGTTTGTACAAGACGGCAAAGCATTGCGCCGAGAAACAGAAGTTCAATGCAAAAGTAAAGCCATAATAATGTGACAGCTGCATCGGACAGGCCGCCTGTCAGTTTCCCGGGGGAGAGTTTTTGAAGATAAAAACGGTATAGCCGGGAAAATACCATCCAGGAAAGTGCGGTGAATATCGTTCCCGGCAGCAGAAACAGCGGAGAGGGTTTGTGATCGGGCAGCGACCAAAAAACCAGATAAGAGGAAGCTGACAGAAACAGAAACCGAAGCAGCTGCATCGGCAAATATCGGGAAAGCGATCCCGTGAGAGACAGCACAAAAGGGATCAGAATCAACAGCAGGAGCGTATCGGCCATACATGCTGCGCGCGTACGAAGCCAGCTTCTTGTTTCTGTCAGATCAAACGCGCGGTTTAGCCCGTGCTGAATGCCAAAAATACCGCGGGATGCAGCCCAAAGCGCCGTCAGCGCGGAAAAGGATACTACGGCTACGGGATCGCCGACATGGAGGAGTGCGCGGATCAGATTTGCCGTATCCTCGGGAAATACCGAAAGTACGTTTGCAAGTCGTACGGTGACCGTATGCGGAAGAATGCTGAACAGGCCGAGCAGCAGAGCCACCGCGGGCAGAACGGAAAGGGTCAGAAAGAAAACCGCACTGCCCGCGTGCAGAGAAATCTCGCAGGAAGCAATTTCTCTGCGGAGTCTGTCTGCGGAAGCCCGTGCGAGCTTCAGCAGCCGTTGGGATGCCACGGATCTTCGCAATGCTTTTTTGCTTCGGTCGGGTATCCCTGCGCGATGGCGGGGAACATATTGTCCGTATCCTGTGTGGCCTGCACCTCATAAGTGCCCCAGCGGTTCACCATTTCCCAGCAACTGTCGGGCTGACCGATGATCTGCTGCACAGTGGGATCTCCCACATAGGGAAGCTTTTCCTCTTTTTTCATTTGATTCACCTCAGGGACAGTATGCGCGGAATCTGTCTTAATATGCAAAAACACGCAGGCATAAGCAGCCTGCGTGTTTTTGAACGTTACTGTTTGCTCGATAGGATGATACCGACCACGATCAGTACGGAGCCGATCAGACCCATCACGGAAACGGTTTCCCAGCCGAGGATAATGGCAACTGCCATGGTAATAAAGGGGATCAAATAGATGTAGTTGGTGGCATTGACAACGCCGGCGTGTTCGATGGCTTTCTTCCACCATACATAGCAAAGACCGCTGCCGAATACACCCAGCAGACTCAAGGCGCCGATGCCGGTGAGCGAAGCCAGCGGCTTCAGAGAGGGAACACCGTCAAAAATCAGCGTCAGCGGGAGCATGAAGAGCAGTGCATAGCCCAGCATCCGCTTGGTCAGAAGAATACTGTCCACCTTTTTATGCCGGTCGATCAGCATGGAATAGATCGCCCAGCAAAGGCAGGCGCCGAAGGAGAAGAGCAGGGCGGATGCGCTCATGCTCAGATCGATCGCAGCGCCGTTATAGACGACCAGAACAACACCGCCGATGGCTGCTACAAAGCCGAGAAGATGACGGATGTTCATGGTGTTCTTGGTGGTCATGCAAAGCAGCAGCAGCGTCCACATGGGAACGGTGCTGATCAGAATGGATACGTTGGTCGCGCCGCCGTAGTGTATGGCGCGGGTCTCCAGAAAATAATAGAGCAGCACACCGAACAGGGAAATGAGCAGAATGGACAGCTCCTGCGAAATGGAGCTGACGGGAAGGAAGCGCGGTTTGATCGCCAGCAGTACCAGATAACCCAAACTATAGCGCAGGGTCAGCAGCTGCATGGACGTGAAGAACTGCAGAAGATAATCCGATGCCACATAAGTGGCGCCCCATACCAGTACGGAAAGCAGCGCCAGCAGATGGCCGGAAACAGCTTTGTTTTTCATAGTTACCTCGTTGTGTCAGAAGGTGACCACTTCGTTGGCGGGTTCCTTGTCGGGGATGATCTCCAATGCGGTCAGCACGGGGCCTCTTCCCTTATAAACGGAGCTGTAGCGCACTTCAATGGATGCGGTCACGCGAACCCAGCTGCGGGTCTTAAGCTCTGCGGCAGCGGGATACTTGCAGGGAATGCCCATAAAGGTAATATCGTCCGCGCAGCAGGTCATCACAAAACGTCCGGGTGCGAAGATGCCGTCCTTGTCCTTACGAAGACGGGCAACCTGCGCCAGAAAACGTACGGTCTTCTTATCGTACTTTTCCGGTTCTTCGGTAATGTCGCGGTAGAAGAGGGCATAGTCCTCGTCACCGATCTCGATCAGAGGGGCATTGATGTCATAGGGCAGGGGATCTTCGATCTCGTCGAAGGTGGTGGAGCCGTCGGCGAAATCGTATACGATATCCACGCGGCGGTTCAGCGCTCTTGCCAGCTTATGGAAGGGCATAATGTCCGCTCCCACGGGAACGCGGTTGAAGACCACCATTTCGCAGCCCTGCAGCTTGTCCACCACAAGGGAGCGCA
This sequence comes from Oscillospiraceae bacterium, assembly GCA_017440065.1. Lineage (GTDB taxonomy): Bacteria > Bacillota > Clostridia > Oscillospirales > Oscillospiraceae > RGIG3159. The sequence goes on along the minus strand of JAFSHY010000057.1, from coordinate 4,354 downwards.
TATTCTGATTGTACTGCAGGATGGTGGTGGCGTCGGCAAACATGACTTCCTGCGCGATGCCCCAGTTCGCGGGCATCTTTTCGTAAAAATCGCCAACCAGGTGCATGCCGTTCAGTTCCAGAACGACCCGCTGGATCTTATGCTTCTTTTCCCAGTACTGGAGTTTTTCCGTGGTAAGGGAATCAAGATCATCCACAACATGCAGATAGATGTTCTTCGCGGGATAGCGGGAAAGATCGTATTCCTCTTCACCTTCCTCCAGCACCAGCAGCAGCGTACGCTCGCCGGCATTGAAGCGGGGATCTTCCAGCGTTTCCTGAATGAACTTGGTCTTGCCGGATTCAAGGAAGCCGGTAAAGGTATAAACAGGGATCTGAATGGCCATATTGCCTCCAATCACACGCCGAAGAGTGCCTTCAGGGCATCTTCGTTCAGGTTGGAACCGATCACGCAGAGTCTGCCCGTCACAGAAGGCGTACCCACGCGGACGTCGGCTTCGCCGGGAACATGGTCAAAGTAGATCCAGCTGCCGAGACCGGCAACGATACCCTTGGCACGAAGCACAGTGCCGTATTTTTCGGAATCATCCAGCGCGCGCAGGCATTCTTCGATCTGACCCATGGTGAACTTTCTTGCGGTTTCCACGCCCCAGCTGGTGAAAACTTCATCGGCATGGTGGTGATGGTGACCGTGTTCGTGGTGATGACCGCAGGAGCATTCTTCGTCATGGTCATGGTGGTGATGTTCATGCTCGTGGTCATGGTCATGATGGTGACCGCAGGAGCATTCCTCGTCATGGTCATGGTGGTGATGTTCACGCTCATGGTCATGGTCATGGTGATGGCCGCAGGAGCATTCCTCGTCATGGTCATGGTGGTGATGTTCATGCTCGTGGTCATGATCATGATGATGGCCGCAGGAGCATTCCTCGTCATGCTCGTGATGGTGATGATGCTCGTGCTCCAGCGCCTTGAGATCGTTGGCCAGAGAATCGTTCTTCTCCATGGCATCCACGATCTGACGGCCGGTCAGTTCGTTCCACGGCGTGGTGATGATGGCGGCTTCAGCATTCTTGGTGCGCAGCAGCTCGATGCAGGTGTGCAGCTTATCTTCGGAGATCGCATCGGTGCGGCTGAGGATGATGGTGGTGGCGGTCTCGATCTGGTTGTTGTAGAACTCGCCGAAGTTCTTCATGTACATCTTGCACTTGTTGGCATCGGCAACGGCAACGAGACTGCCCAGTTCGATCTCATGACCTTCCAGCTTCTGTACGGCAGCCACGACATCGGAAAGCTTGCCGACGCCGGACGGCTCAATGAGAATGCGGTCGGGATGATACTCGTCGATGACCTGCGCCAGAGCGCGGCCAAAGTCGCCCACGAGGGAGCAGCAGATGCAGCCCGAGTTCATTTCGGTCACTTCGATGCCTGCGTCCTGCAGGAAGCCGCCGTCAATGCCGATCTCGCCGAATTCGTTTTCGATGAGCACCAGCTTTTCGCCCGCGTAGGCTTCCGCGATCAGCTTTTTGATGAGCGTGGTCTTGCCGGCTCCGAGGAAACCGGAGAAAATATCGATTCTGGTCATAGTAACACCTTCATATGAAAAATTTTGTGCCCATAGTATAGCACTTTTTTCATGCTATCGCAACACTCGCACGGAAAAAACATAAATGGATGTTGACAAAAGTGGGCGGTCATGCTAAAATATCTTGGCTATCCGGAGATGATCTGGAGAGATGTCCGAGCGGTTTAAGGAGCTGGTCTTGAAAACCAGTGACCCGGCAACGGGCCGTGGGTTCGAATCCCACTCTCTCCGCCACCTTATTTTATATTGTTTTCTTTGATTCGGAGTGATACCCAAGAGGCCGAAGGGGCTCCCCTGCTAAGGGAGTAGGCGTCTAAAAAGCGCGCGAGGGTTCAAATCCCTCTCACTCCGCCAAAAACGGCAAGTTTCAAAAGAAACTTGCCGTTTTTACATTTATGATATCTGATGTATCTTTTACGCCATGGCACGGAGGAAGACTTCCTTCCATTCTTCGTCCGTCAGGTCGGCGGCATCGGTGACGAGGAAGATATCCATGTCCCATGCCCGCTGCATAAAGGCGCGGTTGGAGAAGGCGCTCTTTTGATTGAGGTCCGTGGCGATGAGCATTTTTTTGACATTGGTGCCGCCGAAACGGGTGGCAACGGTATGAAGCTTATATAGCTCTTCCTCGCCGATCTGGCCATTTTTGCAGGAAATAAACAGGGGCGTGGTGTGGTGCATGAGGACAACGTCGATCTCGTTGCGGGTCTCGGGGATCCGCGCCATGGGATCCTGCAGGATGCCGTCCCAGTCGATCGAGACGCTCATGCGGCAATCGCAGAAATAAGGATCTCCGTTCAGCCGCACGGACTTTGCCTCCAAAAGCGTTTTCACCTCCAGCACGTTGCCTGCCTTCTGCAGGCAATACTGCATCATGGGGGAGGCATACTCATAGGAGAGAATCTCTCTGCTGCTGCGGTCATGGATCACGCCGTAACGGCTCAGTTTATCCAAAAACGTACGGACGGAAGCTTCCTTGTGTTCAAAGCCGGAGACCGTTTTCTTCAGCTGATCCACAGGCAGCGAGATGACCGCGGGATCCTCGCTGCGGCTTTCAAATTCATTCAGCTGCGAAACGGAGCGGTTCCATGCCTTGGGATCTTCTGCCACGAGCTTCCACAGGCGGTTCAGCTGCGAATGCGTAAAATCCTCGGGCGGCTGTTCCGAACCGGGATGCATTTTGCCGCCATGCAGCAGAAGCAGCTCCTCCACCGTCAGTTCCGCTTGGCTGCGGTTGAGGCTGCATTCCATCCCGGTGCAGCTGACCACGGTCTGCTTCTTCTTGTCATATTTCTGAACCCTTACGAGCGATTGTTCCTCCTCGGGAAGGCTCGCCAGTACGGCACCTACCGCCATGATCACCAGTTCTTCGCCGCCGGTCAGATCGATCACGCAGTCTGTTTCCCGACGCACAAGATCCAAAATCAGATCGCAGATATCCCTTAGCGATCTTCCCGCAATGGAGCAGAGGGAAAGCGTTGTATTCTGTTTTCTTTGCAGCAGCAGCCTTTGGTAACGTCCCGCGGCTTCCTGCATGGTTTCGTCGCTGCCGATCAGGATCAGCTTATCGGGCTTGAGGCGCAGACAGGCGGCCATATTATCAATGTGGGAACCGGTATAGCATTCAATGAGGGTCATGAAGCAGCCTCCCTTCTTTCGTTATCATCATATCATATCTTCAAAATATTAATCAAGAAGGGAATGGAAAATGCCGCCGAAGGACTCCTTCGGCGGCATTTCGCTTATTCTGTTACGGTCAGGAAAACAGGAGAACACCATGCGTAAGGGCCTCTTGCTCTGGCAAAATTGAAGGGATAGCGTCCTGTGCGGATAAAGGGTCCGCTGGGCTGATCGCGGATGGAATCCGGTTCGTTGAACGCATCTTCTCCCACGGCCTTCACGCACACGTAATAGAAATGCTCGCCTGCATCCGCGGATTCATCGGCCCATTCCGCGGCAAATTCCCGCGCGGGAGCATCGTATCTGCTAAGAACCGTGCCGTCGCGAATGACCTCGATGAATTCCAGCGGCACGGGAGATTCAACACGCAGCTTGAGCATTGGGCTGCCGCTGCATATGCCTTCTTCTCCGAGGAAGCATCCTCCTGCGGTAAAGGCGATCCCGATCTTATGACCCTGTGTCGCGATCGTTCTTCGATGCTGATAGCCGTCATAGAGGCCGTCAGAGTTGAGCGAGGGCGCGAACACACCGGTCAATGCACCGCCCATGCCGCCTACGGCGCGATGGGTATCGGAGGAACCGACGAATGCGAATTTCTGATGGCGGGACAGCGCCTGAAGAATAAAATTCTTCTCCTCCATGCTGACGCGCCACGAAGATACGATTTCCACGTATTGGTCTTCCTTCGTGCCGGAAAGCTCCCAGTGAGGGTGATGTGCCACGATGATGACCTTTTCGTCTGCCAGCGCGGCGGTCAGTTCTTTGACGGTGCGGGTATTCGGGAAGGTGCGGGAACAATAGTCCGAATCTCCGAAATACAGGACATAGCGATGATTGAAGTTGGGCTCCAGCCGTTTTTCGTGACAGGTAAACTCCACGGCAGGAATGGCGACGAACCGGCCGTCTTCCGTCAGCGCACGGGCAATGGCTTTCTGCCGTTCAAAATCCACGGGCGTCAGACCGGTATGGGGATAATAGTCATTATCCACCAGCGCCACATAGTCCAGCTTCGCCACATGGCGGGCGTACCGCATGAGCATATCGGATTCGCCTTCCGCGTCGGGGCTGGCAAGACTGTGAACATGGGTAT
>JAFSHY010000005.1 GCA_017440065.1 Oscillospiraceae bacterium | reverse complement strand
GTTCTATGTATTGTTCCGTGGTTCCCGTAGGGGCGGGCGCTCCCGTCCCGCCCGTTGGGTTTCGACATTCCGATGAATGGGAGATTCCTCGCGTTCGCTCGGAATGACAAAATCGGGCGCAGGCATAACGGGCGATTCGTGAATCGCCCCTACATCAGATACATTCCTTTTGCATGTGGACGGGAAGGCCGAAGGCGGCGGAAAAATAATCTCAAAAAATTTTTTAAAAATAAGAATGATTCCTATTGACAAGCAGCAAATCATATGCTATACTCCAATCATAAGAAAGATTCTTATTATTAAAAAGAAAAACAAAATATAATTTATCAAATATATCGGAGGTACAAATTATGAAGAAGTATGTATGCCCTGTCTGCGGTTATGTTCACGAAGGCGATTCCGCTCCCGAGCGCTGCCCCCTCTGCAAGGTTCCCGGTGAAAAGTTCCTCGTTCAGAGTGCGGAAAAGACCTGGGCCACCGAGCATATCATCGGCATCGGCCGCGAATTCCCCGACACCGTTCCCGCCGAAGTGCAGGAAGAGATCATCGCCGGTCTGAAGGCCAACTTTGAAGGCGAATGCACCGAGGTCGGTATGTACCTGGCCATGGCAAGAGCTGCTCACCGCGAAGGCTACCCCGACATCGGCCTGTACTGGGAAAAGGCTGCCTGGGAAGAAGCCGAGCATGCCGCCAAGTTCGCTGAGCTGCTGGGCGACGTCGTGTCCGTTTCCAGCAAGGAAAACCTGAGCGTCCGCGTGGATGCCGAAAACGGCGCCACCGCCGGCAAGTTCGATCTGGCCAAGCTCTGCAAGCAGTACAACCTCGACGCTCTGCATGACACCATCCACGAGATGGCAAAGGACGAAGCCCGTCACGGCCGTGCCTTTGAAGGCCTTCTGAAGCGCTACTTCGGCTAAGATCCCGAAAGGAGGACACCCTATGGCAGCATATGAGCTGGTAATCGAACAGAAGCAGCCCACCTGCGGCGGCAGATCCCCCACCAAGTGCGAGGTTCTGAACATCTTCACCGAAGACCCCATGGCCTATGTACTGGGCCGCGAACCCGGCGGCAAGCCGGAGGTGCTTCGGGATGAGGATGGCGTTACGGTGATCCGCGTACTGCGCAACGGCCTGTGGGTGAACTACGAGTTTACAGCTGACTAAATCCCGTATATTTTGGCGGACTGCGACCCGCCACGATATAAATCTCCCCCCATTTTCATAACTCCCAATTCAATTCAAAAGGGGTGTGCCGGAGCGATCCGGCACACTTCTTTTTTGCTGAATTCGGTGCTTTTCTGTTGAATTCCCCATTTTTCCGTGCTATGCTGAAGGAAATTCAGGAACAAGGAGCAACCACCATGAAAAAGATCAGTATCCTGCTGGCAGCCGTCCTTACGCTTTCCCTGCTCTGCGGCTGCATGGCCGTGGACAGTGCGGAGGATCTCATCGCGTCCATCGGCATCGTGACCCTTTCTTCCCGCAATGCCATTGAGACCGCGGAAAAGAACGTAGCCAATCTGACCGAGGAGCAGCGGCAGCAGGTCGGCAACCTTCCCATACTGGAACAGGCCAGAGCCCGTCTGGACGAGCTGCAAGGTCTTGTGGACACCGCGCAGACCTCCATCGATGCCATCGGCAAGATCACGCCCGACAGCGGCGAGACCATCGCAGCCGCCCGTGCTGCCTATGACGCGCTGGCAGCGGAAGGACTGGAAAACGAGATCTCCAACTACGGTTCGCTGGAAAACGCCGAATATCACTACGGTAACTACTGTGCCGCGCTGGAGGAATTCCGATCCGCTGTGGATGCCGTGGGTCAGGTCACCGCGGACAGCCGTGCCGCGCTGGACGAGGCGAACGAGAAGCTGGAAGTTTTGAAGGAACTTGACATCGAGGACTATGCCGCGGAAGACACCGCCCGACTGGAGGCGCTGGAGCAGGATTATGCCGTGCAGATGGCGCAGCAATTCTACGACGAAGCCATGGCCGCCTACGGCATCGGAGATCTGGAGACCGGCAATACCGCCCGTGCCAAGCTGAAGGACACCTGCCCCGACACCGAGCAGGCTGCCGCCATCGATGGCGATGCCGCCGCCCTGCTGATCCCGCTGGCGCAGCAGGCCTTCGGCAACGACGAGCTGGAGCTGACCGACAACATCCTTCGCACGGTTTGGCAGACCCTTGCAGCCGACACCGCTGCCATCGAAGGCTATACGGAGCTGGTCGACGCGTTTTCTGCCCGCATGACGGCCATCCGCCCCGCTACAGGCGTTGCCCTCTACAACAAGGTGGGCAGCGGCTACAGCCAGCTGCACATCTCCGCGGATGAGCATGATTCGCTCATCAAGCTGGAATCCATTGCTGATCCGGATGTCTACATGCTGCTCTATGTCCGCGCCCACGAAACCGCCGACGTTCCCGTGGCGGACGGTACCTACCTCATCAAATATACCAGCGGCGAAAGCTGGTACGGCGAGGAAGCCATGTTCGGCAGCAAGGCCAGCTTCACCAAGGCGGATGACATCTTTGAATTCACCGTCACCTATTCCGGCGGCTATGTCTACTACAGCGATGTTTCCGTCACCCTTTACACGGTCGTCGGCGGCAACCTTTCCACCACGCCCATCGGCGCCAACGATTTCTGATCTTACGTTCAGGAGGTAATATAGCATGAGAAAAAGACCCGCAGGCCCCGGCACGATACTGTTCTATGCCATCTTTCTGACGCTGATCACCATCGGCAGTCTGGCATCGCCCAATCCCGTTCCTGTTTGGTGCAAGCTGCTCTTTGCGGTGCTGGCCGTCCATACATGGTATCAGTTTTTCAAAATGCGTCGCAGGAAGTGAAAAAAGCAGGCAGGTGAAGCGGTTGCTTCACCTGCCTGCTGAGCGTGTCAAAAAACCTTCTGGAGCGGTAGCGCACAAGGCTCCCTTGTGCAAAGGGAGCTGGCTCGCCGTTAGGCGAGACTGAGGGATTGAAAACTAAAATAATTGGTAATCTCGGATTTCCCCAACCCCTCCGTCAAAAATCAGATCGATTTTTGCCACCACCCCTTACACAGGGGAGGCTTTGGTGCAGCGCGTTTCGATAACCTTCTACATTTGAAAACCACTTTTTTGACAGCCTGAGCAGGCAGGTGAAGCGGTTGCTTCACCTGCCTGCTTTTTTGAAGAGATAGTAGGGTTCTTCGGCGCGGGCTTCCCCGATGAGCATGGCAAGATCGCAGTAGAGCAGCGGCTCTTCCACGCGGATGAGGCCTGCCTCCTCCTGCGCTTTATACTTGTTTTTGACGTAGTTGGGGTCCATGACGGTGACGGTCTTGCCGTCCGTTCCCGTCAGCAGCATATAATGCCCGCGGGCGGTGAAGATGCCGGGTGTGCCGTCATCCTGCCTCCGCACATTGACGATGACCTCGCCGCCTGCCCGCAGATGGGCGAGCATTTCCGCGGCATCACCGGTGCGGCCATAGGTAAGACCGTACCGCTCCGCCGCCACGGGGCCGAGGATGCGCATGGAGCAGCCGGCGCAGAAGTTTGCTCCGCTCTCCTCCGAGAGGCGGACGCATTCCGTCAGTTCCAGGATCTCTCCCGTCAGATGCTCCACCGTCATGCAGAGGCAGCAAAGGCCGCAGCCGGAGGTGGCAATGTTGCGCCTGTGTTCCGGCGCGCCGCCGTTGGCCGTATCGTGCAGGTAGGGAATATGGCGGTGATCCCTCTGATTCAGATAAAGCATAATAACCCCTCCTTTTCTTCCATCATAGTGCCGATTTTTCTGCCTGTCAAACGGAAAAGGCAGCCTTTCGCCCTTGCTCCCGCGGAAAAACTCTGATAAAATAGAAGCATCCTTTCTTCAGGAGGCCTGTTTTATGATCAAGCATAGACCCCTCGGCCACATCGGCCTTGCCACCAATGACATCGAAGCCACCGTCAAATGGTATATGGACGTACTGGGCTACGAGCTGATCGGCTCCTTTACCAGCCCCAAGGGCGAGCCCATCCGCTTCCTCCGCAGCGGTGAGATCGTTTACGAGATCTTTCAGCCCGTCGGCGGTGCTGACGCCCCCGGCAAGCTGGATCATTTCAGCTTTTCCTCCGATGATATCGAGGCTGACTACCGCTACTGCCTGGAGCATGGCTACACCTTCGAAGAGGAAGGCATTCAGGAGCTGCCCACCGTTTGGGAAAAGGGCGTCCGCTATTTCAAGATCATGAGCCCCAGCGGTGAACCCGTAGAATTCTGCCAGATCCTTTGAGGCGGCGTTCCCGAAAAGCTTGACACATTCCGCCCCTTTGGCTATCATCATCTCAGAAAAACCCCGCGCGGGAATAGAAAGAGGAACCGATTATGAAGAAGCTCATCATCGGCATCGGCGCCATCCTGCTGGTGGCTGCCCTTGTCATTTGTCTTCTGGTGTTCGGCGGCAAAAAAGACGACGCCGCCAAGGTCGAGCCGGAAGAACAGGAAGTGACCGAAACGAAAGAAAACGGGGAAGAGGACGAAGAATCCGCACAGGAAAAAGCCGAATCCCTGACCTCTGAACTCATTCAGGAAGCCATGGACAGCGGCCTGCTGACCGAAGAAATGCTGGGCGAGGCCACGGACTTCTATGAAGAAATGAAGAAAGAGACCGAGGGTATGAGCAACGACGAAGCCGTGGACTACTGGCTCCGCGAGGCGCTGGTGCTGGTGGAAGACGAGCTGCCCGAAATCAAGCAGGAACAGATCAGCGAGGTGCTGGATCAGCTCCACGAGGCCGGCTATCTTTCCGAGGAAGCCGTCTACGACGCGGAAAACTGGATCTTCACCTTCATCTATGAGAGCGGCATCCCCGGAGGTGTGGACATCGGCGAAAAGAGCCCCGTCATCAACACCCCGCAGAGCGCCGTCCCGCAGCCCGTCCATCCGCAGAGCAGCACCCGCAGGGCGCCTGCTCTGCGCTCTGTCACTACGGGGCAGCAGATGCAGGTCGCCGTTCTGAACGGCTTTGAGGACACCCCTTACCGCACCGACTTTTACCTCTCCCTGCAGGAGGATTGGGAAGAGCTGGGCGTAGATCTGCGGCTGGACAGAGATGTGACCGTGGCGGATATGGCCTCCCTCGGGGATTACGATGTGGTGGTCTTCTCCATGCACGGCAGCACCTATCTCGATCAGCCTGTGCTCTGCATCAACGAGGTGGCTACCTCCGATACCGATCAGCTCTATTATGACTATCTGGCCTATGAGCAGTCTGTGGCCAAGATGATGTACATAGACGGCAGCTGCGGTTACTGGATTATGCCCTCCTTCTTCACGAACCGCTACGGCAGCAACGGGCTGGACGGCACGGTGTTCTTCTCCGAATCCTGCTGCTTTTACGGCTGCGAATGCTACACCGATGAACCCGACCCCGTCATGGCCAGCGCCCTGTACAACGCCTCCGCCGAGGTCATCATGGGCTACTGCAACAGCGTCGGCGCGGACTACAGCCGCAATGTGATGAAGGCCACGCTGGAGGCCATGTTCCTCGGCGAAACGGCCTACGATTCCCTCTCTGCCGCCATGAGCCTCTACGGCGACGATGACGGCTGGGAAGACCCCTCGCAGGATAAGTTCATCGCCTATCCCACCTACATGGGCGACGGCGACACCGTCATTCTGATGGGCGAGGAGGAAGAACCGGCAGAGGAAGCACCCGCCGAGGAAGAAGCACCTGTCGAGGAAGAAGCGCCCGCGGAGGAAGAAAAGGATGACGACGACGATTCCGTCACACTGCGCGATCTCCCCTTCGAGGAACTCTCCGATCTGGAAAAGCTGCTCTACATCTGGGAATACGGCGCGCCTCCCGAACAGGAAGAACAGCCTGAGGAAGACTGGCTGGATCAGGATCTGGCGCTGGGAACCGTGGACGAAAGCCTGCAGACCCAGCTGATCGGCGTCTACGCGCAGGGCCGCCGCGACGGCACCTTCTACCTGCCCTACACCAACGATACGCCCTACACCTTCACGCTGGAGCTGGATCTGGATTACTGGTACGGCGGCAAGAAAGTCCACGAAGAGCTGAACTACCGCTATGAGCTGAAGCCCGGCGACTACATCGAGATCCCCGTGAACTTCCCCGCACAATGCGACGCATGGAATGTCTGGTACCTCTATTCCAACATCTGGTACAAGGACGAATTCATCTATTAATCACGAAGCCCCTTCCGCTCCGAAAAGCGGAAGGGTCTTTCGCATATCCCGCCGGCAAAGCAGGCGCTTTTTTCAGGAATGCTTTGAAAAAAAGAGGGATTTGAACACAAATTACCCGCTTATAACGTAATCGGATAAAACACCCGGAAAAGAGAAATGAAATTTCTTTTTCGGGTGGTTGTTTTTCGTCGATATATTGCGTTGCAACTCGATATTTTTTCCTGTCGGAAAAATCGATATATTTGCCTCACGGCAAATTCGATATGATAAAAATCCCTCTCGCCCCGCAGGGCATATCGAGTGCGAAGCACATATCGAATGCCGAAGGCATATATCGAAAAGCCCCAAAGGGATTTATATCGATACACGGTGTCCAAAGGGACACCGTGTGAATGCGGTTCTGTTTTATATCAGTCAATAGCTTCGGGGAGGAAGACCTCCGCGGGCAGGACATCGGAAAGCTCCAGAAGCACCGTGTCAAAGCCGCCGTTTCCGTCAAAATGGCTGCAGCGCAGGACGCACCCGCAGCAGGGTTCGCCGCTCTTTGCGGGCAGCGCCAGCGTGGCGACCGTGCCGTCCTCCGGCATACGGAAGAGCAGCGTTCCGCCCAGCGTCTGCATGATCTTGCGCACCAGCTCCAGACCGAGGCCTGCCGTGCCGTGACAATTCGCCTTCTCTGCACCGCCGAAGACCGCATCGGGATCGGCAGGCGTGCCTTCGTTGCGGACGGTGATCATGGCGCGGCCCTGCTGCTTTGTCAGCTGCAGGCGCACCGTGCTGCCGCGTCGGGCATGGCGGATGGCATTGGAGAGCAGATTCAGCACCGCCCGCTGCAGCAGCTGCGGATCGGTCATTACCAAAACGGGACGGGAAGGCAGCTCCGCCTCCACCGTAACGCCTCCGCTGCAGGGCTGCGGGATATGCGTTTCCAATTCGCCCAGCAGCGCCGTCAGATCCGTCTGCGAGAAGCGGGACATGGGCTCCGAGGAAGAAAACTCCAGATTGGAGATGGAGCGGTACAGGCGGTAAAGGCTGCGGTTCACGCCGGCAGCCTGCATATGGATGGCGGGATCCTCCAGCTCCTCCACAGAGGGCATCAGCGCGGACACGGAGCCGAAGAGTTCGCTCAGCGGCAGGCGCAGGAAGCTGACGTCCGCTCCCTGCTGCGGTGCGCGGGAGGCCAGCGCGAGGCAAAGGTCTCCCAGCGGACGGAGGGTATAGATCCATTCACCGCAGGTCAGCACGGCGGGCGGCTGCGGAACGGATTCCTGAAGCAGGGCGGCAAAGGCATCGCCCGCCGCGGCATTTTGCAGCAGCACGGCGCCGTCCTTCAGCAGGCAGGCAGGCTGCGGCAGACAGTTCAGAATTTCACGGTATGTTTCGGGGTATTCCATCCTTGCCGCCTCCTTTCCTTCCGCGTTTTAGGATGTGCAGTTTCCGCGGCTTCTTCCGCTGAAAAAGTTTCCACGGACAGCCGACAGCTTTCGACACTTTTCGACAACTCGATTATAGCACGGCTTTCCGCCGCATTGCAAGGCAGATGTGCGTTTTGCGGAAAATTCCGTTTTTTCGACCTGCCGCGGTTGTTTCCTGTGCGGAAATCTGCTATAGTAAAGAAAACACGAAGGGGAGGTGAGGAATTGAAGGGCTATTGCTACAACTGCGCCGCGGCGCTGACCGCCGAAGCACAGGTATGCCCCCGGTGCGGCTATGACAGCCGTAACTACCGCCCCGAGCCTCACCACCTGCTTCCCGAGACGATGCTGGCAGGACGCTACCGCATCGGCCGTGTGCTGGGCGGCGGCGGTTTCGGTATCACCTATGTGGGCATCGATACGGTACTGGATCTGAAGGTAGCCATCAAGGAATTCTATATGACCGGCTTCGTCAGCCGTGAAGCCCTGCGCTCTCCCGAACTGCGCATCACCGGCGGCACCTATGGCGAGGATTTTATCCGCAACCGCGACCGTTTTCTGGATGAAGCCCGCGTGCTGGCGCGGTTCGCCAGCGAACCGGGCATCGTCATGGTGCGCGATTTCTTCACCGCCAACAACACCGCCTATATCGTCATGGAATTTCTGGACGGCGAAACGCTGGCCGCCCATCTCAAAAAAGCCGGCCCGCTTTCCTGGGCGGAGACCCATCGGCTGATGCGCCCCGTGCTGGAGACCCTCTCCCGCATCCACCGCCACGATATCATCCATCGGGACATCAGCCCCGATAACATCATGATGACCTCTCTCGGTCAGGTCAAGCTGCTGGACTTCGGCGCTGCCCGTGACTATTCCGGTCAGGCAGACCACAGCCTTTCCGTCATTCTGAAGCACGGCTACGCGCCCGTGGAGCAGAACAGCCGCAACCGCGGCATCCAGGGACCGTGGACGGACGTCTATGCCCTCTGCGCCACCATGTACCGCTGCCTCACCGGCAAGGTGCCGGAGGACGCCATGGAGCGTGTCAATGAGGACACGGTTAAAACACCCCGGCAGCTGGGCTGCTGCAGCCGACCTGTCAGCGATGTGCTGATGAAGGGTCTGGAACTGCGGCGGAAAGATCGCTGGCAATCCGCCGATGAGCTGGCCGCCGCGCTGGAACAGGCCAATGCCATGCCCGCCGACCGTCCCTTCTTCGCCCCGCAGCCCGCCGCGGACGGCGACGCCACCGTCTATGCAGGCAAGGCCGCTTCCTCCTCCGCCAAGGCAGCCTCCGATGCGGATTCCACCGTCTTCGCGGGAAAAGCCGCCGCGCCGAAGCAGCCGCCGAAGGCCGAACCGCAGTCCGCCGCACCGCGGCAGCCGAAGGCTGAACCGAAGCAGCATGTGCCGCCGAAGCGGGAAGCCGCTCCGCAGCAAAAGCCTGCCGCTCAGCCGAAGGCTGCGGAAAAGCCTGCGGATGTATCCGAACTCTTCGGCCGGTTTTTTGATGGTTCTGCCGCCAAGCCTGCGGCAGAAAAGCCCGCGGCAAAGGCTTCCTCGGTGCAGAAGCCCGCAGCAAAGGCTTCCTCCGTGCAGAAGCCCGCAGCCGCTTCCGCTGCTCCTCCCGCCAAGGCCAGGAACCGCGGCCTCAAGATCTTCGGTCTTGTGATGCTGGCGCTCTATGCGTGTCTGATCCTGAGGGCGTCGGTCAATGCCATCGACCTTGTGGATTACTGGATCGAGACCTCCTTCCCGAATAAAGTACCCGTCACGGTACCCACAGTGGCAGCCGTCGGCTATTCCTTTGTCCTGCTGCTTTGCCTCATCTGCTGGGTGACGAATTTCCTCTGCCTGACCACCGTGGCAAGGAAGCCCGGGAAGCCCTTCCGCAAGCCCCTCGTAGACCGCAAAAAGCGGCAGACCGTCTTCGGATTGATCCTCTGCGTGATCTGCACCGCGGCGCAGCTGCTTTGCATCCTTTCCGGCGAGGATCCGGTCGCTTATGCCTATACCCTCCCGATGTTTGCCTCCGCGCCGCTGTGGACGATGGTGCGCTGCTGCGTGCTTCCGCCGGAACGGACAAAATTCCGCAAATTCTGTATCCACGGTCTGATGTTCCTCGGCCTTACGGTTTACATCTTCTTCAGCAGCAGGCCATATCAGGGATTGATCTCTTTGATCTTTGCCGTGATCCCCATGCTGATGCTGGCGGTGCTTGCCTTCTGCGCGCCGAAAAATCAGGCCGCTGCGCCGGCCTACCGCTATTTCACCTGCACCGGCTGCCAAAAGAAGCTGCGCGTGCCGTTTGGCAAGGGCCGCAT
>JAFSHY010000056.1 GCA_017440065.1 Oscillospiraceae bacterium | reverse complement strand
GCATGGTTCAGTTCATCGGAAATGACGGCATCCTCGGCGCCCAGCAGCGTTTCAAAGAGGCCGCCGTTGGCATCGAAGCAGGAGGAATAGAGGATGGCATCGTCCGTGCCGACGAAGCCCGCGATCTTCTTTTCCAGATCCTTGTGAATCTGCTGGGTGCCGCAGATGAAGCGGACGGAGGACAGGCCGAAGCCCCACTCGTCATAGCTCTTCTTGGCGGCTTCGATCAGTTCTTCCTTGGCGGAGAGACCCAGGTAGTTGTTGGCGCACATGTTGATGACGCCCTTCTTGGCGGTGGTATCGATGCGGGAATACTGCGGGGTGGTGATGATGCGTTCCTCGCGCCAGGTACCGGCTTCGCGGATGGCATTCAGTTCTTCACGGATGGCAGTCAGTGCAGTCTTCATGATAGTTCCTCCTTATTTCTTCGTCCAGTCCAGCACAACCTTGCCGGAATTGCCGCTGAGCATGGCGTCAAAGCCCTTTTGGAAATCGGTATAGTGGAAGCGGTGGGTGATGACGGGGGTCAGATCCAGACCGCCCTGCACCATATAGGACATCTGATGCCAGTTGTCCATCTTTCTGCCGTAGATGCCCTGCAGGGTCAGACCCTTGCCGATGACCTGATTCATATCCACGGAGATGGGGCCGTTGCCCAGACCCAGCAGAGAGATCTTGCCGCCGGTGCGCATGACACGGATCATGGAATCAAAGGCAGCGCCGCTGCCGGACATTTCGAGGCCGATATCGAAGCCCTCCGTCAGACCCTGCTTCTGCATGATCTCGCGGATATCCTCACGGGTGATATTAACAGCTGCGTCCGCGCCCATCTTACGGGCCAGATCAAGGCGGTAATCGTTCATATCGGTGATGACCACACGGCGGGCGCCCGCAAACTTGCAGATGCCCACGGCAATGATGCCGATGGGGCCTGCACCGGAGATCAGCACATCCTCGCCCACCATGGGGAACATCAGCGCCGTATGGGTGGCATTGCCAAAGGCATCGAAGAAAGCCACCACATCCTCGGGCAGCTTTTCATCGATGATGATGACATTTCTGGCGGGAATGCAGACATACTCCGCAAAGGCGCCGTCCCGATCCACACCGACACCGATGTGGTCGATGCACCACTGGATATTGCCGGAATGGCAGTTGCGGCAATGGCCGCAGGTAATATGGCCTTCGCCGCTGACCCGCTGACCCACATACAGGCCGGTCACGCCCGCGCCCAGTTCCGCGATCTCGCCCACGTATTCGTGGCCGATGACCTGAGGCGGCTTCACATGCTGCTGCGCCCACTGGTTCCACTTATAAATATGCACATCCGAACCGCAGATCGCGGTCTTATGCACCTTGATCAGCACTTCGCCGGGGCCGGGCTTCGGCACAGGCACACGGCGCAGTTCCAGCCCTTCCGCCGCGGCGGGTTTTACGATCGCGTCCATCCAGGTTTCCATGGCATTGCCCTCCTGTACTTCATACATCATCATTTGTCTTTGTATCGCGGACTTCTTTTGTTTGTTCGTCCTTCTCTCAAGGACATTTTAAAGGAATATTTTCTGTCTGTCAACATTTCGCGGCAGGAATTTTCAGCTTTTTTCCGTCTGCCGCAGATTTTTCCGGAATCAGACAGCGCTGCCGCGCCATACTAATCCGGCACAGCCGCCGCAGGAAAAGCTCGCTCTTGCCGTGACAGGCGCTATGTGGTATAATAAGCTGATTCGAAAGATACCGTGCAGTTTTCCGCGTATTCTTCCAACTTTTCAGAGTTTTTCAGGAGATGGATCCCATGCCCCGAATTTCTTCCTCCAAGCAAAACGGTCATATCGTTCTGAAGACCGTGCTGATCAGCGGAATGGATGTTTTTTCCGTGATCATATCGTTCTTCCTCGCTCTTTGGCTGCGGTTTGATTTCCAGTTCAGTCATATCCCCTCAGAATACCTTGGCGGCTATCTCTCCACCATTCTGGTGTGGAGTGCCATCTGCCTCACCGTATTCCACCTCTGCAACCTCTACAACAGCATTTGGGTCTATGTCGGTATGGACGAGATCTTCCGCGTGATCGGCGCCTATATGATCCTGGCCGTTGCGGGCCTTCTGTTCCTTTCGGTCGCGGAGCTGAATATGCCCAGGTCGTATTACATACTCGGGTATGTATTCAGCCTGATCTGCACCATCGCGATCCGCTTTTCCTACCGTCTGCTCCGCAGCATCATCAAGCAGCTGAAACAGAGCGCATCCAATCGAAACGGTAAAAACATCATGCTGATCGGCGCCGGTGAGGCGGGACGCAGTCTGGCGCTGGAATTCTCCAACAGTCAGTACGTCCGCGACCGCGTGGTCTGCGTCATCGATGATAACCCCATCAAGCGCAACAAGCGGCTTTACGGCATCCCCATCGTGGGCAACCGCACCGACATCCCCAAGGCCGTGGAGCAATACCATGTGCAGAAGATCATCTTCGCCATCCCCTCCTGCCCGCCCTCCAGCCGCAAGGCCATTCTGGACATCTGCAGCACCACCGGCTGTCAGGTGCAGGTGCTGCCCGGCATCTATCAGCTGGTACGCGGTGACGTCAGCGTCAGCAGCCTGCGGCAGGTCGACGCGCAGGATCTGCTCAGCCGCGATCCCATTCAGGTGGATCTGGACAGGATCATGGAGTATATCTCCGGCAAGGTCGTGCTGGTCACCGGCGGCGGCGGTTCCATCGGCAGCGAGCTCTGCCGTCAGATCGCCCGCGCCAAGCCGAAAAAGCTGGTGATCTTCGACATCTACGAGAACAATG
This sequence comes from Oscillospiraceae bacterium, assembly GCA_017440065.1. GTDB lineage: Bacteria > Bacillota > Clostridia > Oscillospirales > Oscillospiraceae > RGIG3159. The sequence goes on along the minus strand of JAFSHY010000056.1, from coordinate 366 downwards.
CCTACGAGATCCAGATGGAGCTGCAGCGGCTCTTCCCCGAACTGGATCTGGTGACCCTCATCGGCTCCGTACGCAACACCAACCGCATCAACTCCGTCATGGAGACCTACCGCCCCGACTACGTCTTCCACGCGGCAGCCCACAAGCATGTGCCGCTGATGGAGGACAGCCCCAACGAAGCCATCAAGAACAATGTCTTCGGCACCTACAAGACTGCCCTTGCCGCATCCCGTTTCGGCGTCAAGCGGTTCGTTCTGATCTCCACGGACAAGGCCGTGAACCCCACCAACATTATGGGCGCCTCCAAGCGGCTTTGCGAAATGGTGGTGCAGATGATGAACCGCCGCTCCGCCACGGAGTTCGTTG
>JAFSHY010000055.1 GCA_017440065.1 Oscillospiraceae bacterium | reverse complement strand
GCACACGCAAATATGATTCTCCGGCACATTTTTCAACGGTAAACCCATGGGTAGAACATGGATTTGAAAAATTCAATGATGATTATACAAAATTAGGTTATTTGCTGGGAGAGGGAGAGACCCTCCGTCGGTGGAATACCGCTTGATTTTAGTGGGCACCGCCTGCGAGGATCCCACCCCCGCCGTGCAGGCCTTTACCGAGCGTACCGGGCGGGAGGTCAAGGATCGCAGCGATACCTTCGGATCCATCGAGGAGCTGCGGCAGCAGAATACGCTGCAGGGCGCCTTTGTGCGCCGCGCCTTGGCGGAGCTGGAGGCGGCCTCCGAGGAGGAACGTCCGCGGCTGGAGTTGGCGCTGCGGCTGGGTCTGCAGGCCATGAAGGAGGCGAGAGTATGAGGCTCCTTCGTTTGGAAGCCACGCATTTCGGCAAGCTGGAGCAGTTTGTTCTGGAGCCGGAGGCGGGGCTGAATGTCTACAGCCACCCCAATGAGTTCGGCAAAACCACCCTGATCTATTTTATCTACTATATGTTCTACGGCTACGATGCCAGGCTGCTGAAGGGATATCTTCCTTGGAACGGCAGTGAACTGGCGGGCAGCCTTACCTTTGAGCGGGAGGGCATGGAATGGCGGATCGAGCGCCGCCGTAAGTCGACCGATAAGCGGCAGATCCTTTGCCTCACCACCGGCGAGGAGCTGGTGCTGGCGCAAAAGGAGCAGCCGGGCCCCCACTTTTTGGGGCTGGATGGCCCCACCTTCTTAAGAACCTTCTGTATCACACAGGGCGACCTCCTCTTCTCCCGTACCGACGGGCTGGATGTGGCACTGAAGAATATGGCCGCTACCGGCGATGAAAATGTCTCTTTTAAGGCGGCGGAGGATTGGCTCAATAAGCAGCATACCCGCTATATGTATCGGGGCAAAAACCAAGGTCCCCTGCTGGATAAAAAAGAGGCCTACGCCGAAGGGATCCAGACCCTTTCCCGGTTGCGCTTGCAGTTGGGGGAGCAGATCGGCCGCCATCGGGAATGGGAGGAACTGGAAAAAGCCATCCCGGTCAGCGAGGAACGGCTGCAGCAGCTGCGGCTACGCCTCGAAAAGGCAGAGGGGAGCGATGCCCTTCGTTTGCTGGAACGGCTGGATGCCCTGCGGCAGAAAAAACCGATGGAGCCTCCGCGGGTCGCCAAGGAGGACTTGGATGCGCTGGAGCAGGCCTTCGATGCCGCAGAGCGGGCAAAAGCCGCCGCGGCAGCCGCCGAGGAAGAAAAGGAGCGGCTGGAGGAGCAGCTGCAGCTGATGAATGAAAAACGTGGCGCAGTTTGGGTTCCATGACCTTTCGGGTCAGGATCTGGCGCGGCTGGAGAAAAAATCTTTCCCGTGGTGGAGCCTCCTTTTGGTCGCTGCCTTGGGTGTTGCCGTTGTCTGCGTTTTTCTGCGGCTTTGGGTCGGATTGGCCGCCGCCGCAGTGTTGCTGATCGCCGCCGCAGCGATCCCCTTGGCCATGCAAAGCAGCCGCAAGCGGATCTGCCATTCCTACGGTGCCGCCAATGAGCAGCAGCTCAGGGAAAAGTGGCTGAAGTATCGGCAGGCGCTGGAGCAGCGGGAGGCGCAAAAGGCTGCCCGTCGGGAGGCCGCCGAGGCATTGGAGCGGGCAAAGGCCCATTTCGGTGCGGAAGCGGAGCGGCTGGAGCATTTGCGTGGAAAAACCCGCATTTTTGACCCCAATGAGCTGCGTAAAATGCGGGTAGAATGGGGAATTTTTGAAGCCCGAGCGAACGAAACCGACGCTTCCTTGCAGGAGGAAGCCCTGCTGAACGGGCGGAGCCGTGCCGAGCTGGAGCAGTTGGCGGTGGGCGCAGTCCTGCAGGAGGAGACCGCATCGCAGGTGCGGCAGCTTTTGGAACGGGAGCAGCAAACCAACCGTTCCCTGCGGGATCGCCGCGAGGCATTGGACCCGCGGGAATTGGAGGCGCTATGGCACCGCCAAACCGAGCAAAAGGCCAAAAATAAGGTGCTGAAAAACGAGATCCTGGAGGATGAAGCGCAGCTGGCGGCGGTGCAGACCGCGCTGGGCTGGCTGAAGGAATCCAATCAGGAGATGAACACCCGCTTCGCTCCGCAGCTCTGCACGCTGGCAGGGGAGCATCTGGCGCGGCTGACCGGCGGAAAATACCGCAGCCTGCTGATGGATGCCGCCTTCGGCATTGCGCTGGAGACCGCCGAGGGAACCTATCCGCTGGAGCGGTTCTCCGCCGGCACCCGGGACGCGGTGTATTTTGCCTTTCGGCTGGCGGTGAGCAGTCTGCTCTCCAAGGAGGTGCTGCCGATGGTATTGGACGATCCCTTTGTGAATCTGGATCCTCAACGCCTTCGCGAAGCGGAGCGGCTTTTGTCTGTTGCAGGCGAAAATCGGCAGATTTTGTATTTTAAATGCCGCTGAAACATTAAAGTTCTGTTAAAAATCGGCGGAAAATCCACGGATCCGGAAAAAAGTATTGTATTTTCCGCAAAAATATTATAAAATAAAAGTAATGTATTAAAGGAGGTATTCCCACCATGACCGTGAATAACCACAATGGAAACATCAATATTACGGAAAGCGTATTTGCGAATATCGTGGGTCATGTTGCCAATTCCTGCTACGGTGTTGTCGGCATGGCCGCCAAGAATGCCGGAGACGGCTTTGTGTCTCTGCTGAAAAAGAACCATTATGAGAAGGGCGTTAAGATCATTCCCGACGGAAAGGGTCTCATTGTTGAGATGCATATCGTTGTGCTCTATGGGGTCAATCTGCCCGCCGCTACCCGAAGCATTGCCAAAGAGGTCAAATATAATGTTGAGCAGATGACCGGGTTTACCGTGAAGAAGGTCAACATCTTCATCGACGGTATGAAAGTACTTTAAGGAGAATTGTAAATGATTACAGGTAAGCAGTATTGCGAGATGATCATCTCGGGATGCAACCATATCAGCAATCAGAAGGCTGCCATCAATGCCTTGAATGTATTCCCTGTTCCCGACGGTGATACCGGTACCAATATGTCCCTCACCATCTCGGCTGCAGCCCGTGAGCTGCAGAGCATGGGCGAATGCACCGTGGCGCAGGCCTCCGACCGTGCCGCCAGCGCCATGCTGAAGGGCGCCCGCGGTAACAGCGGCGTGATCCTTTCTCTTTTGTTTCGCGGCATCTCCAAGGGGCTGAAGGGCAAGGAGACCTGCGATTCCAAGGAGCTGGCCGAGGCTATTTCCCAGGGCGTGAAGGCGGCCTATAAGGCGGTCATGAAGCCCACCGAGGGTACGGTCCTTACCGTTTCCCGCGTGGCCTCCGAGCGTCTGATCAAGTATACCAATAAAAAGGATGTCTCCGCTGTGGATGCG
>JAFSHY010000054.1 GCA_017440065.1 Oscillospiraceae bacterium | reverse complement strand
CTGTCTGCTGATATTGACCCATGCCGTATATCTTTTCTCCGTCGGCTGGCAGAAAGGATGCCTTCAAGCAATAGGCGTCACCCGAAAGCGCCTTGAAATGCCGCGCCCTCAGCTCCAGCGCGCCGCTGCTCGGTATCTCCTGCAGCAGCGTCTTCCCTTCCTGGTTCAGAAAGGTAATCTGCATATACGAGCCATTCACGATCAGTCTGGCGCTGATTTTTCCGTTCCGCACAGAAGCTTCCCGTTCTCCCAGCTCAATGCTTCCCGCGCAGCAGACCGGTTCCAGCAGGGCGGCTTTCTCTTCATGAATCTCCCCGGATGCAACCGCCCTAACCCGCAGACCGTTATCTCCCCACGGCGTCACCATAACGGTTTCACCGTTATTTCGGAAAATCAGGCTGTCCCTATCTATCTCAAAAAAACCCATTCTGTTCCCCACCTCCGTTTCCGACATCATATCATACACGTGTTAAATTTGGAATAACTCTGTACTTTTTGACAAACTTATGATATACTTCGTACAGCCCCAAAGGACAGCCCAGGGTTTTACCGTTTCCCTCCGGAGGTTTTTCCCCTTCCGATGACAGGATTCGGCCACCACGGTAGTCATTTAGGAAGGCGATACATTTAGGAGGGTATTTTCCATGTTCGAAGACAAGACTTTGGTTTGCCGTGAATGCGGCAAGGAGTTCGTGTTCACCGCTTCCGAGCAGCAGTTCTACGCTGATAAGGGTTTCCAGAACGAGCCCGGTCGTTGCCCCGCTTGCCGCGCTGCCCGTCGTGCTGCCGGTGGCCAGACCCGCAACACCGATCGTCCCATGTATGATGTAATCTGCGATGGCTGCGGCCGTCCCACCCAGGTTCCCTTCCAGCCCCGCGGCGATCGTCCCGTTTATTGCCGTGACTGCTTCGAGCAGCAGCGTGCTTCCCGCTACTAATTAGCGGCACAGCGTCCTTCCGTATATGCGGAGGGACGTTTTTTTATATCTTTTCCTTGGAGGAATCCCATGAAAGACATCTTTGATCGGGTAGAATCAAATATCAACTCGCTTGCAGACCGAAACGTGTGGTGGAGCGGCTGTGCGTCGCAGGGACAAATGGCTGCCGCTCAAGAAGGCTATCTGTCGCTCCCCCTCGGAATAAACAAGCCTGTTCCTTCCGAATGGATTCAAAATGTCAAAGGCAGTCATATTCTTTGTCTGGCCGGCGCGGGCGGACTGCAGGCGCCGCTGCTCGCTGCAGCCGGGGCGGAAGTAACCGTTGTCGATCTTTCCGAAAACATGCTTTATCTAAAAGACCGACGGGCAGGACTGCCTCTCTGCATCCCTGCCCATCATCATTTACGGCTGACTATGTTCCGTCTGTTCTTCGCTCTTTTCCGCATCCGCCTCGCCGTCCGAAAGATCAATGTCCTCTGCGGTAATCTTCATCAGATCCTCGCGGGTAACATTCTCCATCTCCGCCAGTCGGTTCGCCTGCGCGACCAGCACTAGTTCAAAGATATTCCGCACGCCGCGCGCATTGCCGAAGGAGATTGAATTGGCGTTTTCTTTATTGATCTGCTCTCTGACCGCCGCCTCAGCTGCCTCGTCCAGCTCATAACATCCCTTGCCGCACTGCATCCTGAAGATCTCCAGCATCTCGTCGAGCGTATAATCATCAAAGTGGAGATAGCGGTTGAAGCGGGATTCCAGACCCGGATTGGAATGAATAAAGCGATCCATCAGCCCGTCATATCCGGCAACGATGACCACCAGATCGTCGCGGTTGTCCTCCATGGCCTTGTGCAAGGTGTCAATGGCCTCCTGACCGAAGTCATTTTCGCTGCTGCTGTTGAGCGCGTATGCCTCGTCGATAAACAGCACGCCGCCAAGCGCCTTCTGGATTACCTCGCTG
>JAFSHY010000053.1 GCA_017440065.1 Oscillospiraceae bacterium | reverse complement strand
TGGTGCGGATGAAGCGGTCGTTGGAGATGTTCATCAGCTTCCACAGGTCGAGGATGCCGCCGGGACCTTCCACGATGTTATCCACAAACTGCTTGGGGGTAACGCCGGCTTCCTTGGCCTTGGTTTCGATTTTCTGGCCGTGTTCGTCGGTGCCGGTCAGGAACATGACGTCATAGCCGCGCAGACGCTTGTAGCGGGCGAAGGCGTCGGTGGCCACGGTGCAGTAGGTATGGCCGATGTGGAGCTTGTCGGACGGATAGTAGATGGGGGTGGTGATATAATAGGGTTTCTTGCAGGAATCACACATATTTGGTAGCCTCCTAAGCTATATTTTTTCGATTCGGAATAAGCGCATGGCGTTTTCGGTGGTCACGGCAGCCACCTCTTCGGGATCCTTGCCCTTGATCTCGGCCATCCTCTTTGCCATCAGCGGCACGAGGGAGGGATCGCAGCGCCGTCCGCGGAAGGGCTCGGGCGCCATATAGGGGCAGTCGGTCTCAATGAGCAGGCGGTGCAGCGGCGCATTTTCCACCACTTCCACGGCCTTTCGCGCGTTTTTGAAGGTGATCACGCCGGTAAAGCCCAGATACCAGCCTTTTTTCAGCAGGATCTGCGCCATCTCCCACGAGCCGGAATAGCAGTGGAACACACCGGTGACCTCGGGAAAATCCGCAAGGATGTCCAGCGCGTCGCCGTGAGCCTCGCGCTCATGGACGATGACGGGCAGGTCAAGCTCCCTTGCCAGCTCCAGCTGGCGGCGGAAGGCATGCTTCTGAATGTCCCGGGGAATATCCTCGTAGTGGTAGTCGAGGCCGATCTCACCGATGGCCTTCACCTTCGGATGGCGGCTCAGTTCGCGGTAGGCATCGAGGATCTCATCGCAGACCTCATCCGCGTGGTCGGGATGGGAGCCGACGGATGCCCGGATGCCGGGGTACTGTTCGGCGAGGACGATGCAGTCGCGGCTGCTGCGCAGGCTGCAGCCCACGTTCATCATACCCGCGACTTTGTTTTCCGCCATCTTTTGCAGAACGGCTTCGCGGTCACCGTCAAAGCGGCGGTCGTTCAGATGGGCATGGGAATCAAAGTACACGGTCGGATCCCCCCTTTCGCTGTTCCAGCCAGATCAGCAGCACCGCCGTGTCGGCGGGGCTGACGCCGGAAATGCGCGAGGCCTGTCCCACAGAGAGCGGACGGATCTCGGAGAGCTTCTGGCGGGCTTCCAGACGGAGTCCCTGAATGGAGTGGTAGTCAATATCGGCGGGCAGCAGCTTGGCTTCCGCTTTGCGGAATTCTTCCACCTGCTTTTCCTGCCGCGCGATGTAGCCCTCGTACTTGAGCTGGATCTCCACCTCCTCGCGGATCTCGCGGGAGAGGTCGGGGCGATCCCTGTCAAAGGGGGTCAGATGGTCGTAGGTCAGCTGCGGACGGCGCAGCAGATCGGAAAGACGGACGGAATTTTTGACCGGCGTGGAACCGACGGAAACAAGCATTTCGTTCAGTTCCGCCGTGCCGGGCAGGCCGCTGCCTTCCAATCGGGCGATCTCCCGACGGATGGCGGCGATCTTTTCCTCCACCTGGCGGCAGCGCTCCTCGGAGATGAGACCGATGCGGCGGCCGATGGCGGTCAGACGGGCGTCGGCATTGTCCTGCCGGTGCAGCAGGCGGTATTCGGAGCGGGAGGTCATGATGCGGTAAGGCTCGTTGGTGCCCTTGGTGTCGAGATCGTCGATGAGGATGCCGATATAGCAGTCGCTGCGGCGCAGCACCATGGGTTCTTCGCCCTTCAGCTTGAGGGCGGCATTGACGCCGGCCACAAAGCCCTGTACGGCAGCCTCCTCATAGCCGGAGGAGCCGTTGAACTGTCCCGCGCCGTAGAGGCCGGAGATCTTCTTGGATTCCAGCGTGGGCAGCAGCTCCGTGGGATCCACGCAGTCGTATTCGATGGCGTAGGCGGGGCGCATGATCTCCGCGTTTTCCAGTCCGGGAACGGAGCGCAGCATCGCGATCTGCACATCCTCGGGCAGCGAGGAGGAGAAACCCTGAATATACATTTCCTCGGTGTTGAGGCCGCAGGGCTCCACGAAGAGCTGATGCCGCGGCTTATCCGCAAAGCGCTCCACCTTGGTTTCAATGGAGGGGCAGTACCGCGGGCCGACACCGGTGATGGAGCCGTCGTAGAGCGGGCTGCGGTGCATGTTCTCGCGGATGATCTCGTGGGTGCGCTCGCAGGTGTAGGTCAGATGGCAGACGGCGCGGTTTTCGGGCGCCTGTTCGGTGCGCCACGAGAAGGGCATGATCTCATCGTCGCCCGGCTGCAGCTCCATTTTACTGTAATCGATGGAGCGGGCATGGACGCGGGGCGGTGTGCCGGTCTTAAACCTCCGCATGGAGAGGCCGAGGGCTTCCAGTTTCGCGGTCAGACCGGTGGCGGCATGCATGCCGTCGGGACCGGAGGAGATGACGTTCTCGCCGATGACGATGGTGGACTCCAGGAAGGTGCCGGTGGCAAGGATGACGGCCTTCGCCTCATAGCAGGCGCCCAGCTGCGTGATGACGCCGGTGATGCGGCCATCCTCCACGGTGAGATCCACGATCATCGCCTGCTTCAGTTCGAGGTTTTCCTGCCGTTCCAGCGTGTGCTTCATGAATTCCTGGTAGGCGCGGCGGTCGGCCTGTGCGCGGAGGGAATGGACGGCGGGGCCTTTGCCGCGGTTGAGCATGCGGTACTGGATGCAGCAGTGGTCGGCGGCCCAGCCCATTTCGCCGCCGAGGGCATCCAGCTCACGGACGAGGTGTCCCTTGCCGGTGCCGCCGATGGCGGGATTGCAGGGCATGTTGCCCACGGCATCCATGTTGATGGTAAAGATGACGGTCCTGAGACCCATTCTGGCGCAGGCCAGCGCTGCTTCGATGCCGGCATGTCCGGCGCCGACCACGGCAATATCAAAGGTTCCTGCGAAATACGGCATATTGGGTCTCCTTTCTCAAAATGTAATAATCCAATTTGATATTATAGCAAAAAATCCGCCCGCAGACAATATATAACCGAAAAAAACCCGCTTAAAAACAAGGCCGCCTTACCCAATATGTCATGCTGAGCGGAGCGAAGAATCTCCCGCGCATCGGTAAATCGAACCACAACGGGCGGGCGGAATCCCTCCACCGCCTTCGGCGGTCCCTCTCCCTCAAGGTGAATTGGCCAAAGGCCAAGAGAGGGCGGCCTGGGCCGTTCACAAGGGAGGCTCAAAAGGCCCCCTTGTCAAAGGGGGCTGTCAGCGAAGCTGACTGGGGGATTCAGCAGCGGATAGATCAGCTGACGGGGACGCCCGCCCCTGCGGGAAATACGGAACAGATCGGAAAGTAGGGGAGGGTCTCTGTGCCCTCCCGCAAACGGAACGGGCGAAAGAAAACCGGCTCACCCTGCGGTGAGCCGGTCGCTTTGATGTGCTTATTCTTCAAAGAAATTGCGGATGGCTTCGGAGGCATTCATCGTGATGACGAAGAGATTGCCCTTTTCGGAGAAACTGAGGGTGATGGTACGGGCTTCATCGCCGCAGGGGTAGAAGACCAACTCCGTGCCGTCTTCCTCGTATTCGATGCCGCATTCATCCAGATAGTCCGCGATCTCATCCTGCGTCATATCGCCGGAGATGCTGACCCTGCCGTCGGCGCTGGTGAGGGTGAATTCCGTGTCGCTGGGCAGGCCGCCCTTGTTGAAGATGATCTTTTCCACGAAGCAGTATTCGGGAATGATGGCCACATCGAAGGGATTGTAGATCGTCTGCGTCAGCGTAGCCAGCTTGTTGGCGCGCAGATAAGCGGTGGCGGTAGTACCGCTGGTGAGGTAATCGGGGGCCTCTTCCAGTTCCCAGCCGCAGGACATCAGATCCTTCAGATAGACGGAGGAAACATAGGAGAAGTCCTCGCACTTGACGAACCACTGCAGGGCGGCGTTCTCGCGGAAGGCCTGCTCGTCAAAATCGGGTGCCACGGTGGCGATCTTGTTGGAAACAAAATCGGCGGGAACATCGCAGGAAACAGCGAAGCTCAGCATGGTGCCGTCGTCCTTATCGAAGGTGACTCTGTAGTAGGAGCCGCCCTCGGTTTCGTAGGAATAGACGGGGTTGCCGCCCTTTTCGATGCCGTAGCCCTTGGGCGCCCTGCTCTTGAAGGAAGATTCCTTGGTGGTGCCCAGCTCCATGCCGTTGGCGATCTCTGCGGAGTTCACTTCCTTGTTGAGGTAGTTGGTGATGAGACCGTAATAACCGATGCTGACATAGGTAATGGGACATTCGCTGACGGGCAGTACGCTGTCCGTGGGATTCTCAAAGCGGACGGAGATGTCGCCGTAGCCATTGGTGAAGGTCAGAATGGAGGAGGTTCTGCCGGGCTGCAGGGTCTTTTCCAGCTCAGCCTCTTCCTCCGCGATCCAATCGTCCGCGATCAGCTCATCCACCATCATGGGCAGCTCGTATTCCACCTCGTTGAGGGTGAAGGAGTAATCGCTGAAGGGAACGGGGATGGTGCCGGAGGGCTTCTTGCCGCCGAGCAGCAGTACGCCGAGTACGATGGCAATGACAGCAACAATACCGACGATCAAAAGACCCTTCTTGTTACCCTTGGGGGGCTTGCCCTTGCCGTCCTTGGGATCGGAGGTCTTTCCCTTGCTGCCCTTATTGCCCTTACCGCCCTTATCGCCGGGATTATTGGGCACCATATAACCGGTAACGGTGTTGGCCGGTCCGGAAACAGGGCCGGAAACAGGGCCGGAAACAGGGCCGGTGCCTTGTCCGCCCCGGTCGGAGGTACGGTTCGCGGGAATGCCTGCCGGCATGTTGAGCTCCGGAGGGACCGAGCCTCTGGTGGGGCCTGCCTGAGAAACGGGGCCGCGGGTATTGCCGCCCTGTCCTGTGCCGCCGGTTGCGAAGACCGTGGCATTGGGATCCCAGGGGCCTGTCTGCCCGCCGGTACGGGGACCTGTCTGACCGCCGGTACGGGGACCTGTCTGCCCGCCGGTACGAGGGCCTGTCTGCCCGCCGGTACGGGGACCTGTCTGATTGCCGGGGCCGGAATAGACCGTGGCGGCGCCTGCTCCCGGAACAACGGGACGGACTACGGGCGCCGCGATGGCTGCGTTGTGGGGATCGCGCTCTGCCAGCGCGATATCCGCGCAAAGCTCCGCGATGGACTGGTAACGGTTCGTCTGACGCACGGCAAGACCCTTCATCAGCACATTGCTGATGGCGATGGGCGCCACACCGCGCTCGTAGGGGGACTTCAGCTGGTCGTTGAACATACGCTCCATGGAGTCATCGGGCACCTCGCCGGTGAGGCAGCGGTACATGGTGGCGCAGAGCGCATAGATATCCGTCCACGGACCCTGCTGACCCTTGGAGCGGTACTGCTCTTCGGGGGCGTAGCCGGGCTTCAGAATGACGGAGAGGCTCTTGATGTCGGTCTGGGAGATCTCACGGGCAGCGCCGAAGTCCAGCAGCTTGACCTTGCCGTCGCCAGTCATCATGATGTTGTCGGGGCTGATGTCGCGGTGGATGATATTATGGGCATGCACATTGCCCAGAGAGACCAGGATGGGGCGCAGGATGCGGTGGGTCTGCTCCCATGTCAGCTTGCCTGCGCGGTGCAGAAAATCGCGCATGGTGCCGCCGCTGAGGAAGTCCATGACGATATAGGCGGTGTTGTTTTCCTGGAAGAAATCGCGGATGCCGACAATGCCGTCCTCATTGGCGAACTTGGCCAGCACGCGGGCCTCCTGCAGGAACTTTTCGCGGTTCTTTTCAAACATTTCGGCATGGGTGCCGATGCTGGCCTGAACCACGGTGGAATAGGTGTTGTTGCGGTTGACATAACCGGACATGTAGAATTCCTTCACAGCGACCTTCAGGTCGAGAAGGGTATCACGGCCGACGTAAGTAATACCAAAGCCGCCCTCACCGAGGACGCGGCCCACGGCATAGCGATCCTTCAGCAGCGTGCCGGGACGCAGCTGATGCGGCTCGACGGTATATGCGGCGGGGTCAAAGCCGCATTTGGGGCAGACGCCGCTGCCGCCGGTATGTTCCATGCAGCCGAAACAGAGATCAAGCGCCATTCTCTTCACTCCCATAGTTATTTTAACTGCGCACAGGGGCAAACAGTCACATTATCAAACATACTATACCATAACCGAAAACAAAAAGGAAGGGATTTCCCCCAGGAGATTTTGCATTTTTTGCAGAAAGGAAGCGGCTTTTCGGGACGGAAGCTTCATTTTTCTGTTTACTTAAAATCACAACCGTGGTATGATAAATTTGATTTACCACAGGCGGAACAGCCGCCTGATTTCGGAGGGACCTGCCGGACGGCAGGAACTGAAGGAGGACTGAACATGGCAAAAAAATTCAAAGTAACGTATGCCAAAACGACCAACAACGGCACACGGAAGGTCAATGAAGACTATCTGCTGGTTCGCAGCACCGACGGCACCAGCCGCTGCTTCTTCGCGGTGGCGGACGGTCTGGGCGGTCACGGCATGGGCGATGTTGCCTCCCATGCGGCCTGTGAAGCGGCCATGGCCTGCCTGCTGCGGCAGGAAACGGTGGACAATGAGGTGTTCAAAGCCGTTTTTGACGAATGCCAGCAGCGGCTGATCAAAAAGCAGAAAGAGGAAAATGCCGCGGGACAGATGCGGACGACCCTGAACCTCGTCTGCCTGGACAGCGCCACCAACAAGGCGTACTGGAGCCATGTGGGCGACAGCCGCACCTATTACTTCAAGGATAAAAAGCTGGTTCGCCGCACCTTCGACCACAGCGTCCCGCAGATGCTGGTGGCCATGGGCGAGCTGAAGGAAGAGGAGATCCGCTTCCATGAGGACCGCAACCGCCTGCTGCGGGTGCTGGGCGTGGAGGATCATCCCCCTGTGTTTGATGTGGAAGAGCCTGTGGAGCTCGAGGGCGGCCAGCAGTTCCTGCTCTGCTCGGACGGCTTCTGGGAGATGATCTCGGAGGATCAGATCCTGCTCTGCCTCGAGGAGGCGGAGGATCCCGGCTACTGGCTGGACAACATGCTGGAACTGGTTCGCAGAAACATCGGCGATCAGAAGGCGGACAACTATACGGCCGTAGCCGTTTGGATCGAGTGATAAAGGGGAGAGAGAATGAAAGAGACCGTATATTTTCCCACGACTGTATCGGAAGGCCCTGCCGCCCTCTATGTGCTGGAGCAGGACGGCAGCATCCATCCCTATGAGCTGAAGGACTATGCCCGCATCGGCAGAAATACCTCCAGCAGCACCGCGGACATCCGTATTTCCGCCGGTATCGTTTCCAGAAACCACGGCGAGATCGTCAAGATGCCCGTGGGCTATATCTACCGCGATCTGGGCAGCCTCAACGGCACCTATATCAACGGTGTGCTCTACGGCAAGAACGCGCCCATGACGGCAGCCAAGCTGAAAAACGGCGATGTGCTGCGCATCGGCCTGCTGGATCAGCCGGAGCAGCAGCCCATCCTCCTGCTCTTCACGCAGGGCGAGCTGCAGAACAACTGGCACACGGAAATGCTGACCGACCGCACCGAAGACATCGTCATCGGCCGCGAGGTCTCCAAGAAGGACGGCGTCCGTCTGCAGGATGAATCCATTTCCCGCAAGCATGCCTCCTTCTGCAACTATGCCAACGGCTGGTGCGTGGTGGATCACAACAGCACCAACGGTGTTTACGTCAATAACACCCGCATCACCGGCGCAGTGGAGCTGAACCGGATGGACGTCATCCGTATTGCCAATACCACCTTCCTGTTCCTCGGCGACCGCCTGCTCTTCAACGCGGAAGAGACCGGCAACAACCAGTTGTGCATCAGCATCCGCGAGCGAAGCGTCGGCGGCTTCGGCCGCAAGAAGGTGCTGCTGCAGAACATCAACCTCGTGCTGGAGCCGGGTGAAATGATGCTGATCCTCGGCGGTTCCGGTGCCGGCAAGAGTACCTTCATGAATGCCGTTATGGGCTATGAAAAGGCCAAGGGCGAGATCCGCCTCGGCGACAACGACATTTACAAGCACTTCTCCAGGATGAAATATCAGATCGGCTATGTTCCCCAGCAGGATCTGATGCGCGAGGAGGACGTGGTCTACGATACGCTGCACAACGCGGCGCAGATGAAGATGCCCTCCAATACCACGGAGGAGGAGCGGGCAGCCCGCATCGAAAAGGTGCTGGAGCTGCTGGGTCTGCAGCGTGAAAAGCATTCGCTGGTCAAGAAGCTCTCCGGCGGTCAGAAGAAGCGCCTGAGCATTGCCATCGAATTCATTTCCGACCCCAGCCTCTTCTTCCTCGATGAGCCGGACTCCGGTCTGGACGGCATCATGGCCACCAGCCTCATGAGCAATCTCCGCGCCATCGCCAACGAGGGCAAGATCGTCATGGTCATCACCCACGCGCCCGACCGTGTGGCCCACCTCTTCGACAAGGTGCTGGTGCTGGCCAAGCATACCAAGACCAACAGCGGCCATATGGCCTACTTCGGCCCCATTCCCGAGGCGAAGAAATTCTTCGAGACGGACAGCCTTGAAGGCGTGGTCAAGCGCATCAACCGCCCCGACGAAGGCGGCGACGGCCTTTCCGACCACTACATCGAAAAGTACGCAGCCATGTCCCGCTGAATCCGCGGCCATCATAATACATAAAGGAGATCGATAACCATGGGTGCATCCAGAATCAAACAGGTCGGCATTTATGTCGGCAAGCATTTCCGCCTCTTCAAGAACGAGAAAGGCTGGAAGACCATCGTGTTCGCGGCGATCATTTCCCTGCTCATTTCCTCCGTTATTTCCGATAAGCTGTTTACCTATGATATGTCCTGCTGGACGGGCTTCTTCGCGCTGGTTTCCGCCTGCATCTGGATTGGTATCTTCAATTCCATCCAGACCATCTGCAAGGAACGCGCCATCATCAAGCGGGAACACCGCACCGGCCTGCATATCTCTTCCTATGTGATCTCTCATCTGATCTATCAGGCGGTTATCTGCCTTGTGGAAGCCCTGCTGCTGGTGGCCATCACCGCCATCTTCCTGCCCTATCCCGACTATGCGCTGCTGGGCTCTTCCTACATCGAGTATTTCATTTCCTATTTCCTCATCACCTATGCCGCCGACGTGCTCGGTCTGGCTGTTTCCTCTCTGGTGAAATCCCCGGCCACCGCCATGACGATCATGCCCTTCGTGCTGATCGTGCAGCTGCTCTTCTCCGGTGTGCTTTTCACCCTCAACGGCCCCATGCAGTATATGGCTGACCTCACCATCAGCAAGTGGGGCCTCAATGCCACCTGCACCTCTGCCGACTATAACGGCCTGGAAAGCACCGAAAAGGTGGAAATGCAGTATAAGTTCTATGAGATCGTGGAAGATAACAACATTCCCCTCTCCCGTGACCAGATCGACGAGCTGGTGGACGAGAACTTTGAAAAGGAAACCAACAAAAACTATCTCTACACCACGGAAAATCTGATGAAGCAGTGGGGCATTCTGCTGCTGCATTGCGCCGTTTATGCGGCCATCAGCATCATTTCTCTGGAATTTGTGGATAAGGACAAGCGATAAGGAGAACCGACATGAAGAAAGTTTTTGCCTTGCTGCTGGTGCTGGCGCTGATCGTCAGCTGTCTGGCAGGCTGTAAGAAGAAAGAGTCCGTACCGGACGAAGATGTCAAGACCCAGGAGATCACCTCCGACGGACAGAAGCAGGAAGAAGAACCTGCTGAACAGGAAGCGCTGGGCGATGCCCCCGAAGAGCCCGAGGCTCCCGAAGAAACAGAAGAGTCCGAAGAAGCGGAAGAAGAGCATATCGACCTCGAAGGCCTGCTGGGCGCGCTGGAAGAAGCTGAAGGCGATCTCGGCGCCATTGCCGGGATCATCGGCGAGCAGTGGGGCGGCGATATCATGAGCGAACTGGAAAAGCTGGGCATCACCGAATATCTGGGCAAGGTCAGCCTGCTGGTCTCCGGCGAGGTCGTGCTCGGTTCCTATGACCAGCTGCTCCTGCTGGGCTTTGAATCCGATATGGATCCCGAAACTCCGCTGGCTGCCGGCGAGAACACCGAACCCTTTGCCGTTTCCAAGGGCAAGACCGAGCTGATGATCCGCGTAGCAAACCCCACCGAGGAAGAGATCCGTGTGGGCAGCGGCATCATCTGCTCCTATGAGCACACCCCCGATCTGTTCTTCCCTGTGGGCACCATTACCTCCCGCGAATCCATTCTGAAGGCCTTCGGCGCCCCCTATGCCTCCGATGAGGAAACCATCACCTATATGACCACCGCCAAGGGTCTGGTGGACTGGGCAGAGCTGGCGGACAAGCTGGGTCTGGAGCGCTTCGAGGACGATTTCACCCGTACCGTCACCTTCGTCTTTGAGGATGACAAGATGACTTCCGTGATCATGGAAGCCCCCTACTACATCTATGACGGCCTTGGCGACAATGTGGATGCCGAAGAGCTGGATGAGCTGGAAGATATGAGCGAGGAAGAGATCGAGGAGATCGTGGCCATCCGCGCCAGCATTCTCCGCCGTCTTGTCTCGGAATTTGATGCCCGCGGCATCGATGCCGTTCTGGACGTCCGCACCGGTGAGATCACCCTGAGCGATACCGTCCTCTTCGGTGATAACTCCGCGGAGCTGACGGAAGACGGCAAGGCCTATCTGGATGAGCTGTTCGCGGCATATGCCACCGTCCTGCTGGACGGCGAGTATGTCGGCAGAATCAACTACATTCTGATCGAAGGCCATGCCAACCCCACCGGCACCTATGAGTACAACATGGATCTCTCCCAGCGCCGTGCCGAAGGCGTGATGGCCTACTGTCTGGAGAGCGAAGCCAACGGTCTGACCCCCGAGCAGCGTGCCGCGCTGACCGGTCTGCTGGTGGCCAAGGGCTTCTCCTTCACCGACCCCGTGTATGACGATAACGGCGACGTGGATCACGATGCATCCCGCCGTGTTGCCATCAAGTTCTTCATCACCACCTCCGCATCGCAGAAGTAAATCGCGATACCAAACCCGGCAGTTCCGCAGGAACTGCCGGGTCAGACTGTCAAAAAAGTGGTTTTCAAATGAAGAAGGTTATCGAAACGCGCTGCACCAAAGCCTCCCCTGTGTAAGGGGAGGTGGCAAAAATCTATCTGATTTTTGACGGAGGGGTTGGGAAAATCCGAGATTACCAAATATTTTAGTTTTCAATCCCTCAGTCTCGCCTAACGGCGAGCCAGCTCCCTTTACACAAGGGAGCCTTGTGCGCTACCGCTCCAGAAGGTTTTTTGACAC
>JAFSHY010000052.1 GCA_017440065.1 Oscillospiraceae bacterium | reverse complement strand
GGCTATGTCTACGTTGCTCAGATCGCTATGGGCGCCAACCCCGCTCAGACCATCAAGGCCATCAAGGAAGCCGAAGCTTACAACGGTCCTTCCCTGATCATCGCTTACAGCCCCTGCGAAATGCACTCCATCAAGGGCGGCATGATGAACTGCCAGAATGAGATGAAGAAGGCTGTCGAGTGCGGCTACTGGAACACCTTCCGCTTCAACCCCGCTGCTGAAGCCGGCAAGAAGTTCATCCTGGATTCCAAGGCTCCCGCCGGCGGTTACCAGGAATTCCTGGCCAACGAAGCCCGTTACAACCGTCTGACCCGCGAGTTCCCCGAGCGTGCTGCTGTTCTGTTCGAAAA
Organism: Oscillospiraceae bacterium; assembly: GCA_017440065.1. Classification (GTDB taxonomy): domain Bacteria; phylum Bacillota; class Clostridia; order Oscillospirales; family Oscillospiraceae; genus RGIG3159. The sequence goes on along the minus strand of JAFSHY010000052.1, from coordinate 16,994 downwards.
GAACGAAGAAGCCGCCAAGGAGCGCTACGAGCATCTGCTCAAGCTGGTCGAACTGTACAAGTAATTCTTCGTACCGGTCAACCGCAATTAAAAATCGGGGTGCTGCAGGCAACTGCAGCACCCCTTTTTTACACATTTACTTTACTGTCCGATTTATCGGGCTGGCCATATGATAGCATAAGACCATCAAGAAATGAAAGAGGGATCCACATGACGGTTCTGATGATTTTACTGGCAGTTTGCTATCTTCCCCTGTACGTGATCGCAACCCTTACAAAGCGGTATCTTTGAGGAACAGAACAGGAAACCGGCACAGGAAACGTGCGCTTGGCGCGTCCTATGCCGGTTGTTTTATGCTTCCGTTTTGGTACATAGATCAAAGAATGCCTGGATTTCCCGGCGGCAGCGGTCACACTCCGTCAGATAGCCCATTCCATGCTCCGCACCGGGAACAAGGATCAGCCGTTTGTGCTGCGATCCGCAGGCTTCATAGTTCTGAACGCTGAAACGGCACGGCACCAGCGTATCCGCTTCTCCGTGAAGAAAGATCATAGGGATCCTTACATGGGGCAGGATCTTCAGCGTATCGCATTCCCGCAGATCCAGCCCTGTCTTGCGCTTAAACTGCAGATTCAGAAGATCCAGCAGCGGACGGACAGGAACATGGGCATGCTTCATCACATACGCGATCTCATCCCACGGACAGGTAAAGCCGCTGTCCGCGATGATACCTCTGACATTGGAAGGCAGATCCAGCCCCGCAGCCATCATGACTGTGGACGCGCCCATGGAAATGCCGTCCAGCAGGATGGGCAGATCCTTCGGAATTCTGGTATTGAGATATTCGATCCAGCGCAGGCAATCCGTCCGTTCCATCAGACCGAAGGTCACCGTATCGCCCTCAGAAGTGCCGTGGGTGCGCTGCCAGTAGGTCAGAACGGAGAAACCCAGTTCATGATAATAGGGATACACGCAGGAAAACTCCGTGCTCCAGCTGCCGCGGTAGCCGTGAACCAGAACGATCACACCGCGGGGATTCGGATGCGGCAGATACCAGCCATGGAGTTTCAGACCGTCATCGGAGCGGATGAAGACCTCCTCCGGATTATGATCCAGAAACCAGCGGATACCGGCATCGATCTCCTCGCGGTAAGGCTCCAGCGGCTTATAGTGGATGTCGTTCAGTTCCGAGCCTTCTTTGCCGCGGGCAAAGGCATAGCGAAAAATGCCGTAGGCCGTGCCGCAGGCAGCGGCAGCAGCGGAAACGGCAGCGGAAACGGCAGCGGCAGGAATCATCCAGGCTTTTTTCATTTCCAAGTCTCCCAAACATCCGGGCAATAACCGACCGTAGCCTGTTTTCCATTGCGCACAACAGGCGTTTTCATCAGCTTCGGATTGTCATAGACCTTATCTTCCTTCGCGATCTTATCATCCATGTATTTCATGAGATCGATATCCGGGTGCTTGATATTCCAGTCGATCAGATTGTCGATGCCGCCCACGGCCTTCAGAACGCTGTCAAACTCGCGGGGCGCCATGCCGAAGCGAATCACATCGACGGACTGAAACGCGATCCTGCGCTCCTTGAACCACCGCTCCGCCTTCCTGGTATCAAAACATTTGCTTTTTCCAAAGATCTGAACATTCATTCGTAGGTAACCTCCATCATACAAAGCCCGCAGGCAGGCGCCATCGGCCCTGCCATATAGCGCGCACCGGATTCAAAGATCATCGGGATGTCAGAAGGCTTGCGTTTTCCCCTGCCGACCTCCAGCATCGTGCCCATCAGCAGGCGCACCATGTTATAAAGGAAGCCGTTGCCTGTTACGGTCAGCCGCAGCTCATGCCCGAGCTGCTCCAGCTCCATCGCATAGACGGTGCGGACAGAAGACTTCTTCAGATCCGGATTGGAGCAAAAGGCGCGGAAATCATGCTCACCGAGAAAATACGGGATGCAGGCCCGCATGGCTTCAATATCCAGCGTTTCGGGACAGATATGCAGATATTTTTTCTCAAACACATTGGGAACATCGCTGTTCCAGACTCTGTAGCGATACGTCTTCCGTTTGGCGGAAAGCCGCGCATGGAAGCGCGCGTCCACCTCTTCCACCTGCAGCACGCCGATATCCTGCGGCAGATAGCTGCGCAGATAACGGCAGATCTCCGCGGCGGAAACCTTCGTATCCATTTTGAAATTGGCAACCTGCGCCATGGCATGAACACCGGCATCCGTACGTCCGCTGCCCTGCACCTCTACGGCGCTGCCGAACATGGCCGACAGCACCTTCTCCAGCTTGCCCTGTATGGTATTGGGGGTATTGCCCTGCTTCTGCCAGCCGCTGTAGCGCGTGCCGTCATAAGAAAGGGTGATCTTAAAATTGCGAATCAATCGTAAAGCTCCTCCAGCGTTTCCCGAATTTCACGGTCACTGTCGGCAGAGAAGAGAAAACTCCCATCCTCGCCGTAAACTTCCATATGTCCTCTTACGTATTTGACGGAGTATGCCATAACGCTGTCCCCTTTCCTGTTTATGGCCTTATCATACAATATGAAAAGTCCAATAACCGGGACAGCACGAACTTCCGTCCTTCTTATTCTAGCAAAAACCGGCTGTGTTGTCCACAGCCGGTTTTATCATTACGCGAGATAGAGCATGCTGACCCATTTCCCGTCGACCGTCTTGCCCCAGGTGGAGCCGTCCACGATCTTGGTTTCCACGATGCAGGCCTGCTGACCCATGTACATATACGCAACGATCTGATGGTTGGTGCCTGCGCCGCTGCGCACATTGATGGCGCTGGCTGTGACGGTATAGGTACCGCCGACGCTCTGGCCGTTGCCGGAGATGTTCACATAGTTCATGCAGACCCAGCCGCCGCTGGAGAGCTTGCCCCAGGTCTTTCTTTCGGTGAACTTCTGTTCCACGATCACGACCTGATCGCCCTTATAAAGCGTGCCGATGATGGAGGCATTATAGCTGGGGGTCGAGCGGATGGTCAGGGCGGAATTGACGGTGACGACACCGTTCTTGCCCGTCACGGTCGTTGTACCGCTGTCCGTTCCTGTACCGGTGCCGGAGCCGGTTCCTGTGCCGGTGTCTGTTCCCGTCTGCGTGCCGCTGCCGGTCTGAGTACCGGTACCGGTGGAGCCGCCGGGATTTTCGGAAGTGCCGGAATCGGGCACAGCTACGCTGCTGTAGTTGGTGTGGCTCAGCGCGATCCAGCCGCCGACAGAGCGCTGGCCGTAGAGAACGCTGCCGACCATCTTGGTGGACACGATGGTATAGGTCTCACCGCGGGATGCATAGGCAATGATGGTGTTGTCCACACCGGGGTTTCTGCGGACATTGATCAGCTCCGTGGTAACCGTGACAACAGGAGCAGCGGGCTTGGAGGGAGTCTGTGTACCCGTGCCTGTACCCGTTCCGGTGCCTGTGCCTGTGCCCGTACCTGTGCCGGTGCCTGTACCTGTGCCTGTTCCGGTGCCGGTGCCGGTGCCTGTACCTGTGCCGGTACCTGTTCCCGTACCTGTGCCGGTGCCGGTAGAACCTGTGGGAGGCGTAGTCGTAGGCTTATAGTCCGTATACTGAAGCGCGATCCAGCCGCCGACAGAGCGCTGACCGTAGAGGACAGCGCCAACTGTCTTGGTGGCCACGATGGTATATGTTTCGCCGCGGGAAGCATAACCGATAATGGTGTTGTCCACACCGGGATTTCTGCGGACATTGATCAGATTGCCGGTGATCTTAACCGTAACAGCAGCGGGAGGCGTCGTCTGCGTACCTGTGCCGGTACCTGTTCCTGTTCCGGTTCCTGTTCCGGTGCCTGTACCTGTGCCCGTACCCGTACCGGTTCCGGGAGTTACAACGGGAGCTGCCTTATAATCGGTATAGCTGAGGCAGATCCAGCCGCCGGTGGAAAGCTTGCCCCAGTTCTGTCCGCTGACTGCCTTGATCTCAGTGATGGAAACCTGATCATTGCGCTTCAGTGAACGCATCACATAATACGTCGTACCGGGGCCGGAACGTACATTCAGACCGGCTACGGTCACCTTAACGGTAACGGGCAGGGTCGGTGCGGAGGGCTGCTGGGGCGTGGTGGGAGTATCGGGTGTTTCGGGCGTGGTGGGCTGCTGCTGAATGACAGTTTCATAATCGGTAAAGGTCAGACAGAGCCAACCGCCGACAGAACGCTTGCCCCAGCGGGAGTTGCCAACGATCTTCGTTTCCGTGATGGTATACTTTTCGCCGCGGGCAGCATAGCCGATGATGGTATTGCCGACACCGGCGTTCCGGCGGACATTGACCAGATCACCCGTGACCGTTACTTCCACGGTTGCGGGAACGACGGGAGTATTGGGAGTGGTGGGAGTTTCGGGTTCTTCGGGTTCTTCGGGTTCTTCGGGTTCTTCGGGTTCTTCGGGTTCTTCGGGTTCTTCGGGTTCTTCGGGTTCTTCGGGTTCTTCGGGAGTCTCGGGTTCCTCAGGGGTCTCGGGTTCCTCGGGAGTCTCGGGATCATCGGGGTTTTCGGGAGTCTCCGGTTCCTCGGGTTCCTCGGGCGTCTCAGGTTCCTCGGGAGTTTCCGGTTCTTCCGGTTCGGGCGTGATCTTTTCCGTATACTTCAGCGCGATCCAGCCGCCGGTAGAAAGCTTGCCCCAAAGGAGGCCGCCGTTCTCGTATTCTTCCTTGACGGTGACCACATCACCGTTGTAAAGCGTTTTGATAACCGCAGAGGTGGTATTGGCCTCGTCGCGGACATTGAGGAACGTATCGACCTTGACCTTCACCTGATAATCCACACCGGTACCGGCATCGGGTTCCTCGGGCTGTTCTTCCCCACCGATCTTTTCCCACTGGGCAAAAAGATTCTTGCGGGAGGTCGTGCTGTCCAGCTGCGTGATCTTGGTGCCGCCGACGCTGGCCGTATGCCAGCCAAGGAAATTATAGCCGCTGCGGGAAGCCGCGGGAAGCTCCGCAATGACCTCCGTATTCACATAAGCCTGAATGACCTTGGCGCAGTAACCGCCCTTGGCATTATAAATGACATAGCAGAATTCCGCGGGAGCGGAGACGCTGTATACACCGTTGAGGTACAGATTGGCTTCCGCCAGACGGCGCGTGATCAGACCGCCCTGGATCTTATCGCCCGCCTTGCACCAGGCGATGATGGCATTCAGGAATTCCGAACCGGTCTTGCCGTTAATGACGGCGCTGCGGAAGGTTCCGTCGCTCTTCGTCCATGCCGTGCCGCAGTTATAGGAGAAGCTCAAAAGGGCGTCAAACTGGTGCTGATTCAGCGTCAGACCGAAGGTATCGATCAGCTTATTGACGGCCTTCTCTGCCACTGCCACATAGGTTCTGAGCAGAGCGTCAGCTTCCTCTTCCGTGATGCCTTCCTCAGAATACTTGGTAAATTCCGGGCTGGTCTGGGAAACGTAGCTGCCATAACCGACAGAATACTGCGTATAGTCGAAGACGGGCTTGGAGAGAAAACCCTCATGCTGCTTGATCAGTGCGATCAATTCCTCGCTTGCCTTCATATCAGAGGCAGCGGAAACAGGAACGGTGATTGCAAAGATCGCGCTTACCAGCAGCGCAACCGTCAGAACCATACTGATAAATTTCTTATTCATAGGCACCTTCTCCTTGGTGGTAGTGTTCTTATTCTGCAATTATAACAGACATATGTCAATAAAGCAACCTTTTTCGACAAAATAATTACATTTTTGTTACGAATTTTATCCATAAAAATTGGGCGAACCTCACAGATTTTGGAAAATCCGCAAGAATCGCCCGATCGTATGTCCATGGCGTTACTTCGCAAAGCGGTCTACAAAGGAGAGGACATCCTCATAGACCTGTGTGCGGTTCTTTTCGTTCAGCATTTCATGGCGGCCTTCATAAAGTGTGATCGAAACGTTCTTCATACCTGCCTTGCAGAAGGCATCGTAAGCCTGCTGAACGCCCTTACCCATGTTGCCCACAGGATCGCTGGCGCCCGCAAGGAACCAGACAGGCAGATCCTTCTTCATTTTGGCGAGGTTCTCTTTCTGCTGGATCATGCCGATGCCTGTGAGCATGGCGCGGGTCAGGCCGATGGTGGCATCAAAGCCGCAGAGCGGATCTTCCACATATCGGTCCACGATCTCCTCTTCCGTGGTCAGCCAATCACAGGTCGTACGGTTGGGCTTAAATTTCTTGTTGTAACCGCCGAAGACCAGATTCGTAATGGTCTCGCTGATGGCCTTGTCGCCCATTTTCTTTTCTTCCAGCCCGCAGACCATCAAGCCCGCCTTCAGCATCAGTGCAGGCTGCCATGTGGTGCCGGAAATGATTGCCGCGGCAAGGCCGCTATCGGGATAACGGAAGAGCCTGGTTCTGGCCATGAAGGAGCCCATGCTGTGGCCAAAGAGCACATAGGGAACATTGGGATAGGTTTCCATCATTTTCTGCTGCAGGGCATAGCTGTCGGCCACTGCGGCATCCCAGCCGCCGGTAAAATAGCCCACCACGTCGCCTGCCTGCAGGGATTTGCCGTGACCCATATGGTCTTCCGCTGCCACAAGGATACCGTGAGTGTTCAGATACCTTGCAAAATCATCATAGCGATCCACGTGTTCGGCAATACCATGGATGATCTGCACGATGGCGCGGGGCTGACCTTCCGGCTCCCAGACGCGGCAGTAGATCCTTCCATGGCCATGGGAATTCAGATAAAAGCTGCTCATAAAAAGCTCCTTTCTGTCCGAATTATCGGACTCACATGATGATAGAATGTAGAAAAACAAAGGAGGTAACGAATATGAATCACAATGCTGCAGTTTACATGGAAACCCGCCGACCCACTACCCGTACCCGTACCGTCGTCTACTCTCCCACCAAAACCAAACGACATCGCAGAGCAGAAATGCTGGTCGCTGCCTTTGACGGCATCTGCTATTTCGCTCTTATGGTCTGTCTGGTCATCGCCGTGGCGGTGCTGATGGCAGTGGTATAAATTTCGAAACGCAGGAGGCAGAAGCCTCCTGTGTTTTTATCGGTTCATTTCATAAAGCACCCAAAGACCTTTCAGCAAAAGATCCTTGTCATACGTCATCTCATGGCGGCATAGCGGCATCACAAAGCGGGAGATGCCGCCCGTCATGATCACATTCAATTTGTGACCCGCTTCTTCCTCAATCCGGGAGAGAAGGCCGTCCAGCATGGATGCGGCGCCGTGCATCAGACCGCTCTGCATACATTCGATGGTGTTTTTACCGATGACCTTATCCGGTGCCTGCAGGCTGATGCCGGGCAGCTGCGCCGTTCTGGTATTCAGCGCCTCCATGGAGATGCGGACACCGGGGCAGATGCAGCCGCCGACAAACGTACCTTCCCGATCGATCACGGTGATGGTGGTTGCCGTACCCATATCGATGATGGCCATGGGAGGCTGATAATGGCGCAGGGCCGCCACGGCGCCGACCAGCAGATCGCCGCCCACCTGAGAGGGATTGTCGATGGCGATCTTCAGATCCGTTCGGATCTCCGGCCCGACAGTCAGCGGGATCTTGCCCGTCAGCTTACGGATGGCCGTACGGAGAGAGTTCAGCAGCGGAGGCACAACGGAAGAAAGGATGCAGCCTTCAAAATCGCTGCCCTTGGCATCGTACAGTTCCAGAATGTCCTTGATCTCCACGGCATACTGATCCGAAGTGCGGATCAGATCGGTGGCGATTCTTGCTTCAAACAGGATTTTGCCATCCTTGATGGCACCGATCACAATATTAGAGTTGCCGACATCGACAGCAAGCAGCATAACTAATCCTCCTTTTGATCAGGCAGCCTCTTAAGGCTGCAGACGGCTTTCCCGTCCGCCAGTGAGACCGTCGCGTAACAGGGCGCAGTACCGCCGCAGGTACCGGGATTCAGCAGCGTCAGCCCGTCCAGTTCCAGCAGATAGGGCGAATGGGTATGCCCGAAGAGGCACAGCGCGGCATTCTGCTCCATGGCAGCATAGCGAAGCGACATCAGAGAGAACTTGACATGATAGGCATGACCGTGGCACGCAAAGATACGGACACCTTCCACTGAGGTCAGGATCTGATCCGAACCCTCCGAGCGGTAATCACAATTGCCCACAACGCCAAATACAGGTATTCCGCTCACCTGTTCCCGCAGCCATTCACAGTCGCGGATATAATCCCCCAGATGGCAAATGAGATCGGGCTGTTCCAGCCGAACGATCTGCAGCATGGTTTCTTTCGCCCCGTGGGAGTCCGACAGTACCAGCAGTTTTTTCATTCATGGAACCTCCCGCGGCCAAATTGCATAGAATGAGAAAGACGTTCGTCATTCCTGTTCTATATTATAGCAAGCAGCCCGAAGGGAGGCAACGAAAAAATGCCTGATTTTCAGTTTTCCGGTCATACTTTTTCTGAAGCAGATGTCAAAAAGCTATTGTATTCCAAAGAAGGCCAGCAGCTTCTGAGCCTGCTGAATCGGGACGGAGGCACAAAGCTGCGGCAAGCTGCCGATGCGCTGAAAAGCGGAAATACAGAACGTATGCAGCAAATCCTGACCCCGATCCTGCAAACAGAAGAAGCCACCGCTTTACTGGAGCGGCTCGATCGAGGCTGAGCCATGGAGGGTCTGGAAGGTACCATTCAGCAGATCCTGGGAGATCCCGAAAGCATGGCCCAGATCCTTTCGCTGGCAAAATCCTTCGGTCTTCCAACACCGCAAAGCGAAGCCGGTGCAGCATCTCCGCAGGAGGATCTTTCACCCATGATCGAGCTTTTAAAGCAAACCGCAGCACAACCCAGAGAGACCCGTCTGCTGGAAGCACTTATGCCCTACTTTTCCGCGGAGCGGCAGCAGCGGCTGGAGCGGGCGGTCAGAGTTGCCCGTGTGGCACAGATGGCAGGAGCGGCGCTGAAGAATATGGCAGGAAAGGAGCAAGCCCATGTATAACCGTTATATTCCAACAGAAAACGGCGGCTACCGCCGGCAGATCGTGGAAGAACGGCAGCCGACTGCCCCACCGCCTCAGAAGCCCGTACCGCCGCCGATCCAAAAGCATGTTCCTGCTCCGCCCGCACCCATACCTGCGCCAAAACCGAAACCGCAGAGGACTCCCCCGCCCCGCAAACCCGCGCCAAAGCAAACGGCACAACCCTGCAGCAATGATACGCTGATCCGTTTGCTTTCGGGAATCGACAAAGGAGATCTCATTCTTTTACTGATTCTCGTGCTGCTTCTGATGGACGGAGAGACCGACAACGGCACACTGCTGCTCACCGTGGCGCTCTATTTCCTGCTGCAATAAAAAAGTCCGCTTCGCCAAAGAGCGAAGCGGACTTTAAAACTATTACTTGGCAACGAAGCCGACCTTCTTATAAACCTTGCGAAGCGTCTTATTGGCAACATACTGGGCGCGCTGCGCACCTTCCTGATAGATGCCTTCGAGGTAAGCCTTATCCTTCATGAGGCGTTCTGCCTCCTCGCGGATGGGCCGCAGCAGCTCCACAACGGCTTCGCCGACGGCAGGCTTGAAAACGCCGTAGCCCTGACCGGCAAACTCTTCCTGCGCCTGTTCCAGCGTCTTGCCGGTGGCGGTGCAGTAGATGGAAAGCAGATTGGAGATGCCGGGCTTCTCCTTGGGATCAAAGCGGACTTCCGTATCGCAGTCCGTCACGGCACGCTTAAACTTGCGCATAATATCCTCGGGCTTATCCATAAGGAACACGCAGCCGTCGGGGTCAGACTTGGACATCTTGTTGGTGGGTTCGCCAAGGCTCATGATGCGGGCGCCCATCTTGGGAATGAAGGGTTCCGGCAGCGTGAAGGTATCGCCATGGACATAATTGAAGCGCTGAGCGATATCGCGGCACAGCTCCACGTGCTGCTTCTGATCTTCACCGACAGGAACCAGATCTGCCTGATACAGCAGAATATCGGCAGCCATGAGAACGGGATAGGTAAAGAGGCCGGAGGTAATATTGTCGGCATGCTTGGCAGACTTATCCTTAAACTGAGTCATGCGGCTCAGCTCACCGAACTGGGTATAGCAGCCCAGAACCCAGCCCAGCTCCGCATGCTGGGGAACATGGCTCTGAATGAACATGATGTTCTTTTCGGGATCCAGACCGCAGGCGATGTACTGCGCCAGCTGGGAAAGGCTGCGGCGGCGGAGATCGGCAGGGACCTGACGAACCGTGATGGCATGCATATCGACAATGCAGAAGAGGCATTCATATTCATCCTGCAGCGCGACCCAGTTCTTGATGGCGCCCATATAGGAGCCGAGGGTCAGATCGCCGCTGGGCTGAATGCCGCTGAAAATTCTTTTCTTTTCGCTCATAGTGAAACACCTTCCGAAATTAGTTTCAATTATTCTAGCACATTCTTTGCCGCGAATCAATCAATCATTGACAGAATGCTATAAAAAATGTAAAATATTACGGATATAAAATAATTGGAGGAAACCAAAATGGATTTCTTTGCTGATCTGGAATCCCGGATCCCTTCGGGTAAGGTTCGTACCCGCTTTGCCCCCAGCCCCACCGGCTATATGCACGTGGGCAATCTCCGCACCGCTCTGTACACCTGGCTGATCGCCAGAAACGCGGACGGCACCTTTATCCTTCGAATCGAGGATACCGATCAGGGCCGTCTTGTGGAAGGCGCCGTGGACGTGATCTACAACACCATGAAGGAATGCGGCCTTGACCACGATGAAGGTCCCGATGTGGGCGGCCCCACCGGCCCTTATGTGCAGACCGAACGCAGACCCCTTTACGGCAAGTATGCCGAACTGCTGGTCAAGAAGGGCGGCGCTTATTACTGCTTCTGCGAAAAAACGGAGTCCGAAGAGGATTCCGGTGACTTCAACCGCGGAGCCGATCCCTGCCGTGATATGCCTGCAGCGGAAGCGGAAGCCAAAATTGCCGCAGGTCTGCCCTTCGTGATCCGTCAGCGCATCCCGCAGGAAGGCAGCACCACCTTCCGCGATGCCTCCTTCGGCGATATCACCGTGGAGAACAAGACCCTCGACGATCAGGTTCTGCTGAAGCGCGACGGTCTGCCCACCTACAACTTCGCCAACGTCATCGATGATCACCTCATGGGCATTACGCATGTCGTCCGCGGCTCCGAGTACCTCTCCTCCGCTCCCAAGTACAATCTGCTGTACGAATCCTTCGGCTGGGACATCCCCACCTATGTCCACTGCTCTCCCGTTATGCGTGACAGTCAGCACAAGATGTCCAAGCGTCACGGCGACCCCAGCTACGAAGACCTGATCAATCAGGGCTATCTGACCGAAGCCGTCCTCAACTATGTGGCTCTGCTGGGCTGGTCTCCCAAGGGTGAGCTTTCCGAGCAGGAATTCTTCACGCTGCCCGAACTGGCCAAGGCCTTTGATATTGCCGGCATTTCCAAGTCTCCCGCCGTTTTCGATATCGAAAAGCTGCGCTGGATGAACAGTGAATACATGAAGAAGCTGGCCCCCGAAGTGTTCTTCGAGAAGGCTGAGCCCTGGCTCCGTCAGGCCATCAAGAGAACCGACATCGACCTCAAGGCTGTGGCCGCTCTGGTGCAGTCCCGCTGCGAGATCCTTTCCGATCTGCCCGAGAAGGTCGATTTCATCGAGGCTCTGCCCGAATACGACATTGCCCTCTACACCCACAAGAAGAGCAAGTCCAACGCCGAGACCTCTCTCAAGGTTCTCGAAGCCGCTCTTCCCATGCTGGAAGCGCAGGAAGCCTGGACCAACGAGGCGCTCTATGAGCTGCTGCTGAAGCTGGTTGCCCAGATGGAAGTCAAGAACAGCGTGGTTCTTTGGCCCATCCGCGTTGCCGTTTCCGGCAAGCAGTCCACCCCCGGCGGCGCCACCGAGCTCTGCGCTCTGCTGGGCAAGGAGGAATCTCTCCTCCGCATCCGCAAGGGTATCGAGCTGCTTTCCAAGTAAAATGACCAAGCCCGGACAGGCTCTGTCCGGGCTTTTTCCCATGAAACAAGGAGGTTTTCCTATGCTCAATCTGCCCATCTCCGTATGGTCGGGCTATTTCCCCGATCTTTCCATCGAGGAAACCGTACAGACCTTTTTAAAGGAAGGGTTCCATCACAGCGAATTCGGCAATTGCCATCTCAATCAGGCTTTGGAGCGCGGCATTTCCGCCGAAAGGGCAGGCGCTGCCATTGCGGCCTATGCTGCCGACAACGGTTTTTCTTTCCCGCAGGGCCATCTCACCTATTTAATGGGTCTTTGCGGTGCGGATTCTCTCGATATTCTGAAGCGGGATATCGATCTGTTTCAGGCTATGGGCATCCAGAACGCGGTGCTGCATTTTAACGGCGGCAATGAATTGCCGCCCGAAGCGCGCCATGCCCGAAGACTTGCCGATGTTGCGGAACTCTGTGAATATGTCAAGGGAACCGACCTCATCCTCTGTCTGGAAAACCTCGGCTCTGTCCCCGAAACGCACACCGCGGAGCGGCTGATCGGCATCATTGAATCCATAGGCAGCCCCAACCTTGGCATCTGCCTCGATACGGGTCATCTTCACCTTGTGAACGGACGAAAAGAAGCACAGCAGACCTTCACAGAATTCATTGAAAAAGCAGGTACGCTGCTGCGCGCGCTGCACATTCATGACAACAATGCCATTCTGGACGAGCATCAGATGCCCTTCAGCGCCCGTTACGGCATCAACTGGGCAGAATTCATGCAGGCGTTGCGCAATTCTTCCTTCCGCGGTCTGTTCAATCTGGAGATCCCCGGCGAGCGTTTCACCACCCTGCCGATCCGTTTGTCCAAGCTTCATTTTGCCCGTCAGCTGGTGGACGAAATGCTCTCGGATCATTTTATCGAAGCGTATCGGGCTGGCGGTTATAAACAAGCATAATACGAGAAGCATCCGTATGACGATAGGCCATACGGATGCTATTTCTTAGAACATCAGACAGAACAAACCCTTGCAGCCCTCATTCAGCATGCGGGTCAGCGTATCCTTCAGCTTCATCCTGGTGGCTTCGGGAAGATTCTGCATCTTCATGGTGAGGTTATCCCCGATCAGTTCGGACACGGATTTCCCGTAAATACTGCTCTCCCACAGGGCATCCATATCCTCTTCCTCTCCCATGAGATAGCGCAGAAGATCTTTCGCCTGTGCTTCTTCTCCCACGATGGGGCAGATCTCTGCTTTGACATCTGCCCGCATCAGATGAATGGAAGGCGCGGCAGCCCGAAGACGCACACCGAAGCTGCTGCCTTTCTTCACGATCTCAGGTGCTTCCAGCGCCATCTGCTCCCGCTGCGGCATAACAATGCCGTAGCCCGTAGCACGAACCGATTCCAGCGCCTGCGCAATACCGTCATATTCCCGCTTTACAGAAGAAAGCTCCTGCAGAAGCTTCATCAGGTCCCCGTCATCCTCCACCGCGAAGCCGCTCTTTTCGGAAAGCACCCCATAGAACAGGCTGTCGGGAACCTGCAGAACGCAATGCACCGCACCGCAGCCCAGCAGATACTGCGGGATCTGATAATCACGGATGCATTCCAGCGCGGCGATCTGACGGATCGCCGCTTCCGCATCCCGCATCTTTTCTGTCTCCGCGGCCGATTGCAGGATCTGACGGTACAGGGTCTGCTTGATCGGATGCTCCTGTTCCAGCCGCTCGACCCAGCGAGGCAGCCAGAAGCGGTATTCTGCCACAGGAAAATCCATCAGCAGCTCCAGCATCATCTGAGAAAGATCCCACTCCGACATCGCCATGCAATCTGCCGTGATGCAGCCCACACCGTGGGTCTGTTCGATCTCCGACCGCAGCGCCATAGCGTCCGCCCCGTCGGGATCAAGGGAATTGACCACCACCACAAATGGCTTTCCCGTTTCCTTCATATCCGTTATGGAGCGGGCTTCCGCCTCTCTGTAATCCTCCCGCGGGATATCGGTAATGCTGCCGTCTGTAGTCACCACGATCCCGACCGTGCAATGCTCCTGCATCACCCGTTTCGTTCCCAATTCTGCAGCTTCCGCCATGGGGATCGGTTCGGGATGCCACGGTGTTGTGATCATTCTGGGAACGCCGTCCTCCTCTGCACCGACGGCGCCGGGGATCATGTAGCCAACCGAATCGATCATCCGAACCATGACGGGCACCGTACCGTCGGGGCAGATCTCCACCGCTTCCTCCGGAACGAACTTCGGCTCCGCCGTCATGATCGTCCTGCCCGAGGCACTCTGCGGCAGCTCATCTCTGGCACGTTCCGCTTTATAAGGATCACGGATATTCGGGATCACGATCTGATCCATCATCCGCTTGATCAGCGTGGATTTTCCCGTCCGCACAGGCCCGACAACGGCAATATAGATCCCGCCGCCCGTCCGCTCTGCCATATCCTGATAGATGTTTGATTTTGTCATAGCAGCCCCTCCATATACAACTTGCAGCTTTGTACATGGATATGCCGCAAATGATACAGATATGTCCGCAAGATAGAAGGCCGAACCGCATCGGTTCGGCCTTTTTCTTATTCACAGGCAGACGGGATCAGCAGCAGCATCCCTTCCTTCAGCAGATCGTTTTCCAGACCGTTGGCCTCCCGAACGGCCTGTACCGTAGTTTCCGCCTTTTTCGCCACATCCCACAGCTGTTCTCCCGCGGGAATTCTGCGGACAGTCAGGGACGGAACATTTTCCCGCTTCTTCTCTACTTCGCCGATCTGCGCACCGCAAAGCGTCTGCAGCGTCTGCTCCTCCATACAGCGGACGGAAAACTGCAGCGGCGCCAGCACCTTCTTTTCCGAAAGACGGTACGAAGGATCACCTGCGGGCTCTGCATCCGCATAGCAGACCGTATCCTTTCCCGCAGGGAAGGAGCAGCTCACATCGGCTCGGACAGTTTCCCCGCAGAGATGACCGTTTTCATCGCAGCAGAGCGTCTGTGCGGAAACCGAGGTGCCGACTGCGATCTCATCTTCACCGCGGCGGCAAACCGGAAAATCGACCCACACCGCGCAATCCAGCGCTTTATGCGGTATCTCCCGCAGCGCGATCTCTGCCTGCACGGTTTCCTTCGGTTCTCCCGCCCTGTTTCTGAGTATGACCTGCTCATATTCCGCCTGGAAATCCGCCCCGATGCAATACCCGTCCCGAATGACAGAAACAGGGAGGATCCCCCAGGCCATGGCTTGATAACGGATCCCAGCAGTCAGTAAATAAGCTCCCGAGGCGTCTTCTTCCATGCGGAATTCTGTCAGCACAGGGATGATCCGCAGCGATGCCTCTTCCTGTTCCGTATCCATATCGAGAAACTGCGATACCGGCAATTCGATGGATGAAATTGCCGCCTGCCCGTTCTGCAGCAGGCACAAAGCGGAAAGTTCCATCGTCCCCTGCCAAACCGCTCTGCCTTCCGTCAGCCGCTGCTCACGGCAGCGCAGGGACGGACGGACACGGATCAGCTTCTGCACAGGTGCGTCCTGCTGCGGAAGCTGGATCGGTTCGGAGAACGTCACCGTCTTTTCCGCCGCCGCAACGGGTACATATTGCTGTTCCTCCGTCTGCAGCAGCTGCACCTTTCCGCCGCCGTCATAGCTTCGGCTCTTCATCGCATAAGGCGCATAAACTGCAAGCCTCGCCGCATAGCTGACGCGCACCATCAGCTTTCTGGAATTGAGGATCCTTGCATCCGCCGAACGAACACGAACCTCCGCGTGTCCCACTGCTCCGTCTGTGATCTCCTCCGCGGTCATACGCACGGCAAAGGGAAGAAACACATTCTGGACACAGGTTTCCTCCCCATCTTCCGAAAGAAAGATGACCGTGGTCTGAAAACTGCCGGATACCGACATAAGCCCCGACCGTACCTCCTGATCCCGCTGGCAGCAGACCGCAGTAACCTCCACGACCTTTGCCGCATCCGGATAGATATCCGGAACGATAAATTCGGACGTTTCCTCCTGATAGATCACATCCACCGCCTGTTCCTGCAGGCAGCGGAGTTCTTTTTCCTTCCATTCGATCTGCATGATTCTTCCCCTCCTGTATGTTCTACAGAATATATACGGAAGAATGACCGGCAGTATTCCTCATTTGAGATGCAAAACAAAACCGAGACCGATCAGCGCAAACCCCAGCAGAGTCTGAAAGAAGCCCGACGGGATCAGAAGCCCCAGCAGCAGCCCCGCGCCAAACGCGCCCAATACCGCACCGTACAAATGTTTGATCCTGCACATAATAAACCGCCCCCATATAACCTATGCGGGCGGTATATCGAATGCTACTTATTCAGTTCCCAAAGGCGGATCTCTTTGGCATGCTCATACAAGCGGGCATAGCTGGCATGACGGCTGGCAGAGATCTCCCCGTCCTCCAACGCTTTCAGCACCGCGCAGCCCGGTTCTTTCAGGTGGGCACAGTCATTATACCGACACTGGCCGAGATAAGGCGCAAAATCCGGGAAGGCATACTGAAGATTTTCCTTCAGCACCAGATCCATCCGTTCCGTATCAAAGGAAGAGAATCCCGGAGTATCGGCAACATAAGTACCGTCGGGCAGGCGGTACAGCTCCACATGGCGAGTCGTGTGCCGTCCGCGTCCCAGCTTATCCGATACCTCTCCGACCTTGATGGACAGTTCGGGATACAGGCAGTTTAAAATACTGCTCTTGCCGACGCCGGAATTGCCCGTAAATGCCACGGTCTTTCCGGCAATAGCAGAGCGCAGTTCCTCCACACCTTCCCCTGTCACGGCGCTGGTGCGGATGGTATGATAGCCCGCCTTACGGTAGGTCTCCGTCAGCAGATCTTCCGCATCCTCATCCACCTTATTGACGCAAAGGATCACAGGCACATTCTGATTGCCCGCAATGGCCGTGACGCGGTCGATCAGAAACGGATCGGTCACAGGGATCACATTGGAGCAAAGAATGACCAGCGCATCGAGATTGCAGACAGCGGGACGGATAAAGCTGTTCTTGCGGGGAAGCACTTCCTCCAGCACACCGCGG
>JAFSHY010000051.1 GCA_017440065.1 Oscillospiraceae bacterium | reverse complement strand
GTCTTCGGTTTCGTGGGTGGGATTGACGATGCGGTTGTAGCAGATGCGCATGATGACGCGCCCAAGCATGCCTACGCCATTGTGCATGCTGTCGTCCTCGCAGCCGTTGGTGAGCATCACCACGCCGGTGCGGTCGGTGGGGTCAAAGTACGCTGCGCACAGCATCCCGTACGCCTTGCCGCCGTGACCATACATCGTGCGGCCCTGCACCTGATCGTCGGTGATGATGTTCATAAACAGCCCGTGGCCGCTCTGGCAGGCGACGGAGCCGATGTCGTTCTGACGGGTGGTCATCTCCTGCACGGCGGATTCGGAGAGGATGCGGCTGTTTTCGTAAATGCCGCCGTCGCACAGGGCAATCAGAATCCTGCACAGATCGGGCGCGGAGATGATCAGTTTGCCTGCGGTGAGGAAATAGTGCGTTTCAAAATCGGGCTCGGCAATCAGGCCGGTATCGTCCCGAAGCCGCTTGCCCAGCGTCTTTTCGGGCATGTGATAGATATCGGCAAGCATCCGGTCCTGCGGGATCAGCGCCGCCTGATAGGCAGCCGTAATCCCCAGCGGACCAAAGACGTTTTCCTGCATGTACTCATCAAAGGTCTGACCACTCAGTTTTTCCACCAGCGCGCCGATCAGGCCGCCGCCGAAGTTGGAATACTGCCGCTTCGTGCCGGGCTTCATGTCGGCGTGGAAGGCATATTCATCCTTTTTGGAAAAGACGCTGGAAAGCATCTCCCCGCTCTTGCCCAGCGCTTCCTGATAAAAGCCTCCGTCCCGGAGGGACGCGGTGTGGGTCATCAGCTGCCGGAGGGTGACGGGCGTCTGCGGATACTGGGGATGGGCGACCGGCATGCCCAGCAGATCGGAAAGCGGCGTATCCAGCGGGATATTCCGTTCTGTCACCAGCTGCATCAGGCCGATGTTGGCCACCATCTTGGAGATGCTGCCCGCCTGAAACAGCGTGTCGGAGGTGATCTCCTCACCGCCCGGCTTCGTTTTGCCATAGGTGTGAAGGAAGGTGACCTCGCCGTTCTGAATGACGGCAATCGACGCGCCCAGCGTGTCGTACATGCGAAGATAGAGGGCGAGTTCCTCCTCCACCGTCGCCTCCTCCGCCAGCGCCTGCGAACACAGGCACACCAGCGCACAAAGCAGCGCCAGCAGCTTTTTCATGGGCCTTCCTCCTTTCCTTCTTCATTATACCCCGTTCCTGCCTCCATCGCAAGCACGTGCCCATCCGCCACGCAGTAGCGCCTGCCTGCGCGATGGGCAACGGACTGATCGTGGGTGATGAGCACGATGGTGTGGCCCTCGCGGTGAAGGTTTTCCAGCATCTGAAGGATGCCGTCGCGGCTTTCCCCGTCCAGAGCGCCGGTGGGTTCGTCGCACAGAAGGAGCCGGGGTTTGGCAATCAGCGCCCTCGCCAGCGCCACGCGCTGCTGCTGTCCGCCGGAGAGTTCGCGCGGCAGATGCTTCTCCCGCCCCTCCAGCCCCACGCGCGAAAGCATCATCCGCGCTTCTTCAAGCCGCTTTTCCTTTTCCATTCCCCGAAGCATCAGCGGGAAGGCCACGTTTTCCTCGGCGGTCAGCCGGTTCATGAGCTGGTAGCCCTGAAAGACAAAGCCGATCTTTTCCTTTCGCACGCGCGTCATCTCCGGCGGCGTCATGCAGCTCACGTTTTCGCCATCCAGCAGATATTCGCCCTCCGTTGGCAGATCAAGGCATCCCAGAATGTTCATAAGCGTCGATTTGCCCGATCCGCTCGGCCCCACAAAGGCCGTGTAGGATCCCTCGGGAATATGCAGGCTTACGGAATGCAGCACCTGAACAGGCGGCTGCTTCCTGGTCTGGTAACTCTTGGTCACATTGGTCAGACGGATCATGTTCTTCCTCCTTTTCCCACAGTTTTCCCCGGAGGAAGAAAAAAAGTCAGTTTTTTTTCAATTTGGGTATTGACTTTCGGACCAAGCTGTCATATAATCATTCTCGCACCAAACGCGATGGGGAATTGTGTAACGGCAGCACCTACGACTCTGACTCGTATTGTCTAGGTTCGAATCCTAGTTCCCCAGCCAATGGCTCCATGGTCAAGCGGTTAAGACGTCGCCCTCTCAAGGCGAAATCAGGGGTTCGATTCCCCT
>JAFSHY010000050.1 GCA_017440065.1 Oscillospiraceae bacterium | reverse complement strand
GTCCGCTGATTGCAAGGGACATGGAAGAAACTGAAAGATTACTAACTGAGTAAATTCCAATTTATCTATCTGATGTCCCAAGGCTTATTCGCAATCCTTGGGGTACATTTTTATTACTTGGGGTACAAAATGTGCAGGAGGGGTACATTCTCCAAACGGTTGCCGAGAATTGTATCCATAATCACCGTCAAACCCAAGAGGAAGGAGAGATTCGAAATTAAAATGCAGCCTGCCGGGGAGGTACTGGATTTTTTCGCGGTGATGGATTATACTGGAACAAAAGAACCGAAGGGAAGGATTGCCGTGACGGAGCATGAAAGAATCGTGCAGGAGATCATTCCTGCCAAGCTGAAGGAAATAGAAGCCCGCGAGAATATCCGGATCATTCACTGCATCGAGTCGGGAAGCCGTGCCTGGGGCTTTGCCTCGCCCGACAGTGACTACGACGTCCGCTTCATCTATGTCCGCCCGCAGGAATTCTATCTGCGGCTGGATAAGACCCGCGACGTCATCGAATGGCAGCTGGATGATACCCTGGACATCAACGGCTGGGATCTGCAGAAGGCACTGCGGCTGCTCTACAATTCCAATCCGACCCTGTTCGAATGGAACAGTTCCCCCATCGTCTATAAGACCACGGCGGAATGGGCGGAGATCTCCGCGGTCATCGGAACGTTCTTCCAAAAGAAGGCGGGCCTGCACCACTATCTCAGCACCGCCAAAACAAATTATCGGGAATATCTCAGGGGAGATATGGTGAAGCTCAAAAAGTACTTCTATGTGCTGCGCCCCATCCTTGCCTGCCGCTGGATCCTGCAGAAGCAGACGCCTCCTCCCATGCGCTTTTCCGATCTCGCGGAGGCTTGCCTCGATGAGGCGCTGAAGCCTGCCGTCAATGACCTGCTGCAAAAGAAAACGGAAACCTCGGAACTGGGTCTTGGCCCCCGTGTGGATATCATCAATGACTATCTGGATGCCTCGATCGCAGAGGTGGAGGAACTGATCCGCACGATCACGGAAAATGAGAAAGTCACATGGGATGAACTGAATGCGCTGTTCCTGAAATCGATCCGGACAGAAGGATGAAATGATCAGTATTCAAGGATCAAAGCCCGCTCAACCGTCGGTTGAGCGGGCTTTTTCTGCCGTCAACAGGCGGTTGATTGACGGAAAATGTACGCTTGTGCTATAATCGGGGAAATGGGGAGGTGAGCCTGTGAGAAAAAAGCTGTGGAACAGAGATTTTATCCTGCTTTTGCAGGGCAATGCCGTCAGCACCGTCGGCGATCTGATGTACAGTGTCGCCATCGGCTACTGGGTCTATGAGCAGACCGGTTCCAGCGGACTGATGGGCATCATGTCCGCCATCTCCATGTTCGTCACCATGTTCCTTTCGCCCTTCACAGGCAGCATCGTGGATAAGTGCAACCGCAAGTGGGTGATGGTGGGCATGGATGTGATGCAGGGCGTTCTGATGCTGTCGGTCGGCATTCTGGCATGGAGGGATCGGCTCAGCATCCCCGGCATTCTGATCGCTGCCTTTCTGGCAGCCCTCGGCAGCGTGTTCTATTCTCCCTCCGTCAGCACGCTGATGATCGATATCATTCCCCACGATGATATGGTGCGCGGTCAGTCTGTCTTCTCCGGCTCCAATTCCCTTATCAATCTGCTGGGCAGCGCCTTCAGCGGTGCAATGGTGGCCTTCTTCGGCGTTCCGCTCATCGTGATCCTCAACGGAGTGAGCAACCTGTATTCCGCCTGCTCCGAACTGCTGATCCGAGTGCCGAAAACGGTGCAGCAGGGAAAAACGGTTACGGTCAAAGGCGTTCTGCGGGATTCCCGCGACGCGGTGAAGATGATCTTTTCCGATCCATGTCTGCGGCTTTTTGTACCCAGTATGCTGCTGCTCAACCTGCTGGCGGCAGGTCCGCTGAGTCTGATGCTGCCTTTCTGCATGGAAAAAGGCTTTGCCGTGGATAGGTACGGCTATCTGATGGCGGTATGGACGGCGGCTTCCCTGGTGTGCGTGCTGGTGCTGGGCACCGTCAAGCTGACGCCCCAGGCACGGTTTTGGGTCATGGCGGTCTGCTACTCCTGCTCGGTTCTTTTTTTCTGCGCGGTGTATCTTTCCTCGCGGTTTGTACCGATGTGCATTGCGGCAATGCTGGCATCCGCGGCCAACTGCGCGGGAAATACCATCTTCAATGCTTCTCTGATGCTGGCGATGCCGGAAATGAACAGAGGCGCGATCCTTGGCTTTGTGCAGGCGGCATCCACCGGCGGCATGGCGCTTTCCTGTCTGATCTACGGACTTTTGGGCGATGTATTTCCACTGTATCTGGTCTTTTTTGCGGGAAATCTGATCTCCCTCGCGCCGATGCTGTGCCTCTTCTTCCATCCGACTACGAAGAAATTCGTAATGGAGCATTAAAAAACAGGAAGGATTCGACTTGAATCCTTCCTGTTTTTTATCAGAATTTGGAGGCGATGTTGAATACCGCGTTGGCTACGTTGGCAGCGGCATTGACCTTGGAGGTCTTATCGATGCTTTTGAGGTATTTGGACTGCGCCTGCTGCTGGGAAACGATCTGATCGTTGGCATGCTCGATCTTCCAGCGGTGCAGCTGCGCGTCAAAGCGGTCCAGCGCTTCGGCGAGGGTCGTCGCTCTGCCGGCGGCAACAGCGCGAACCAGATAGGTCGAGGCCAGCGGATAGCGGTAGTCCTCGGGCAGGATGGCCAGCTCGCGCCAACCCGCGTCACAGATCGCCTGTGCCTTGTCCCGTTCGGCCTGTGCGCTGCCGCGGAGCTTGGTCAGCTTTGCGTTCTGTTCTGCTTTGGCTCTGCGAAGGCCGTTCATGCCAATATAGATACCGCCTGCCATACCTGCCAGCGAACAGAGCACCACCAGCACCGCACCGATGTAGGGGATCCGCATAAAGATCGTGCCGACTATGTTCATGAGGTACCAGATGCCGATGCCGATCAGGATCCATTTGATCTTGGTCTTCTTCGCGGCGGCCTGCAGGGCTTCCGCTTCCTGCTCGATGCGGGCAGCGGCTTCATAGTGAACATTGGCGTTTCTGCAGACGCGGTCTGCATTCTGAAGAGCGGTGAGTAAGTTTTCCATAAGTGAAATCTCCTTTTTTATTGTTTCTGTCTTCTTGACGATCGAAGATCCCGTTCGGTTTTAAATTCTGCAAATTTTTTTGAAAAAATTTTGCGGGAAGATCAGAAACAGAGATAAGTTCCGAAAAAGGGGATTCCGCAGCGGAACATTTTGTGCTATACTGAAAAAAAGTATTCTGAATCTGAACGGAAAGGAAGCGGTTTTATGAAACACGGAACCTCTACGGCAGCAACCTTTGTGGTTCTGTTTGTGGTCGTGATCCTTCTTCTGGTGATCCTTCTGGCGGATGCTCCTTCCGATAAAGGGCCTGCCCTGGACAATGAGGACAAGGGTACGCTGGCATGGCAGGAGGATGACAGAAAGCCGCAGAAGGATCCTACTGAGGATGCCGACGCGGACGAAACGCAGGACGGGGATGAGGACGAGGACGAGATCAAGCTGCCCACGCTGCCCTCCGAAAAGGACGAAAACACCACCGAGGACGGCAAGCAGACCGGCACCCTCTATACCCCGCAGATCAGTATCCCGCAGCCTCAGCCCGAACCGCAGCAGCAGACCCAGCAGCAGACCCAGACCCAGCAGCCGGAAAAGAAGCCCGACCCTGTGCCTTCTCAGCCTGCGGTGCCTCAGTTTGTGCCGCGGACGATCGGCTCCGGCAGCTTCCGCTCCTCCACGGGCGTGAATGTGAATCTGGTGGTCTACTGGAGCTGCACTACCACCAGCAGCACCTCTGCCGAACTGACGCTGGATGTCTATGTGGAATCCTATACGCTCTATTCCGGCGCTTCTCCCGGGGCGCTCATCGTCTCTGCCTATGGCACACCGACCGCTCTGAGCATGCCGGAGCTGAGCTTTGAATCCTCCAGCCTTGTGACGAACCACGTGGCGAACAAAACCTATAACATCACCATCTCCGACGGCGCCAGCGCCACGGTGCCCGTGGAGGTCAAGTGGCTGTTCGGCGGCGTCTACAGCGGCGTTTCCCTGCCCGAAATCGTGGCATCCGGTGACCTCAATCTCTACCGTTAAGCAGCTCAAAAACCGCGCCTTTGACCGAAAGGCGCGGTTTTTTACTGCCGATGATCCGCGATGTTTACTTTTGAAGCAAAGTGATTTATACTGAAGAATAGATGAGAAAAGGGGAGAGAGAATCGGATGGGAAAGAACCGGAAGGACGGCGGGCAGTTGCTGCGCCATGCCCGTGAGGCTGCGGTGCGGCACGGAGGGGACTATGTCCGCTCGCTGCCTGTGCTGCTCAAATGGCTGCTGATCGCAGGGTTGGTGGGCGTGATCGTGGGTGCGGCAGCATCGGGATTCGCGCATGTATTAATTTATGTCAACCAGTTGCGGGCTGCATGGCCGCTGCTGGTGCTGGGGCTGCCGCTGGGCGGCCTTCTGATCGTATTTCTCTACCGCGTGACGAAGAATCACGATGACCGCGGCACCAATACGGTGCTGGCGTCCATTCAGAGTTCTTCGGAGATCTCCTTTAAAATGGCGCCGCTGATCTTTCTTTCCACGGTGATCACGCAGCTGTTTGGCGGCTCTGCCGGTCGGGAAGGCGCGGCGCTGCAGCTGGGCGGAAGCATCGCGAAAAAGCTGGGCAGTCTCCTGCGGCTGAAGCCGTTCGATCGCCGCATCATCGTCATGTGCGGTATGAGCGCGGGCTTTTCCGCCATGTTCGGAACGCCCCTGGCGGCTGCGGTTTTTTCGCTGGAAGTGGTGGCTGTGGGTGCCATGCACTATGCTGCGCTGGTGCCCTGCGTGACGGCATCGCTGACGGCGCATATGATGGCGGGGCTTCTGAAGGTTCCTCCCGAAATATTCCCCGTGGCGGACTTGGGCTCCCTTTCTCCGCTTTCCTTCCTGCAGGTGGTGGGGCTTTCCGCGGCGGTGGCTGCGGCGGGCATCCTCTTCTGCCTGATCCTTCACAAGGCGGAGCATCTGTATGAAAAACATCTCCGCAATCCGTACCTGCGCATTGCGGTGGGCGGCTTGCTGGTCATGGGGCTTTCCTTCCTGCCGGGAATGAAGCAGTATCTCGGTTCGGGAATGGGCATCATCGAGCGTATTTTCCATGAGGGCGAAGCGGACAGTCTGTCCTTCCTGCTCAAAATGCTCTTTACGGCGCTGACACTGGGCGCGGGCTTCAAGGGCGGGGAAATCGTGCCTTCCTTTACCATCGGCGCGGCGCTGGGCTGCGTGCTGGCGCCTGTGCTGGGGCTGCCTGTGCCGCTGGCGGCGGCCTGCGGTATGACGGGGCTGTTCTGCAGCGTGACCAACTGTCCCATCACGGCGCTGCTCATTGCTTTTGAACTGTTCGGCTTTGCGGGAATGCCGTATTATCTCACGGCTGCGGCGGTGAGCTACCTGCTCTCCGGCTATCACAGCCTCTATCATAAACAGAAAATCCTGTATTCCAAGACGGGCTGGAGCCGTCGGGATCAGGAAGCGGACGATTTGGAAAGGAACGGTGAACCAGAATGAAGATCGGTGTTTTGGGCGCAGGTAATATCGCGGGCGTCGTATCGCGGACGCTTTCCGCGATGGAGGAAGTGCAGTGCTATGCGGTGGCTGCCCGTTCTCTGCAAAAGGCACAGGCCTTTGCCGCGGAGCATGGTTTCCAAAAGGCCTTCGGCAGCTATGAGGAGCTGGTCAGCGATCCGGAAGTGGAGCTGGTCTATGTGGCCACACCCCATGTCTTCCACTATGACCATATGCGGCTGGCTATGGAACACGGCAAGGCCGTGATCTGCGAAAAGTCCTTCTGCATCAATGCGAAGCTGGCGGAAGAGATCCGCGCGATTTCCCGGGAAAAGGGTGTTTATGCGGCGGAAGCCATCTGGACGCGCTATATGCCGTCGCGGCAAATGCTGCTGGATGTGATCGATAGCGGCATCGTGGGCAAGATCACCAACCTCACTGCCAATCTCAGCTACTATAATGCCTTCAAGCCCCGCATCAAGGATCCTGCGCTGGCAGGCGGTGCGCTGTTGGATCTGGGTGTTTACGGCCTCAACTTTGCCCTGATGGCCTTCGGCAACGAACTGGATCGGATCGAATCCTCGGTGCAGCTGATGCCCACGGGTGTAGACGGCATGGAGTCCATCAGCCTGTTCTGGAAGGACGGACGCATGGCGGTACTGAACCACAGCACCTATTGCCGCTCCGACCGTCAGGGCATCCTCCATGGCGAAAAGGGCTATATCGTCGTCAGCAATATCAATAATCCGCAGCGGATCGAAGTCTACGATACGCAGGATCAGCTGCTGGAGCGCCATGAGGTGCCGCAGCAGATCAGCGGCTATGAATATGAATTCCGCGAGGCGGTGCGCTGCATCCGCGAAGGAAAAACGGAAAGCGAGTCCATGCCGCTGGAGGAGAGCATCTTCGTGCTTCGCATCATGGATGAACTGCGCCGCCAATGGGGCGTGGTCTTCCCGCAGGAGCGGTAAGCATTAGTAAGCCGAATTCCGCTTTGAGAAATAGGAAACCGCAGCACCATCAGTATGGTGCTGCGGTCATTTATATGGTATCGATCAGCGGGCATTTTTCGCAAAATTCCAGCTGCTGCGGCACATATCCTCCACCGTGTGGACGGCTTCCCAACCCAGCAGAGTCTTGGCCTTGGAGGCATCCGCCCAGAAGGCAGGCAGGTCGCCTTCTCTGCGCGGGCCGACGGTGTAGGGGAGGTCAATGCCGTTGGCGCTTTGGAAGGCATTTACCAGTTCCAGGACGGAAACACCGCTGCCGGTGCCGAGGTTGAAGGCTTCCGCGCCCTTGTGGGCTGCGCAGTATTGAAGCGCTTTCAGATGACCGACGGCGAGGTCGACCACATGGAGATAATCCCGCTGACAGGTGCCGTCTGGCGTATCGTAATCACCGCCGAAGACCGTCAGTTTTTCCAGCTGTCCCGCAGCGACGCGGCCGATATAGGGCATCAGATTGTTGGGGATGCCGTTGGGCTCATCGCCGAGAAGGCCGCTTTCGTGGGCGCCGATGGGATTAAAGTAACGCAGCAGAACGGCGCTGAAATCGGGCTTCGCGGTGCAGTAGTCGGTCAGGATCCGCTCGATCATGACCTTCGTCCAACCGTAGGGGCTGGAGGACTCGATGGCCTTCATCTCTTCGCGGTAGGGGTAGGGGTTGTTGGGCCCGTAGACCGTGGCGGAGGAGGAGAATACGAAGTTTTTGCAGCCGAATTCCTCCATCACCTCCAGCAGCGTCAGGGCGGTATCCAGATTGTTCCTGTAATACTTGAGCGGCAGCTTGACACTCTCGCCCACAGCTTTGAAGGCGGCAAAGTGGATGACGGCATCAATGGGATGGGAAGAAAAAATTCGGCGCAGCGCGGCGGCATCCTTACAGTCCGTCTGATAAAAAACAGGGCGCTGACCCGTAATGGTTTCGATACGGTCGATGACATCCGCGCGGGCATTGGAGAGGTCATCGGCAATGATGGGGGTGTGACCTGCCTGCAGCAGCTCCACAACGGTATGACTGCCGATATAGCCGGCACCGCCTGTAACAAGAATGGTCATGACAGGGTCTCCTTTTGCAATGTTTATGCTGTTATTATAGAGGATGTTCTGACAGAAAGTCAAGGAACGGGCAGAGGGATGAATAGATTTTCGGATTGCCTGTATACAAAACAGGGTTTACATGGTATAATTGGCGAAAAAAAGAAAATCGGTGAATAATTATGAAGAAAAAAGGACTCGATATCAGCGCGAAATCTTTTCTCGGCGCCATCCTTGTGCTGCTGGTGCTGATGACGCTGACCTACGGGCTGACCTTTCTGATCCCTGCAGGCGCCTATCCCCGAACCGTGACGGACGGCGGAGATACGATCATCGATACAAGCGGCGAATTCCGTTATGTGGAAGGCGGCATCTCGCTTGGACGCTGGCTGCTCTCTCCCGTGCTGGTGCTGGGCGCTTCCGGCAGCGGAACGCTGATCGCGGTCATCGCGTTTCTGCTGGTGGTGGGCGGCATTTTCAACGCGCTGGAGAAGGGCGGCCTCATGCGCTATATGCTGGGGCGGCTTTCTTCCCGCTTTGGCCATGCCAAGTATCGGCTGCAGGCCGTTATCGTTTTGTTCTTTATGTCGATGGGCGCGTTTATCGGTTCCTTTGAGGAGTGCGTTCCGCTGGTTCCGCTGGTGGTGGGGCTATCCGTCCGCCTCGGCTGGGACGCGCTGACGGGTCTCGGCATGAGCCTGCTGGCGGCGGGCTGCGGCTTTGCCTCCGGTGTCTGCAATCCCTTTACGGTGGGACTTGCCCAGCAGGTGGCGGGGCTTCCCATGTTCTCCGGCATCGGCAACCGCCTGCTGTGCTTCGTGCTGATCTATCTGCTGCTGCTGGCTTTCCTGCGCCGCTATGCCAAAAGGATCGAGCGGCCTGCGGAACAGCTGCAGAAAGAGGACGATGCCTTCTCGCCCGAAAAGAACCGCGGCCTTTGGGCATTTGCGGGTATCCTTGGCGCGGGGATCGCGTTGGTGCTTTGCAGCGCGGTGGTGCCTGCCCTGCAGGATCTCACGATGATCATCGTGGCAGTCATGTTCCTTGCGGCGGGTGTGGCAGCGGTGCTGCTTTCGGGCATGACGGTGAAGGAACTGGGCGGGCATTTCCTTGCGGGCCTGCTGAGCATTCTTCCCGCGGTGCTGATGATCCTGATGGCCAGCTCCATCAAATTCACCATGGAGGAAGCGGGGATTCTGGATACGCTGCTCCATGCCGCCGTGCAGACGGCTTCCGTGCTGCCCAAATGGGTCGTGATCCTCTTTCTCTATTTTTTGGTGCTGGCGATGAATTTCTTCATCAGCTCCGGTTCTGCCAAAGTGTTCCTCATGATGCCGCTGATCCTGCCCATGGCGGAAATCTTCGGGATCTCCGCGCAGCTTTGCGTTTCTGCCTTTGCCTTTGGCGACGGCTTCTCCAATGTATTTTATCCCACGAATCCCGTGCTGCTCATCAGCCTCGGTCTTGCGGACGTCAGTTATGGCAAATGGGTCAAATGGAGCCTTCCGTTCCAGCTGCTCAATCTGCTGCTGACAAGCCTTCTCCTGCTGGGCGGTCTGCTGATCTGAGAAAACCCCCGTCTGTTTTTGTGACACAGACGGGGGTTTCATACACGAACGGTCTTTATTGTTTCGGTCTTCCGGCAAGCCAACCGACGGCACAGATCAGCAGCGCACCGGCCATACCAAGGAACAAGGGGTCGATTTCGGCAGGAAGCAGATACGAACCGGCGGCCACCAGCACGGGCCCCGCGATCATGGCGGCGACGGCAAAGGGACGCGGGACAGTCCGTTTCGCGAACAGGGCGAAGCACATGGGCGCGAAGGCCACGGCACCGCGCAGACCCATGGAGAGGAAGCTCCAGCTGAGGATCAGTGAGCCTGCCTCACTGAAGCCGAACCATGCGGCCAGCAGCAGTACGGCGGTGATCACCCCGCGGGAGACCAGCAAAAGCTCCCGATCCTTTGCGTTGGGGCGGACGGAGCGGTAGAGATCTCCGCAGAGCATGGAGGAAATCCCCAAGGCAAGACCTGCGCCGGTACCCACAATGGCGATCAGCAGCGTGGCCAGCACCATGCCGCCCACAAAACCGGGCAGATGGCGCAGGATAAACAGGGGCATGGCTGTGGCGGGATCGATCTCCGGGGCGCTCAGCTGCATATACATGCCCACAAAAATACCCGCGATGCCCACAATGACGGTCAGAAGACCGCCTGTCATGGCGCCTGCTTTGGAGATCTTCTCATTTTTCGCGGAGAGAACGGGCAGCAGATAGGCCTGCGTGGTCAGCACACCGAAGAGCAGAGAAGCCCCCGCACCGCCATCCTTCCAGATTCCGCGGGCAAAAAGATTCCAGAATTGCGCCGCGGGCAAGGCTTCCCGCAGAGCGGAAAGACCGCCTGCCAGCCGCAGCGAGCAGAGTCCGCAGACCACGGTGGCCACATAAAGCAGCACGGTTTTCAGAATACCCACCATGCCTGCGCCCCACGCACCGCCGAAGACTACATAGGCGGCCATCAGCGCGATCACGATGAGCATGGCGGCTGCCTTGCCAACAGGCGCCACGGAAAGAATCAGCGCCTGACCGGAGAGCAGCTGGGAAATGATGCTGATAAACGTGCCAGCCGACATCAGCAGGGCAGAAAGGGTCGCCGCTTTTTTGCCGTAGACATGGGAAAGAATCTGCGGGAGGCTGCGATAGCCGCCCCGCACCATGGGCTTTACGAATACCAGCGCCAGCACCAAAAGACCGATGCCGCCGCCCAGCGTGAACCACCATGCGGAGAAGCCGTAATGGAAGGCCAGCTGGGCGGTGCCGATGGTGGAGGCGCCGCCTACCAGCGTTCCCACCAGAGAACCCGCGATCATCGGAACACCCATGCCGCTGCCGTTTGTAAAATCACCGGCATTTTTCACTTTTTTGCCGGCACGGATGCCGACGATCAAGACCAGCGCCAGCGTGACCAGCGCGCCGAGCAGATTTCCAAAGGTGAGCTGCATGGGGATTCCTCCTGTTTTGCATTATTCGGCTACAGGGATCTCAAAGTCATAGAGCGGGGGATACTGCTGGCAGCCGAACACGTCGCCTTCGCCGAACGAGCCGGAGGGCTGGGTGCGGTTGATGGTAAACTTGATGGCATAGCCGGGGTCAAATTCCACAAAATCGGCCAGACGGGTCTTTTCAATGCCGAAGAGAGCGCAGACAGAATCGGGGGAGATGGCGCCGGAATTCTTCACCATATAATAGGTTTCCGGTTCACGGAAAATGATATCAAAGGTAATGCGGTCAACACCGGCATTCTTGCTGCGGATGGTCTTGGCCAGATCCACGAGTTTCATCGTTTTCATAGTGAGGCCTCCTTATTCAATGTCGATCATGGTGATGGGGAACAGTTCCAGCGGATCATCCACTTCCACCGTGTGGTTCAGTGTCCAGCGGTAGGCGGGGGAAATCTCCGTCACTTCGTCCAGCACGAAGGCTGCCGTGCCTGCTGTACCCTTGACCTCGGGCAGACGGGCATAGAAGATCTGACGGGTGCCGATCAGCGTGGCTTCCTCGGCCACCTTCATATCGGGAGAAACGCCTTCGACCACCACCAGCAGTTCATGGGACTTGGTCTCCTTGATGGGTTCCAGATCGCCCATAACACCGTTCTTGCCGAAGATGCGGTAGCTCAGCTGATAGGGCTTGTCGCCCAACCGTTCCTTTGCCTGCGATTTTGCCCAGTCGATGACCTTGTCGATGTGCTTGATGGTATAGGGGTCGCGGATGCCTGCCATGCCCATGTAGCGCTCGCCGACCTTGCCGGAGCCTTCCAGCTTGACCTTGACCTTACCTTCGATGGGGACGAATTTGGCACCGGTGATACGGCAGGTCTTTTCGTCAAACTGTTCGTAGACGCATTCGGACATATCCATCATACCGCCGGCCACATATTCATAATAAGGATTGGTGCGCTCATACATGGCATGACCTGCTACGGAGGCGACGGTGCAGCGCTGGAAGGGGGCACAGGCCGTGACCTTCACATCATCCTTTGTGATGGTGCCGATGACGGATTCCTTGGCGCCATAGGGCTCGCAGCAGAAGGAGGCACATTCCAGTACCTTGCCGCAATAGTAGGCAATATGGTCGGGAAAGCCTTCATAGATGGCGGGAGCGGCGAAGACGGCGGCATCGCTGGAACGGCCGCCTATAATGACGTCCGCACCCATTTCCAGCGCCTTGATGAAGGGATGCACGCCCGCTACGGCAACGATGCGGTCGGTGCCGTCCAGTTCCTCGAAGGTCAGGTCTGTGCGGCCGTCCAGACCCTCGATGACCTGACCTGCCTCCATGCGGCGGCGGATCTCAGCGGGCTCCACCTCGGAATAGAAGTAGGCCAGCTTGAAGGGTGCCAGATGATGCTTTTTGGCCAGCTCCTTGATGAAGCCCACATACATATCCACGCGGGAATTGGTGCCGGTATCGCCGGAAGAGCCGATGATCATGGGAACATTCTGCTCACGGGCTGCCAGCAGCATCAGCTCCAGATCGTGCTTCTGATGCTCGGGATGACTGGCGCACTTATCTGCGCCCAGGGGCACGGGGCCGATATCGTCACTGCCGCTGTCGCAGCAATAGTAGTCCGGTTTGGTGGCGGCACCCAACCAAAAGCTTTCTTCTTTGGTGGGAGCGAAGCCCAGATGGCCGTTTGGGGAGATAATTCGCAGTGTTTCCTTGCTCATGGTTCGTTTCCTCCTGATATGACAGATGATAACTTGTAATAACAAGTAATTACAAGCGGAGTATAACACTATGAAATGGGGTTGTCAATACAGTCGGAGCGAAAACGCCTTGCAACTTTTCCGCAAAGATGGTATGCTTGCATACAGAGGAGGTGGCAGAATGATCCGTCACAACGCGGCAGAGCCGCTTTATCAGCAAATCCGTGATCTGATCCGCAGAGAGATCCGCGAAGGCCGCTATGCGGATGGCGATAAGCTGCCTTCCGAACGGGAAATGTGCGAAAGCTACGGTGTCAGCCGTATTCCGGTGCGTAAGGCGCTGGAACTGCTGGAGGCGGAAGGACTGATCACATCCCATCAGGGCAAGGGCAGCTTTGTCCGCCGCCCCGTGATCCGCGACAGGCTGGTGCATATCAGCACCTTTGCGCAGACGCTGGCGCAGCAGGGCTACCGCGGCTATACGAAGATCATATCATTTGAAGAGCATTCGTACAATACGGACAGCGCTTTGCTTTTGCAGACGGATGGCTGCGGCGTTTCCCGCCTGATGCTGCTGGGCTACGCAGAGGAAGAACCGGTGGTGTTCTATGATTCCTGTCTGCAGAAGCCCGTGGGGCTGCGCTTCCACAAGGCTGCCATGGCGGCGGAAGCGGAAGGCGAAGCTTTTTCAACCTTTGACCTCTACGGCAGAACGATGACCACCATCGGAAAGGTGGATCAGCGGGTGCTGGCGGTGAATGCCGATGCACGGATCTCATCTATTTTGCAGATCCCCGAAGGCACGGCAGTGCTGGTGCTGGAAACGGTGATCCTCGATGAAAGTATGCGGACGGTGGAATACAAGCGGGGCTATTACCGCACGGACAAGTATTCCTTCCAGCTGCACAGAAGCCTCTGATCCCTTTCATTTATACCGAAAAAGTTAGGACTGTATCGCAGTATACGATGCAGTCTTGATTTTTTAGCGGCAATCATGTAGAATAAATCAAATACCTGTTAGAAAGGATGAATGGAATGCGTCTGCAGGAATCCGGAGAAATGTATCTGGAATCGATCCTCGTGTTATCACTGCAGGGTAAGTCCGTGCGATCCATCGACGTCAGCGAATATATGGGCTACAGCAAGCCCAGTGTCAGCAGAGCCATCGGCCTTCTGAAGAGCGGCGGTTATGTTACGGTGGATGAAGACGGCTTCCTCCATCTGACCGAGAGCGGCAGAGAAACGGCGGAAAAGACCTATGAGCGCCACCGTGTGCTTTCTGACCTGCTGGTGCGGCTGGGTGTCAGCCCTGAGACTGCGTCCAACGATGCCTGTAAGATCGAGCATGCCCTCAGCGATGAGACGTTTGAAGCCATTAAGCGCCATGTGGCGCTCTACGGAGGGGAGAAAAGCGAATGAAAGCCTGCGTGATCCAGCCTGCGTTTTCCATGGACTATGCCCTGTCCGATGCCCGCTTTGCCGAGACCCTCGCCATGCTGGAGCAGTGTGACGAAAGTCTGGATCTGATCGTGCTGCCGGAGTATGCCGACCTGCCTTGCCATACCCAAACGCGGCAGCAGCTGGAGGAATGCTACGGAAAGTTTACGAAGCCGCTGCTGGAAAAAGCGGCGGAAACGGCGAAACGCTGCGATGCCGCCGTATTTGTGGGCTGTCTGACGGAAACGGAAACGGGGCTGCGGAATACCACCGTTGCCTTCGGCAGAGACGGCAAGAAAGCCGGCTGCTACTATAAGCAGCATCTGGTTCCCAGCGAGATGAACGCCTACGCGCTGGATACGGATTACACATGGGAGTTTTCCGAACCCACGATCCTGGAACTGGACGGTGTTCGCTACGGCTTTCTGACCTGTTACGATTTCTATTTTTACGAAGCTTACGCCAATCTGGCGCGCCATAACCCCGATGTCATCATCGGCTGCTCCCATCAGCGCAGCGATACCCACAACGCGCTGGAGATGATCACGAAGTTCTGCGGCTACCACTGCAATGCCTATGTGGTGCGCTCCTCCGTGAGCATGGGCGGGGATTCTCTTTTGGGCGGCTGCAGCATGATCACCGCCCCGGACGGCACCGTGCTGATCGACATGAAGAACGAAGTCGGCCTTGGTACGGCGGAGTTTGACCCCCACAAGCGGTATCTGAAGCCCGCGGGCTTCGGCAATCCGCCTGCCCCGCACCATGCCTATATCGAAGCGGGCAGAAGACCCTGGAAGTACCGCCCCGGCGGCAGCGCCATCGTGCGGCATGATGCCATCATGGCCTATCCCCGCATCTGCGCCCATCGCGGCTTCAACAGCGTGGCGCCCGAAAACAGCCTGCCTGCCTATGGCGCAGCCGTAGCCCTCGGCGCGGAGGAGATCGAATTTGACCTCTGGCCCAGCAAGGATGGTGTGGTGGTGTCCATCCACGATCCTGTGCTGGACCGCGTATCCACCGGCAGCGGCAACGTTTGGGAGCATACCTATGAGGAACTGCTGCAGTATGATTTCGGCATCAAAAAGAGCGCTGCGTTCGAGGGGCTGAAGATCCCCACCTTCGAGCAGATCCTGCAGAAGCTGGCCTGCCATACGGTGATGAATGTCCATATCAAGACCCGCAGCGATGATGAGCTGCTGGACGAAACCTATCTGCGCGAGATCGTGCGGCTCATCCGCAAGTACGACTGCGAAAAGTACTGCTACTTTATGAGCACCGTTCCTGTTCTCAAGCAGATGCGGGACATCGCTCCCGATATCGCCCGCTGCGCCGGCGCGAACCGCATCGTTGGGTATGATCTGGTGGCCATGGCGCTGGAGGTGGGCGGCAGCAAGATCCAGCTTTATAAGCCCCATTTCGCCCACTACGGCCCGAACTATGTGGCGGAAACGGTGGAGCGGGCGCACCGCCACGGCATCGCGGTCAATGTCTTCTGGTCGGACGATCCGGAGGAAGCCGCCATGTTCCTGCGGCAGGGCGTGGACACGGTTCTGACCAATGATTTCCAGCGGGTTGCCCGCGTGGCTGAGGGTCTCCCCAAGTACCGCCTTGCGAATAAAGCATAATGAACGAAATTGTTTACGAAACTATGACCCGCGGACGAAAGTCTGCGGGTCATATACATATAAAGAGATATAAAGGATTGACTTTATTCCGCTAGTGTGGTAAACTAACTGCAACTTTTCGGAATCGGTGACCTTTTCAACATAAATATTCCGAAAATAACACAAGCGAGAGGAAAAAATCTATGAACAACAACACCGTACAGATCCTGATCGCCATGGTCGTTTATATGGCGGCCGTTATCGGGATCGGCCTGGTTTACGCAAAGCGGGCCAACAAGAACTCAGAAGCCTACTTCCTCGGCGGCCGTTCTCTCGGCCCGTGGGTCACTGCCATGAGCGCCGAAGCCTCCGATATGAGCGGCTGGCTGCTGATGGGTCTTCCCGGCGTCGCCTACTGGTGCGGCCTTGCGGATGCCTTCTGGACTGCCTTCGGCCTTGCCGTCGGTACATACCTCAACTGGCTCGTCGTTTCCAAGCGTCTGCGCCGCTACAGCGTCCGTGCCAACAACTCCATCACCCTGCCGGAGTTCTTCTCCAACCGTTTCCGTGAAAACAAGAAGACCATCATGCTGATCGCCGCGGCCTTCATCCTGATCTTCTTCACCGTCTATGCCTCCAGCTGCTTCGTCACCTGCGGCAAGCTGTTCTCCACCCTGTTCTGCGCCAACTATGTCACCATGATGATCGTGGGTGCGGTGTTTGTTCTGCTCTATACCGTGCTGGGCGGCTTCCTCGCGGAAAGCGCTTCCGACTTTATGCAGGCCATCGTCATGATCGTCGCGCTGGCTGTGATCGTCATCCTCGGCACCATGCAGGCCGGTGGTATCGGCGCTGTTATCGAGAATTCCAAGCAGATCCCCGGCTTCCTGGAATTCTTCGGTCTGGCTACGCCCACGCTGAATGCCGAAGGCCAGCAGATCGTCGAGGCCGGCAAGCCCCTCTTCGGCGAAGCTGCCGACTACGGCTTCCTGACCGTCTGCTCCATGATGGCATGGGGTCTCGGCTACTTCGGCATGCCGCAGGTTCTGCTGCGCTTCATGGCCATCCGTCACGAGGATGAGCTGAAGCGTTCCCGCCGCATTGCCATGATCTGGGTCTGCATCTCTCTGGCCGTTGCCGTGTTTATCGGTATCGTCGGCCGTCAGGTCTATCCCGATGCCCACCTCACTAAGTCCGCTGCGGAAAACATCTTCATCACGCTGGCTACCAACTCCCTGCCTCCCATCATCGCGGGCTTTGTTATGGCCGGTATCCTGGCTGCCACCATCAGCTCCTCGGACTCCTATCTGCTCATCGCCGCTTCTGCCTTCGCCAAGAATATCTTCCAGGGCGTCTGCAAGAAGAATGCCACCGATAAGCAGGTCATGCTGGTCTCTCGTATCACTCTGCTGGTGCTGGCTCTCATTGGCATCGTCATCGCGCTGGATGAAAACAGCGTCATCTTCCAGATCGTTTCCTTCGCATGGGCAGGCTTCGGCGCCACCTTCGGCCCGCTGATGCTCTTCTCCCTGTTCTGGAAGCGCACCAACAAGGCCGGCGCCATCGCCGGTATGGTCAGCGGCGCAGGTATGGTCTTCCTGTGGAAGCTGGTCATCAGCAAGCTGGGCGGCGTGTTTGCCATCTATGAGCTGCTGCCCGCTTTCATCTTCTCCTGCATCTGCATCGTCGTGGTGTCCCTGCTGACCGAAAAGCCCTCCAAGGAAATCGAAGAGGACTTCGAAGCTGTCCGCACCGGTGCGGTTGCCGAATAAAACTTACCCATACGGAATCAAAAAGCACCTGCCGTCCGGCAGGTGCTTTTTTGATGCTTAAAACGGATCAGAAGACCACTTCCGCACCGTTCTCGGTATACTTGACCAGATCACGGTCGCTCATCAGCTGATCGACGGCCTCGAAGTAAGCCTGGATGGAGGGATACACGGGCTTGAAGTTTTCAATGACGTACTTTGCCTTGGCGGCATTGTCCTTCAGCAGCTCGACGGCCATCAGAACCTGGCACTGGGCGGACTTGACGCAGGCGGTCTCGGGATCTTCGATGCCGTAGTCATCGCCGTGACCCTTGCCTCTGGCACCAGCCACATGGGGATGCATGGAGGGGATGACGGTGGAGAGGTCGCCCATATCGGTGGAGCCTCCGCCCATCTTGTCGTCAAAGGAAACCGCGTTCTCACCGGCGACGGCGATCATGCATTCCTTGGCCACCTCCATCAGCTCGGGGGAGTTGAGCAGAGGCGCATAGCCGGGACGGTCGGATACGAAGACTTCCGCACCCATGGCCAGCGCGCCGGAAGCGAGGGCACGGGTGACCTTCTTGTTAGCGGCTACGATGGCATCCATGGAGGTGCCGCGGACGAAGGTATTGACGGTAGCCTTGGCGGGGATGATATTGACGGCGCTGCCGTTGGCTTCCATGATAGGATGAACGCGGATCTTGTCCTCATCGCGGAAGGTCTCACGCAGGGCGTTGATGGCATTGAGGCCGAGGGTCGCGGCATACATGGCGTTGATGCCGTTGTGGGGGCTGCCGCCGGCATGGGAAGCCATGCCCTTGTAGGCAATGTTCTTGGCCATGCAGCCGTTGGCGCCCTTGTTGCAGGAGAAGACGATATGGCTGTTTTCGGGGGTACGGGAGCCTGTGTGGATCATGAAGGAGATATCCACATCGTCCATATAGCCGCGGTACATATATTCCACCTTACCGCCGAGGTAGTGGATGAGGCCCTGCTCACGGAGGGAATCACGGTAGTCCGTTTCGATCAGCTCTTCCGCGGGAACCGCCATCAGACGGATGGAGCCGCAGAGGCCGTCCAGAGCGCCCGGCTCCTTCAGCGCCAGCGCGATGCCGACAAGGCCGGCGCACTGGGCATTATGGCCGCAGGCATGGGCGCAGTTGTTCCATGCTTCGGGATGAGTGGGAGCCACAAGGGCGTCCAGCTCGCCCATGATGAGGATCTTGGGGCCGGGCTTGCCGGTATCGAGATCCGTATAGAAGCCGGGAATGTCGCCTGCGTAGGTCAGGGTGTAGCCGGCATCCTCAAAGATCTTGGCCATGTAGGCGCTGGTGTTCCATTCCTTGAAGCCGGATTCGGGATGCTCCCAGATATAGCGTTCCGCTTCAAGGATCTTCTCGCGATGCTTGCTGACGAGATCAAAGTAAAACTGATTTTCCATGATGGTTCCTCCTGTTCATTCAAATGCGGGATATTAAAGGAATATTGCAAAAAAGAGCGGGATGCTCAAGAGTCCGAAGATATTGGATACGCAGGTCATGCCTGCGCCCAGATGACAATCCCGGTTCATGGACGCGGGAACTACAATGGTATTGAGACCTGTGGGCATGGCGAAAACGGCTGCCAGCAGAACCATCATTTCATGGCTGACATCCAGCAGCCTGGCAATGGAGAGAACCACCAGCGGTACGGCGACCATGCGAAGCAGCACGACCTCGTAGATGTGAGGGTCTCGCAGGATATCCCGGAAGCGGAACTGGGCAATGATGCAGCCTGTCAGCACCATAGCGAGGGGCGCCATACAGTCCGCGCAACCGGAAATGACATCGCCGAAAATGGCGGGGATGGGGATGCGGAGAAGACCCACAAAGGCGCCCAGGAACATGGCGATCAGCGGAGGGGCAATGAAATTACGGATGGAAATGCCCCGCTTGTCCGTCAGAAGACGGTAGCCTTCGGAATAGGTATAGCAAACCAGGGGTATGGTAAAGATCAGCATCTTCATCAGCGTTTCGGCTCCGAAGAGACCCAGTACCAGCGGCGTTCCCACATAGCCGGTATTGGGACAGTTGATGGAATAGATGCAGACATTCTGCTCGTAGTGATCCGTTCCGATGTGACGTCCGATCAGCGTGCCCACGATCAGAGTAACAAGGGAAGAGATCAGCGCAATGATGAGCAGTTCGGGATCCGAGGTCAGCTTTTCCAGCGTAAAGTTCTCTGCAAAAGTTCGGAATGTCAGGCACGGCAGCAGCAGATTCACTTCCAGCTTGGAAAGAATCGAAGCGGTCTCATCGGGAAGCGTTTTGGTGCGGTGCAGCACAAAGCCGATGAGCATGAAAACAAACAGCTTCAGCACTTGCTGCAGCGTCAGCATAAACATGGCAGTTTCCTCCATCGTCCCCGCAGGGACAAATCTATTCATGATTAGTTTAGCAACTGGGTGGGGGAAGTCAATAGCAATTTGCGGGAAAAAGGCCAGTTGCGGAAATTCCCGCAGGGAGAATTACCTTGCAAAACGGGGTACTTCTGTCCTTGCAATCTGCTTCGGAGAAATCTATAATGGAATCAGAACATTTGATAAAACGAAGGAGTGTTTATCATGGTAGAACAGAAGGCGATGATCATCGGTGAGGAAACTGTCAGAAAGTATCTGACGGCGGAAGACGTCATTGAATGCGTGGAAAAGACGTGGAAATGGTATGGCGAGGGTAAGGTCATCATGCCCAATAAGATCACCACGGATATGTCGGAAGCGGGCGTTCCCGGCTGGTTCAATTCCATGCCTGCCTATATCGCGCCTATGGACGTGGCAGGACTGAAGGTCGTCGGCGGCTATGACGGCAACAAAGCACTGGGGCTTCCCTATATCAAGGCCAATGTGGTCATCACCGATTCCCGCACCGGCATCCTCCGCGCCCTCATCAGCGGCGACTATATCAACGATATGCGCACCGGCGCCCAGCCTGCCATTATGACGAAGCTGCTGGCTGCCTCTACGGACATCATCACCATCATCGGCACCGGTCTGATGGCCTACTACAGCCTGCTCTGCATGAGCAAGGTTGTTCCCATGAAGGAAGTCCGCCTCTGCGATATTTCCGAGCAGGCGCAGGATGCCTTTATTGCCCGTTTCCCCGATGCGCCGTGGAAATTTGTCAAGTGCAAAACCAATGAAGAGGGCTGCCGTGGCGCGGATGTCATCATCACCGTCACCAATGCCAATGCCAATTTGGTGGAAGAACCCTGGCTCAAGAAGGGCAGCCTCGTCATGACCATGGGCTCCTTCCGTGAGACCTCCTTCGATGTGGTACGTAAGGCCGATAAGATCGCCGTTGATCAGGTGGGTCAGTCCCTCCACCGCGGCAATGTCAAGGAACTGGCGGAGATGGGCGAGATCACGGCGGATTCCTTCGATATCCGGATTCCCGAGGTGCTGGCCGGCATGATGCCCGCCCGCACCGATCCCGAGGACCGTATTTATGCCCAGATCATCGGCACCGGCATGCTGGATGTGGCCGTGGGCGGTCTGCTGCTGGAGAAGCTGGCAGCGTCCGGCGAGCAGGTCACCCTCGTGGATATGACCAAATGAGCAGCCCCATCCAGCGGATCAAGCTGTTCGAGGATGTGGCGAACCACATCATTGCCCGCATCCAGAACGAAGTCTGGGCAGAAAAGCTGCCGCCGGAGGATCAGCTGGCGGAGGAATTTGATGTCAGCCGCAGCACGGTGCGGGAAGCCGTCCGAAGTTTGCAGCTGGCGGGCATCCTGCGCTCAAAGCCGGGATCCGGCACCTTTGTTTCGGAAACGGCGCCTCTGATCCTCGGCACACGGGAGTTGGCAAAGATCATGCAGACCCCCGAAGGCTTGCGGGATCTGGTGCAGACCCGCTATGTGCTGGAACCGCAGTTGGCGGAGCTGGCGGCGCGGGAAGCCACGGAGGAGGAACTGCAGCGGCTCTTCGGGATCGTGGAGCGGATGCGGGAAAAGCATGACCGCATGAGCCTGATGGCATTGGGACATGCCTTTCATATGGAGCTTTCCAAGCTGGCGCATAACCGCGTGCTGGCGGGACTTTATCAGTCCGTTGCCAACCAGCTGAAGGGGCTGCGCGTGCTGGATTCGCTGACGCTTGAAATCTATCTGCAGGGCATTGAGGAGCATCAGGCCATTGCCGAGGCGGTGGCGCTCCGTGACCCGCAGCTGGCGGGGCAGCGGATGCGGGAGCATCTCCAAAAGGACTACGGCGCCTATCTGCCGCAGGCGGCGAAAACGGAATAAAAGACGGGAGTATCGGACGTCCGATGCTCCCGTTTTTTGCGAAAATCATCCGCTTTGGTTGACAAAACGGAAAAATCCGCTAAGCTATATGGTAGAACTTTCAGAAATTGAGGCGCAGTATGAAAAAACTATTCGCTCCCGATTCGCCCTTTGCGCAGTTTGTGACCAACGCAGGTACGCTGGTCTGGATCAATCTGCTTTGGCTGCTTTGCTGTATTCCCGTGATCACCGTCGGCGCGTCCACCGCTGCCATGTACCGCATGGTCTTCAACCTGCGGGAGGATAAGTCCTGCAAGACCGCGGACTTTTTCCGCGCCTTTGCCTCCAATTTGAAACAGGCTACGCTGATCTGGCTGCTGATGCCGGTTGTCGCCTTTTGCCTGTATCTGCTCTACAGTGCCATCGGATTTTATTCCGCAAGGGTTCTGCAGCTGGCGGTGCTGGCGGCATTCCTTTGCTTCCTCCTGATCGCCATGGCGGTGGCGCTCTATGCTTTCCCGCTGACCTGCTATTTTGAAAATACGCTGAGCGGCACACTGAGCAACGCGCTGACGCTGGCGCTGAGCAGGCCCCTGCGCACCCTCGGCGCCATGGCGCTGAGCCGGCTGCCTGTGGCGGTGGTCCTGTTCTTCACGCAGGCCTTCCTTACGCTGCTGGTGGTGTTCGTTCTGATCGTGCCCGCGGTTCTTTCCTATGCCATCGCCGCGATCCTCCGTCCGGTCTTTGAACCCTTTATTCCGGAAGAGGATGTCCCTCAAACGGAAGAAGACTGACAACAGCCCCGAAGCATGACGTCCGTGCTTCGGGGCTGTGATTTACAGATCGTTTCGAATCTGATCCAAAGAGAGGCTGCGGCTATGCTTGATCGGCTTCCATTCCACCCTTCGCTTGCAGAGCGCTGCCAGGGAAATGGGGATGTAGGTCAGCATGAAAACAGGGAAAGAAAACAGATAGAATACCTTTTTCCATGCGGTAGTATGGATTTGCTTCCATTCGGAGAGGACAGTTATACCGCCAATGAACAAAAACGTCAGATAGGTATTTCCCAGCCCTTCCAGCACGGAAAGCAGGACGGGAAGCAGTGAGAAGCCGCCGACAGCGGCTGCGGCCAGAGCGGACAAATTGAAGACGAGACCGAAAACAGACAGCACTGCCGCCGGCAGGATATTCATGCCCATGTCATAGCAGGAAAAGCTGCCGCTCAGGATGCCGCACAGCAGGTCTTTGCCGTAGACTCCAAAGACCTGCAGATAGCCTTTGGCCCAACGCATTCGCTGCCGCCAGGATTGGCGGAAGGTTACAGGCTGCTCATCATAGAGAACGGCAGATCCGCAATAACCGATGCGTTTCCCGTTGCAGAGATGATGAACGGTGAATTCGATGTCTTCGGTCAGCAGGAAAAAATTCCAGCCGTCCGTTTCCTCGATCACCTCCCGGGAAAAGAGAAAGCCTGTTCCGGAAACGGCGCAGCCGGTACCAAGCCGCATACGTGCATCATTCAGAAATCTGGATTCCCGCAGGAACCAAAGCGCATAGCCGTAGGAGATCCAATTGTCCCCAAAGTTTTTGGAATTTCGGTAGCCGGTCACAATGGGATATCCGGAGGAGAACGTGCGGTTCATTTCCTCAATAAAACGCTCGTCCGGTACATTATCGGCATCAAAGACAAAAAAGCCGTCATAAAGAGACCGGTCAATGCGGTTTAAAAGAAATTGCAGGGCATACCCTTTTCCGCGCAGGGTCGAATCAGTTCTGCGGAAAACTGTCGCACCGGAAGCTTCTGCCAATTCCGCTGTTCGGTCGGTGCAGTTGTCAGCTACCACATAAAGATCCACCAGATCCTCCGGATACGTCTGCTGCCGCAAAGAAGTGAGAAGCGTTTCAATTACTGCTTCCTCATTCCTTGCTGCGATCAGAACGGCATATCGGTTGGCTTTTGCGGGAAAGGTTTGGCGGGGTTTTTTTAAAAGGGAAACGAAGATGTAAAAGAACTGGTATGCATAACAGAGAAAAAACAATGCATGGAGTAACGCATTGACGGTGTTGATCCACTTCATAGTGCCTCCTTGGGGTGCTGAATGTTTTTTAGCATTGCAATTATACAGGAAGCATAGTTTAAGAAAAAAGTAGGGAACAGATTAAGATTTTCTTAACGGATGGAAAAGAGAAAGAACCCGTTGCAATTATCCGGAAAGCCATTATAATAGAATCCAATGGAAACAAACAAGGAGGCATTCGCCTTGCAGGATACAAAAAACAGGCTGACAGAAGGCCCGATCGGGCAGCAGATGATCCGGTTTGCGATGCCGATCTTTTTGGGCAATCTTTTTCAGCAGCTTTATAATACGGCGGATACATTGATTGTGGGCAATCTGCTGGGCAGTCAGGCGCTGGCGGCGGTCAGCTCTTCGGGCAGCCTCATCTTCCTCCTGATCGGTTTGTTCAATGGCATCGGCTCCGGTGCAGGTGTGGTCATTGCCCGTTACTTTGGTGCGCAGGATGAGGAACGTCTTTCCAAATCCATCCATACCACGCTGGCGATTGCCATCGTATCCGCGCTGCTGATGACAGCAGGTGGTGTTCTGCTCTCGCCGCAGATCCTCGTGTGGATGGATACGCCGGCAGAAGTACTGCCCGATGCGGTCAGCTATCTGCAGGTCTACTTTGCAGGCGCGCTGGGCATGGTCATGTACAGCAGCTGCATGGGCATCATGCAGGCGCTGGGCGACAGTAAACATCCCCTTTATTATCTGATTTTTTCCTCGATCCTCAATGTGGCGCTGGATATTATCTTTATCGCAGCCTTTCGCGGCGGAGTCGGGTCCGCTGCGCTGGCAACAGTTCTGTCTCAGCTGATCAGCGTAATTCTCTGTATGCGTCGGCTGATGCGGCAGAAGGGCGCTGCCCGTGTTCGCCTGCGGAAGTTGGGCTTTGACCGGGAGATGACGGCGCTGATCCTGCGCTACGGTCTGCCTTCCGGCCTGCAGAATTCCGTCATCGCCATCGCCAATGTGGTGGTGCAGTCCCATATCAATGCCTTCGGTGAGATGGCCATGGCTGGCAGCGGCGCCTATACCCGTGTGGAAGGTTTCGCCTTCCTGCCCGTTACCAGCTTTACTATGGCGCTTACTACCTTTGTCAGCCAGAATCTGGGCGCGGAGGAATA
Organism: Oscillospiraceae bacterium; assembly: GCA_017440065.1. Classification (GTDB taxonomy): domain Bacteria; phylum Bacillota; class Clostridia; order Oscillospirales; family Oscillospiraceae; genus RGIG3159. Next base: position 7,606 of record JAFSHY010000050.1, on the reverse strand, counting down.
TGAGCGCGCTAAAAAAGGTGCCCGCTACGGGATGCTCTGCTCCATGGGCATTGCCGAGCTGATCGGTGTTCTGATGTTCGTCTTTTCGCCTGTGATCCTTCGTGCGTTCACGGACGAGGCCGTGGCCATTGACTACGGTGTGCAAAAGGCGCGGATCTGCGCGCTGTTCTATTGCCTGCTGGCCTACAGCCATTGCGCTTCCGCGGTACTGCGCGGTGCGGGGCATGCCATGGCGCCCATGGCGGTCATGTTGGCGGTGTGGTGCGTGATCCGTATGGCGATCCTCTGGATCTTTGTGCCGATCCTGCAGACCATTGCCATCGTCAACTGGGTCTATCCCATCACATGGAGCATCAGCTCTGCTGTACTGCTCATCTATTATCTGTCGGTGGACTGGGTACACGGCTTCCAAAAGAAGAAATAAGAAAAGAGGTTTATGCTGCTGCATAAACCTCTTTTTTACTAGTCTTCTTCCTCTTCCACCACGGGAGCGGTGTTGGCCTCCACGGTCTCGATGGCGTCTTCCAGAACCTTTGTATCGGGAATCTTGGTGGCAAAGGCCTGATCGTAGAGATCCAGCGCCAGGTCAATGGCCTGAGTCTGATAGCGGTCCTGCGTACCTTCGCCGTGATCGGTCAGATAGATGGGGATATAGTCGGCTTTCGTGATGGTGGTCACACCGGTCTCGGAATCTTTGGAGAATTCCATGTTGAGGATCATACTTTCCTGCGCGTAGATCGTGGAGTCGGAGCCGTAGAAGTTACCGAGGCTGTAGGCCAGGAATACTTCCTTTTCCTCGCCGTCCACGGTTTCCACCGTGCGGAATTCCATGGGGCCTGCCATGTGGGAATGGGTACCGAGTACGGCATCCACACCGTAGCGGAACATCAGATCCGCGATGGACTTCTGCGTCTTGCTGACGGTCATGCGGTATTCACTGCCCCAATGCACCAGCGCGATGATCACATCGGGTTCCTGTGCCTTGGCGCTTTCGATCAGCGAAACGATCTGCTCGGTATCCACCTTGGAATAGACGGAGTCGTAGTCGGTATAGAGCACGTTGGTGCAGTATTCGTTGCCGTCGGGGATGGACATGCCGTCAAAGCCCTTGGTCATGGCAAGGAAGGCAATGCGGATGCCGTTGACCTCCTTGACCAGCACACCGCCCGTGGCGTTGCGTTCGCCAACGGAAGCATAGGAGCCGACGGGATCGATGCCATGGGCGCGGACGGTCTCCAGCGTGCTGCGAAGACCCTTGATGCCGCCTGCCAGCGTTTTGGAGTTGGCGGTCTGCAGGATATCAAAGCCCAGCGTACGCAGGGTGATCGCCAGCGATTCGGGGGCGGAGGCGGTGTAATCGCCGTAGGGCTCGCCGAGGAAGTTCAGTTCCAGATTGCCCAGCGTCAGATCGGATTTGTACAGAAGATGGGCAACATCAAAAAAGGCGGAAGAAAAATCGTAGGTTCCGTCCACCTGCAGCGCGTCCTCGATCAGCTCGGGTGTAATGTTGATATCGCCCACAGCCGTCAGCGTTGCCACCATGGTGGCGGGTCTGGCAGGCTCTTTTTCGGGAAGCGGAGCATTGTCATAGTACTGGATGATGACCATGCCGATGGCAGCCAGGAATATGATCAGCACGAGCATGGGATAGAAGTGCTTGCTGCGGGCAGGTTTTTCTTTTCGGGCAGCGGGTCTGCGCTTTTTGGGTGCGGTGCGGGGTCTCTTTGCGGGCTGTGCCAAACAATGACGCCTCCTTTCTGACAGACTCTTTTTATTGTACAACAGGTTCTCTGTTTCTACAACAAAAAATTCTGACATACTTTTTGTGCGATTTTGAACAGTTTGACCATAGCGGTTCGGCAGAAAATGCAGAAAAGGTTTGCAATAGCGCGAGAATATGCTATAATGGCGCATAATAGCCCTGAATCAAGGAGGGTATTATGGCGAATAAAACCAAAACCAAAAAAACACGCACCGCGGCGATCCTTGCCGTGATGCTGCTGATCGTTCTGCTGATCTGGGTGCTGGGCTGGCTCGTGATGCGGGGCATGCAGGAAAAGCAGAACCGCGTGATGAACATCAGCCAACCGGTCAGCCCGGAATCGCTGATCCCGCGCAGTACATATGCCTATGAGAATTTCGTCTGGGAAGACGACCGTGTGACCTACGAGGATGACAACTGGAAAACCGTGACCGGCATCGATGTCAGCTCCTTCCAGGGCGATGTGGACTGGGATCTGGTGGCGCAGGACGGCATTGAGTTTGCCATCATCCGCCTCGGTTTCCGCGGCTACGGCAACGGTGCGCTGCGGGAGGATGAATACTTCCGTCAGAATCTGGAGGGCGCCATGGAAGCGGGTCTGGACGTAGGCATCTATTTCTTCTCGCAGGCTATCTCCGTGGATGAGGCAAGGGAAGAGGCGGCCTTCGTCATGGGTCTGCTGGACGGTGTGGAGCTGCAGCATCCGATCTATTATGACTGGGAGCCCATTCATTTCGATGCCGCGAGAACGGACGGCCTGCCCGGTGATGTGGTCACCGCCAATGCCCGCGCTTTCTGCGAAACGGTGGAAGCCGGCGGCTATGAGGCAGGCATCTATTTTAATCAGCATGATATCTACAATGTGATCGAGCTGAGCAAGCTGACGGATTTCCCCCTGTGGTATGCCCAGTATAACGAGCGCCCCGATATGATCTATGACTTCTGGTGCTGGCAGTATACGGACGGCGGCGATGTAGAAGGCGTCTATACTGCTGCCGATCTGAGCATTCTGTTTGTTCCGAAAGAATAAGCTGCGGATATGGAAAATAACCGGCCTCAAAGAAAAACAACAAGACTTGAAAAATTCGATTACAACAGTTCCGGTGCATACTTTATCACGTTTTGTACGTTTGAAAAGCGTATGATGTTATCCCACATCGTAGGGGCGATTCACGAATCGCCCAAAACGTGCCTATCGGAACGCGGAAAAATCGTTGCGGATGTCATAGAGCATTTACCGGAACGGCTGCATGTAAAAGTTGCTGATTATGTGATCATGCCGAATCATGTACATATGATGCTGATCGTCCCAAACGAACCGAAACGGGCGATTCATGAATCGCCCCTACATAGGAGGTCTGTTGTATCAAAGGTTGTTGGATACATCAAAATGAACGCATCAAAAACGATACGGAAAACCTATGGTGACGAAACAGTATGGCAGAGAAACTATTATGATCATATCGTTCGCGGAGAAGAAGACTATCAAAAGATCATGAAGTATATCGCGGAGAATCCGTTCGCATGGGAAACAGACCGTTATTTTGAATCGTAGCAGAAAATCCCCGATGGTATTCCATCGGGGATTTTTTGGAAAAGGCTGTAACAGTTCCGATGCAGGCGGTGTCTATACTGGTGAGTGCACTTAAAGGAGGTGGGAGAATGGACGACAGGACTTTACTTCGCAAACTGAAAAAGGGCGATGACGGGGCGCTTCACGCGCTGATCGGGCGGTATTCCGCCTATCTCTATGCCATTGCCGCCAATATCCTGCGCGAGGAGCTTCCGCGGGAGGATATTGAAGAAGTGGTTTCCGATGTCTTCCTCTCTCTTTGGAACAACCGCAGGAAGATAGAACCGGTCTCCCTGCAGTCCTATCTGGCAGCCATGGCGCGGAACAGCGCCAGAAACCGCCTGCGCACCAAAAAGCCGACAGTCCCATTGGAGGATGATCTGCTTACGGTGCAGCCTGCCGCGGAAGGCTTGGAGGAATCGCTGCACCGGAAGCAGCTTCTTCGTCAGGTCAGCGCCGCTGTGGATGCCATGGGAGAACCGGACAGAGAGATCTTTCTGCGGTACTATTACTTTTACCAAAAAACTTCGGAGATCGCCAGCCGGATGAAGCTGACGGAGCCGGCGGTGCGCGCAAGGCTGCACCGCGGCAGAAAGAAGCTGAAAGCGTGGCTGGCAGAAAGGGGGTATCTTCGTGAAGATTCCGATTTTTGATTTGATGGATGATTGCTCCCCGGTGGGGATCGAAATCTGCGAACCCGATGCCGGGCTGGCAGAAAGAATTTGCGGTCAGGTGGATCAAAAAAGAAAGAAACGGGGCAGAAAGCTGGGACTCTCCCTGCTGATCGCAGCGGTCATCGCATTGCTGGCTGCCGGCACCGTAGCGGCGGTGGCATGGTCGCGGATGTCCGTGAAGGATGTATCCGGGGAAACGGTGATCTCCCATACGAAGGCGGATGATCCCAACTGTTATTATGAATGGACGGAAGCATCTCTTGCGTTCAATTTCACCATAGAGGGTGATTTGAAGGAGGCTTGGTTCAGACCCGGCTGGACACCCACTCCGGCTTCCCGCACGATTCCGATCACACCGGATGCGGACGGTTATTTGACATATGCAGCCGCATCGTCTGCCATGCCGGAGCCCCGGTGGGAGATCCAGCTTCTTCGCGGAGATCAGCTGAAGGAAAAGACCTTCTTCCTCAGCGGAAAGACGGAGATCGTGCTGGAGGATGAATGGAACGGCTGGCAGCGGACAGAAGTTCGTGTGGATAACGGCATCGAATGGAAGGACAGTAATTATCTGCTGCTCTTCTCGGCGGAGCATAATTATCTGCTCAACATCGGCGGTGAGTATGACTTTGCGGAGCTGGAGCGGATGGCGAAGGAACTGGAAATAAAGGTGGGCGGAAATCTTGTGATCGAAACACCTGTGGAGTCCGGTCTGTATGAAAGTCAGCCGCTGGATCTGGACGGCGGTGTTTCTGCCCGCGATTCTGCCAAGGCTGCGGAGAAATCGCTGCATTTCACCTTTGAGGTTCCGGAAAGCTGCCCGCAGGTGTTCTTCAAAGCTGCGTGGATGCCGCCGGGACAGATTCCGGGCGAGGAATTTGTCCGCGAATACCCCAAGCTGGAGGCAGAGTGGAGCGATCCCGTCATTCGGATGTATTGGGGCAATGCGGTATATAACCGTGTATTCTACTTCCGCGATACGGACGGCACCGTGCAGCTCGTCAAGGATGACATATGGAACGGCTTCCGCCGTATCGAGGTATCGGTGACGGATCGCTATTCGTGGCAGGCTGAGCAGTACAAGGCTGCCATCGAACGGGGCGAATACGAGCTGGAGGATTTCCGCGAGCGGGACAGAAATCATCTGCTGCTTTACAAAGAAGACGGTGGCTGGCTCGTGCATATCGAAGGCGATGAAAGCCTGGAAACTCTGGAGCAAATCGCGGAAGGGCTGGAGTTCCGTGTGACCGATGCTTCCTCGGCGGTCAATTGGGAAAAAGAAACGGAATATTATGATCTGACACTCGGCGGTTATCTGCCGGAAGAACTGGCAGAATATGCGCCAAAGGAAGAAAACGAGCTTCAACTTGTTTTCGAGGAAGTGGGAATCCCGGAATACCGCGCCACATTTGAAGCCGGATGGCTGCCACGGGAACTGACCCACGACTACCGCGACAGCGACTTTCCTTCCATTTTCTGTTTGAATGAGGCGACCGGAGAAGAACTCTATACAGTCAGTTTGTGGCAGGAAGGACCGGTGCTGAACTGGCGCTTCGGCGGGTACGCGACGGTGGAGAGCGAGCTGACCTGTAGTGAACTCAAGGGTTATCTGATCAAGGTGACCGGCGGCTATGATGAAGCGGCTGTAGAGAAACACCTCCTTGAAATCGCGGAAGGTACGGTCAGCAAGGATGCCTTCCTCCTCCCGGATCGGTATTATCTGATGCTCGGCTCCGCGGAGCATAACTGCATTGTGGCGATTCGCGGCTCGGCGGATCTTGATACGCTGAAGCGCATCGCCTCCAATCTGGAGATCTTCCCGGCAAACGGATAAAAGAAAAACTGCACGCAGAAATGCGTGCAGTTTTTTGTCTTTAGATGACCTGACCAGCGAGGCGGGGGATCTCGCCAACGCCGTCGAGGATGACGGTGGGCTGGTAGGCGTAGGTCTTGATGGTCTCACGGGTGGAAACACCGGAGAGCACAAGGACGGTATCGGCGCCGGATTCGAGGCCCGCGATGATATCCGTATCCATGCGGTCGCCGACGATGACGGCTTCGTGGGAATGGCAGCCCAGCATCCGCAGACCGGTGCGCATCATGAGGGGATTGGGTTTACCGCAGAAGTAGGCGCGTTTGCCCGTGGCCAGCTCAATGGGAGCGACGAGGGCGCCGCAGGCAGGGGAGATGCCGCCTTCGATGGGGCCGGAAACATCGGTGTTGGCGCCGATGAGCTTGGCGCCCCGCATCACCAGATTGGTGGCCTTGGTCAGCGTATCGAGGGAATAGGACTTGCCTTCGCCGATGACCACATAATCGGGATTCACATCGTTCATCGTCATGCCCGCGTCATAAAGGGCGTTTAACAGGCCGGCTTCACCGATGGCATACACAGAGCAGCCGGGTGCCTGACGCTTCAAAAATTCCGCTGTGGCAAGGGCGCTGGTATAAAAATGCTCCTCGGAAACCTCCAGACCCATGCGGCCCAGCTTCTGCTGCAGCTCGCGGGGCGTATAACCGCTGTTGTTGGTGAGGAAGAGGTATTCCTTCTTTTCGCGGTGCAGCCATTCGATGAATTCGGCCACACCGGGGAGAATCTGATTGCCATGGTAGATGACACCGTCCATGTCACAGATAAAGCCTTTTTTCTCGCTGAAATTGATCATAGGGGTAACTCCTTTCTTCGGCAGCGCGTGCCGAGATCCCATTCTTTTGATTTTGGACTCGGCGCCATTATAGCCGTAAAGCAGAAGATTTACAATTCTTATTTTGCACAAATCATTCAGTATGCTTTCACCAAAAGTTGGAAAATCGAAACAATTATGAGGGAAAACCCGAGAAAATAAGAACAGTTTATGAACAAAGGCCCGAAGGCAATTTGCCTTCGGGCCTTGCGGATTATTTCTTGGGCTTGAAGCTGTCCTTCAGACTGACGGAGCGGTTAAACACGGGGTGTTCGGGGGTAGAATCCTTACTGTCGGGGCAGAAATAGCCGAGACGCATGAACTGATAAGAACCGGAGGCATTGACCAGAGAGGCTTCCACCTTGGCATTGGGGATCACTTCCAGAGAACCGGGGTTCAGGCAGGAGAGGAAGTCCTTGCCGGAGGCATCGGGATCGGCGTCGAGGAAGAGGTCGTCGTACAGACGGACTTCCGCGTCCGCAGCGGTGGCGGCATCGACCCAGTGGATGGTAGCGCCCTTGACCTTGCGGCCGTCAGCGGGATCGCCGCCGCGGGAGTTGGGATCGTACTCGCAGAGGATCTCGGTCACATTGCCGTTTTCGTCCTTGACGCAGCCGGTGCAGGTGATGAGGTAAGCGCCCTTCAGACGGCACTCGGGGCCGCCGGGGAACAGACGCTTGTACTTGGGCACGGGGACTTCGAGGAAATCATCGGCTTCCACATAGAGGTTGCGGGAGAAGGTGATGGTGCGGGTGCCGTCCTCGGGCTTCTGGGGATTGTTTTCCACCTCAAAGGTCTCGGTCTGACCCTCGGGATAGTTGGTCACGGTCAGCTTGATGGGGCGCAGAACGGCCATCACGCGGGCAGCATTTTCGTTGAGGTCTTCGCGGAGGCAGTGCTCCAGGAAGGCGTATTC
>JAFSHY010000049.1 GCA_017440065.1 Oscillospiraceae bacterium | reverse complement strand
CTGGCCTTTTCATGGTTCACAAGGATAGGGTAGTAGAGAACGCCGTTCTTTTCGGCGGCATCGCAGTCGCCGGGGGCATCGCCGATCATCAGCACATGATCGGGGGCGTAACCGAACCGCATCATGGCGGCGATGCAGGCGGCCTTGCTGCCGATGTCCTGCGCGAGGACGATGTCGGTGTGCTCCAAAAGCCCGAACTTGCCCCATTCCTCTTCCACGGCATCGCGGTTGGCGCTGGAGACCATGGCGACATCCGCAAATTCATGGGCGGCGGCAAGGCCTTCCTTGGCGCCTTCATAGGGGATCTTTACCTCTTCGGGCAGCTGTACGATGGCGGCGTTGACAGCCTTCGACCAGGAAAGGGCCTTCTCGAAGATCTGTTTTGCTTCGGGATCCGTTGCTTCCGCGGCGGCCTTGGCAACGCCGTCATTGGAGAGAGCAGGAGCGGTATCGGCCCAATGCTGCAGCGCCCCGATGCCCGCGATGGGCTTATACTGCTTGTTAATTTCGCCCAGCGCCATGGCCAGACCCTTGAAGCGGTTGATGCCGCGGGTCATGGAGAAGAGGTTGATGACATTCCAGCGGTCGAGGATGGCGTCCTTCCATTCCTCCAGTTCCCATTCCTTCACCATGCAGGGGCCGAAGCAGCCGAAGTGCTTGCAGTTCATGGTGTCCATGACGCAGCCGTCGGAGTCCACGCAGACGAGATAGTCATGCTTTCTTACAAAGGAATCAAAAATGGACATAGGTTCCTCCCGTTACATATGGGTATCCCACAGGCCGCAGTAGCTGTCGATGGGATCCTGACCCTTGAAGGCCTCGGGGCCGGTCAGCAGGGCATCCACCAGTGCGTCCATGGTGTCTTCATTGGAATCGTAGGTGTTGATATAGGTGCGCAGCATGGGGGTGTCGGCCAGCATGGTGGGCTTGTTGACGGAGATGCCGACCACGGGGATCTCATGGACGTACCAGGGGATCTCACCGCCGCCCTTGGACATACCGAAGACGGGATGGCCGTTGGGAACATCGAAGAAGGTGACCACCAGATCCATGCCGGAAACGAAATCGGCAATGGCATTCTTGCCGGCAAAGTAGAGGTTGAGGTTGAAAGGCTTGCCCGCGGCGACCTCCTTCATCATCTTGTCCAGCGGAGATTCATAGATGAAAGCATCGAAGCCCTTGGCCTGCAGCTTTTCGCAGAACCGTTCCACGGGCGCCTTTCTGCCCTTGCCGCCGCCCATGGCGATGGCAGCCAGCTTGGCCATGGGGCTGTCGGGGCCCTTGACATTGACGATCATCACGTGCTTGGTCTTTTCGGGGGAGAGAGGCAGAACGCCTTCGTCCTTGTACTTGACGAGGGTCAGGCAGTCCTTGGAGATGGCGGGCGCCACGGCCTTAAATTCGGGATTCTGCAGGGCGGCAGCCAGCGCTTCATCGGTGCCGCAGAGGTCTTCCTTGGCCGCCTTGTGCATGCCCTTGGCAGCCTTCAGACCCAGAATGCGGGTGAGGGCTTCCACGATGCGCGCTTCGCTGATGATGCCGGTCTTGTAGGCGTCCAGCATGGTGGCAAAGTCTTCCTGCGGATCATTGAAGAAGAGGAACATATCGCAGCCGGCATTGATGGCGGCGGGCAGCATATCCTTGCGCTTCATGCGGTTGGTCATGGCCACCATGTGGGAGGCATCGGTGACGACCATGCCGTTGAAGCCCAGCTTTTCGCGCAGCAGACCCGTCATGATCTCGGGGCAGAGGGTGGCGGGCATCATTTCGTCCATGGTGATGTCGGGCTTCAGCTCCTTCATGTATTCGGGCATCATGATATGGCCGCCCATGATGGCGTCGAGGCCACCGTCGATCAGCGTCTTGTAGACGTTGCCGTAGGTCTGCATCCACTTTTCGCAGCCGAAGGAGTTGATGTTGTTGGACATATGGGCGTCGCGGTAGTCCTGACCGTTGCCGGGGAAATGCTTGGCGCAGCAGTAAACGCCCTCAGTCTCGTGGAGGCCGTCCATATAAGCCTTGCCCATGGCGGCGACCAGCTCGTGGTCATTGCCGTAGGCGCGCTTCAGGGTCTCTTCGCATTCCCAGTTGTAGGTGATGTCCACCACGGGAGCGAAGGCCATGTTGCAGCCGGTGGCCTTGATCTGCGCGCCGGAGATGCGGCCCATGGCCTGGGCGTATTCGGGCTTGCGGGTGGCGCCGATCTTGATCTGATCGGAAACGAAAGTGCCGTCGGGGCAGACGCCGTTGCCGCCCTGTTCGGGGTTGCAGGCGATGAAGACGGGGATCTTGGCATACTTCTGAAGAATGCGGTTCTGATTCAGCACCATCTGACCGGGCATACCGTTGTAGCGGCAGCCGCCGAGGTGATAGGTCTGCATCAGATCCTGCAGGTATTCTTCCGTGTTGCCTGCCGTCAGCTGCCAGAACAGCTGGCCGACTTTTTCTTCCGCGGTCATGGAGGCAATGGTGCTTTCCACCCACGCGATATCGCTGTCATTCAGAAAATAGGGTTTTGCGCGAAGATCAACCATGGCAATATTCGTCCTTTCCAATGTGGTTTTGAGGCCATTGTTTCCTTAATTTATAATGTAACAAAAGATTTGTATTTTTTCAATAGAACAGGAGCGGAGAAAAGCTGCTTTCTTGGTAAAAAATCCGAAGAAAAAGCAATACTTTCTTAACATTTCTCTGCTACAGTATCATTGGAATACTTTGAGCAGCGGTATGCTGCGTGAGCTTGAACCGGAACCGGAGGTGCCTATGGCCAAACAAAAACAGAAAGATCGGAATCTGTTCACCAGATTCGCGACATTTGTGGTGGATAAGCGGAATCTCTTCTTCCTGCTTTATATCTTTGCGCTGATCTTCTCCGTGTTCTCCATGGGGTGGGTGGAGGTGGAAAACGATGTGACCACCTACCTGCCGGAAACCACGGAAACACGGCAGGGTATCGTGGCAATGAACGAAAACTTTGCCACCATCGCCACGGGCCGTGTCATGGTCTCCAATATCACGGTGGATACGGCAGAGCAGCTGGCGGAACAGCTGGGAAAGATCGAAGGCGTTACGATGGTCACCTTCGATAAGACCGCGGATCATTACCGCGATGCCTGCGCCCTCTTTGATATCAACTTTTCCTACGGCGCCAACGATCCCGTTTCCCTGCAGGCGCTGGAAGCGATCCGTGACCTGCTGAAAGGCTACGATACCGCCATCGATACCACCGTCGGCACGGATATGAATGCCATGCTGGACGATGAGATGGCGGTCATCCTGGTGGTGGCGGTGGTCATCATTCTGGTGGTGCTGACGCTGACCTCCCGCAGCTATATGGAAGTCCCCGTGCTGCTGATGACCTTCGGTGCCGCGGCGCTGCTCAATATGGGTACGAACTTTCTCTGCGGCAGGATCAGCTTTATTTCGGACTCCATTGCCGTGGTGCTGCAGCTGGCGCTGGCCATCGACTATGCCATCATCCTCTGCCACCGCTTCTCCGATGAGCGGGAAAATAAGCCTGCGCGGGAGGCCTGCATCGCGGCGCTCAGCAAGGCCATCCCCGAGATCAGTGCCTCTTCTCTGACCACCATCAGCGGTCTGATTGCGCTGGGATTTATGCAGTTCGGCATCGGTCTTGATATGGCTGTGGTCCTCATCAAATCTATTTTACTGTCCCTGTTCTCGGTGTTTACGCTGATGCCGGGACTTCTGATGCTCTTCAGCCCGCTGATCGATAAAACGCGGCATAAGAAGCTGCTGCCCGATGTGTCCTTTATCGGAAAGTTTGCGGTTAAGGTGCGCCGTGTGCTGCCGCCGCTCTTTCTCCTTACGCTGGTGGGTGCGTTCATCCTTTCCAATTCCTGCCCCTACTGCTACGGCTTCAACGATCTGAAGACCGCGAAAATGACCGAGCAGCAGCACGCGTATTTTGAAATTAAGGAAACCTTCGGCACCAGCAATATGGTGGCGCTGGTCGTTCCTGCCGGTGATTATGAGGCGGAAGCCGCCATCCTTCAGGAACTGGAGGCCATGCCGCAGGTCAAATCCACCATGGGTCTTGCCAATATCGAAGCCATGGACGGCTATATGCTGACCGATGCGCTGACGCCCCGCCAGCTTTCCGAGATGATCGGTATGGACTATGAGGTCGTGGAGCTGCTCTACAGCGCCTACGCGGTAGACCGGAATCAGTACGGCGACCTGCTGGGCGGCATCGATGAATACGCCGTGCCGATGTTTGATATGTTCCTCTTCCTCAAGGATGAAATGGAGGCAAGGAACATCACGCTGGAAGGTGACGGCATGGAGGAAATGGGATCCATGCTGGGTCAGCTGGAGACCGCCCGCCAGCAGATGCGGACGGAAAAATACAGCCGCATGGTCATCTATCTGAATCTGCCCGAGGAGAGCGACGAGACCTTCGACTTCCTGCAGACCATCCGCAATGTCACCGGCAAGTATTATGAGGACGATTATTATGTGGTGGGCAACTCCACCAGCTCCCGCGACCTTTCTCACTTCTTTGAGCGGGATAATCTGCTGATCAGCGTGCTTTCCGCGTTCTTTGTCATTCTGGTGCTGCTCTTTACCTTCCAGTCCGTCGGCCTTCCCATCCTGCTGATCGTGGTCATTCAGGGCAGTATCTGGATCAACTTCTCGATCCCCACGCTGACGGGAACGCCCCTCTACTTCCTCGGCTATCTGATCGTCAATGCCCTGCAGATGGGCGCCAACATCGACTATGCCATCGTGATTTCCAGCCATTATCAGGAGCTGAAGCGGCAGATGCCCCATAAGCAGGCGATTGTCCATGCGGTCAATGCCTCGTTCCCCACGGTCTTTACTTCCGGCACGATCATGGCATCGGCAGGTCTTCTGATCGGCAATATGTCTGCCCAGCCTGTCGTGTCCATCATGGGCACCTGCATCGGCAGAGGCACCATCATTTCCATCATTCTTGTCCTCTTTGTGCTGCCCTCCATTCTGGTGCTGGGCGACTCCATCATCGAGCGGACGAAATTCCGCATCAAGGTCATGGAGCATCCCGTGCAGGAGGCAAGCGGTACGATCCGTGTGCAGGGTCATGTCCGCGGTTATATCTCCGGCATGGTGGATGCGGACTTTGACGGCGTGCTGGACGGCGCGCTGCAGGCAGAGGTTTCTGCCGGCGGTCTGCCTGAAGCGGAGGAAACGGAGAAAACGGAGGAAACAGAGGAAACGGAGAAAGGAGGCAGCGAGCATGAATAAGTTAAAAACCCTTCTGGCGCTGCTGCTCTCCTTCTGCGTGCTGCTGACGCCTCTGACGGTCTATGCGGATACTCCCGCCGATGCGGCGGAAACCGAAGAAACGGAAGAAGCCGCGGAAGAGGCGCCTCCCGAGCCCCGCTATGCGGTCATCGCTTCGGAGGAGGATTTTATCCGTTTTGCGGAACAGTGCAGGATCGATACCTTCAGCCGCGGGCTGACGGTCACGATGATGACCGATCTGGATCTGAGCGGGATGGAGATCTCATCCATTCCCATCTTCGCCGGTGTGTTTGACGGCGGCGGCCATACCGTCCGCGGCATCTCGCTGGCAGAGGACGGCTCTGTCCGCGGCCTGTTCCGCTATGTGGATAGCGGGGCGGAGATCCGCAATCTGCATCTTTCGGGAACGGTTGCCCCGAACGGCAGCCGCAGCACCGTGGGCGGCATCGCGGGCAGCAATGCCGGCACGATCCGCGACTGCAGCTTTGAGGGCGAGATCAGCGGCGCCGATGAGGTGGGCGGCATTGCCGGCACCAACGCGGTGGGCGGTGTGATCGAAGGCTGCAATGTGCGCGGCATGGTACACGGCAGCCACTTCGTGGGCGGTATCGCGGGCAGCAACAACGGCGTCATCCGTGACTGCGGCAACGAAGCCGAGATCAACACCACGGAAGAAGACAATAAAGTAGAGCTTTCCGATATCACGATCGAGACCATGACCGGCGCGGAATCGGCTTCCACCGCCACGGATATCGGCGGCATTGCCGGTACCAGCAGCGGTGTGATCCGTGACTGCACCAATCTGGGCAATGTGGGATATATCCATGTTGGCTATAACATCGGCGGCATCGCGGGCAGCCAGCTGGGTTATCTCTATGGCTGCACCAACCGCGGTACGGTGCTGGGGCGGAAGGAAGTCGGCGGCATCGTGGGTCAGATGGAACCCAATGCCCTGTTGCAGTTTGAAACCGACACACTTCAGACGCTGCAGGAGCAGATGGAGGAACTGGACGGCATCGCGGGTCAGGCGCAGGCCAACCTGCAGAGCAGCAGCTCCCAGCTGACGGCGCAGATCGGCGCCATGGAATCGGAGATCGAAAAAGCGGGTCAGGCGCTGGAGGAACTGCTGCCCGCCGATCCGGAGGATCCGATCCCCGATGAAGATACGCTGCTGGCGGCGCAGAATGTGCTCAGCAGCACCATGACCACGCTGACGAGCCAGCTGAACAGCATGGTCTCCTCCACGCAGGGCGCGGTATCCGCCATGACGGGCAGCCTGCAGGCGCTCACGGGTCAGATGAACACCATCGGCGAGACGATGGGCAACGCGGCCTCCGGTCTGGGCGGCAGCATCACCGATGTGTCCGATCTGGATACGGCGGAGCTGCTCACGGGCAAGGTGCAGAACTGTGTGAACCACGGCGCGGTGCAGGGCGATATCAATGCCGGCGGTATTGCGGGCGCCATCTCTGTGGAAAGCGATCTGGATCCGGAGGAGGATCTGCAGATCGCGGGCGATTCCTCTCTCAAGTATGAATTTGAGGCGCGGGCCGTGGTGCTGGGCTGCGAGAATCAGGGCGTGATCTCGGGCAGAAACCGCAACATCGGCGGCATCGTCGGCTGGATGTCTATGGGTCTGGTGCGGGACTGCCTGAATGCGGGCGCTATCCGCGCGGACGGCGGTGAATACGTGGGCGGCATTGCGGGCAGAAGCAGCGGCTATATCCGCGCCTCCGATGCCAACTGCGCTCTCTACGGCGAACGCTATGTGGGCGGTATTGCCGGTGCGGGTACGGTGGTCACGGACTGCCGCACCATGGTGCAGTTCCATGGCGGCCGTGAACGGCTGGGTGCCATCCTCGGCCTTGCGGAAGAGCCGCAGGCGGCGGAGATCGACGAGCCTGTCCTTCACAACTATTATTTTGCTGCCGATGCCGATCTCGGCGCCATCGACGGCGTCAGCTACGGCGGCAAGGCGGAGCCTCTGGCGGAAAAAGAGTTCCTCGCGCTGGAAAACCTGCCGGAGATCTTCCGCATCGTGCGCATCCGCTTCGTCTTTGAGGACGGCTCGGAGCAGACGCTGATCCGGACGCCCGGTAAGGAACTGAAGGAGGACTCCATGCCGCCGATCCCCGAAAAGAGCGGCTATGCCGCCGCGTGGGTCGGCCCCGAATGGCTGAATCCTGCATGCGTTTCCTTTGATGTGACATTCCACGCGGTCTATACGGAGCTGCGCTCCGTGCTGCAGAGCGCGGAAACGGCAGAAGACGGCAAGCCGCTTCTGCTGGTGCAGGGTGTCTTTATGGAAGGCGAGGCGGTGCAGCTTCTCGAGGCGGCGGATCTGCCTGCCCTTGGCGAAAACGAAACGGTGCTGCTGCGGCAGGGCTTCACACTGCCGCGGAGCAGCGAGCCCATGTCAGTGCGGCTGCTGCTGCCCGAAACGGAAGGGGAGATCCGCGTCATGGTGCGCAATGCTTCCGGCGGCTGGCGTACGGAGCCTGCCCTGCGGGATCACAGCTATCTGGTCTTCTCTGTGGCGGAAGGCGACACTGCCTGCTGCGTCATCCGCGTGCCGCGGGATCGGACGCTTTGGTATCTGGCGGGCGGCGGCGTGCTGCTGGCGGCGCTGCTGATCACCGGTATCGCACTGGCTGTCCGCAAAAGAAAGAAAAAAGCGGCATAAAATATTGCGGTAGCGCGTTACCGCGCTGAAAAATATCCCCCACCCCCGCTTGCGGAGGTGGGGGATTTTCGCTAAAATGGGCAAAGAAGCTGCCCCGGCAGGCTGGCACCTAATCCGGGGCAGAGCCGACCCGCATCGCGAAATACAGGAGGGCAGTTCTAATTATACATTGTCTTCCGGAAAAAGGAAAGGAAAAAATAAAACGATGAAACGAATCCTTGTTCTGCTGCTGTGCCTTGCGCTGGCAGCCTCGCTGCTGACCGCCTGCGGCAAAAAGCCCGCGGCGGAAGTTGCCGATACAAAAAAAGACAGCGTGGTGATCGCCATCGGCACGGAGCCCGAAACCATGGATCCCACCAAGGGCTGGGGTCACGGCAATGCGCCGCTGGTACAGAGCACACTGGTCAAATATACAGCTGAGCTGAGCTTTGTGAATGATCTGGCTACTGATTATGTGCTTTCCAAGGACGGCCTTGTCTGGACTTTCAAGATCCGTGACGATGCCTTCTTTACCGACGGAGAAAAGCTGACCGCCGAAGACGTGGCCTTCACGCTGGAAACCGCCAAGGCGGCGCAGGGCGCGGTGGATCTGACCTATATGGAAAGCGCCGTGGCGACGGATGATACCACCGTAATTATCACGCTGAAGCAGCCTACCTCCATTTTCCTCAATACCCTTGCCTCCGTGGGCATCGTTCCCGCGCATGCCTACGGCGAAGACTACGGCACGAATCCCATCGGCTCCGGCCCTTACAGATTCGTGGAGTGGAGACCGCAGGAGCAGATCATGTTTACCGCCAATGAAAGCTATTACGGCGGCGCGCCTGCCATCAAGGACGTCACGGTCGTCTTTATGTCCGAGGACGCGGCGTTGGCAGCCGTGCAGCAGGGCAGCGTGGATGTGGCCTATACCTCCGCCACGCTGGGTACGACCTCCGTTCCCGGCTACCGCGTGGAATCTCTGCCTTCCGCGGATAACCGCGGCTTTACCCTGCCTGTGCTTCCCGATGAGGGAAAGACCACCGAAGGCGGCGCTCCCATCGGCAACAACGTTACCTGCCATCTTGAGATCCGTCAGGCCATTGCCTATGCCATCGACCGTCAGACGGTGGCGGATGTGGTGCTGAACGGCTTCGGACGTCCTGCCTATTCGGAAAATGACGGCATGCCCTGGAACAATCCCGCGGTGGAGCTCGAAACAGATGTGGAATACGCGAAGCAGCTGCTGGCAGAAGGCGGCTGGGCGGATACGGACGGCGACGGAATCGTGGAAAAGGACGGTCTGAAGGCCGAATTCACCTGCCTCTATCCCTCCGGCGATTCCGTCCGTCAGGCGGTGGCCATGGCGGCTGCCGAACAGGTGCGTGCCATCGGCATCAGCATCCTCGTGGAAGGAACCAGCTGGGATGATATCATGAAGCGGATGTTCTCCGAAGCGGTCATGATGGGATGGGGTTCTGCCATTCCCAATGAGACCTATTATCTCTACCGCAGCGAAGGCGCGCTGCTGGATGACTTCTATAACCCCGAAGGCTACAGAAGCGAGACCACCGATGCCTATCTGCAGGCAGCCATGGCTGCGCTGACGCCCGAGGAAGCCAACCGCTGCTGGCAGCAGGTGCAGTGGGACGGCGAGACCGGCACGGCCATGCAGGGCGAATGCCCCTGGGTTTGGATCGTCAATCTCGACCATGTCACCTATGTGCGGGAAGGCCTGCAGATCGGCACGCAGCCCATCCATGGCCACGGCCACGGCCTGCCGCTGATCCAGAATCTGCAGGAGTGGAGCTGGGAAAACTGAAATATCCGTCAGGGCGGGGATCACCCCGCCCTGTAACGGCGTTTTGAAACCATACCGATGACGGCGGATTTATGAAAACCGTCAGATGAAAGAGAAAGGAGCGCTGCCTGTGAAAGGAACCGCTGGAAGACTGATCCGCACGTTTTTGTTCCATGGAATCAAGATCGTATCGCTGCTGCTGGCGGTAAGCATCATAGCCTTCGTGCTGGTGAGCGCTTCGCCCATCGATCCCGTGCAGCAGTATATCCTCGGCCTCGGCACGGCGATCTCACCGGAGCAGCGGGCCGAGATCGAGGCCTATTGGGGCGTCAACGAGCCGCCTGTGGAGCGGTATCTCAGCTGGCTGAGCGAGCTGCTGCGGGGCAACTGGGGCGAATCCGCCCTGTACCGCCGTCCCGTGGCGGATATCATCGGCGAACGGTTCGCCAATTCGCTGGCGCTGATGCTCTGCGCATGGCTGCTTTCCGGCGTCATCGGCTTTGCCCTTGGCTGCGTCATGGGCGTTTTCCGTGACCGGTGGCCCGATAGCATCCTCAAAAAGCTCTGCTATCTGCTTTCCTCCGTGCCGACCTTCTGGCTGGGGCTTTTGTTCCTGCTGATCTTCTCCGTGTGGCTGGGCTGGTTTCCCATCGGCTTCTCCGCGCCCATCGGTGTGGCGCAGGGGAGTGTGACCCTCGGTCAGCGGCTGCACCACCTGGCGCTGCCGGCCATCACGCTGAGCCTCATGTCCTTTGCCAATATCGCCCTGCATACACGGCAGAAGCTGATCGATGTGCTTAATTCGGAGTATGTCCTCTTTGCCCGCGCCAGAGGCGAAGGCACCTGGACGGTGCTGCGCCGCCATGGCCTCCGCAATGTCCTTCTGCCCGCCGTAACGCTGCAGTTTGCTTCCTTCGCGGAGCTGTTCGGCGGCTCCGTGCTGGCGGAAAATGTGTTCTCCTATCCCGGCCTCGGCAGCGCCGTCGCGGCGGCGGGGCTTAATTCCGATGTACCGCTGCTGCTGGGCGTCACCCTGTTTTCCGCCCTCTTTGTCTGCGTGGGCAATATGATCGCGAACCTGCTCTACGGGCTGGTGGATCCGCAGATCCGGGAGGTAGGTAAATGAAAAAGCTGAACAGACGCACCAAAGTATTGCTGCTGACGGCCGTTATGGCGCTGGTGCTGATCGCCGTCTATGCCTTCGGACTTCTGATCCCCGAAGAGGCTTATGCCTCGAGCTTCCTGCAGGCGAAGCAGCCGCCGTCCTTTGCCCATCCCTTTGGAACGGACAGCCTCGGCCGTGACCTGCTGATGCGGACGTTAAAGGGTCTGTCGGTCAGTATGACCGTGGGATTGGTGGCATCCGTGATCAGCGCAGTGATTGCCGTGCTGGTGGGCATTGCCGCCGCCACAGGCTCCAAGTATGTGGATGCCTTCCTCAACTGGCTCATCGATCTGGTGATGGGTGTTCCCCATACCATTCTGGTCATTCTCATTTCCTTCGCCATGGGCAGAGGCCTCAAGGGTCTGCTCATCGGCATTGCCGCTACCCACTGGTGCAGCCTCGCGAGGCTGATCCGCGGCGAGGTGCTGCAGCTGCGCAATCAGCAGTATGTGGCGGTCTCCCGCAGGCTGGGCAAATCCAGCGGCTGGATCCTCTGCAATCATCTGCTGCCCCATCTGGTGCCGCAGTTCTTTGTGGGACTGGTGCTGATGTTCCCCCATGCCATCCTGCATGAGGCATCGGTCTCCTTCCTTGGCTACGGCCTTCCGCCGGAGCAGCCCGCCATCGGCATCATCCTGTCCGAGAGCATGCGGTATCTCTCTGCCGGCATGTGGTGGACGGCGGTATTCCCCGGCCTGCTGCTGGTGGCCATCGTGCTGCTGGTGGATCGGCTGGGCGATCATCTGCGCAGGATCCTCGATCCCTACAGTGCACAGGAGTAATGCTATGGAACAGAAACATGAAACATTGCTGGAGATCCACGATCTTTCCGTCTCCTTCCGCATGTATGACGGCGCGCTGGAGCAGAAGGAGCTGCAGGTCATCTCCGATCTGCATCTGACGGTGCGCCCCGGCGAGATCGTGGCAGTTGCCGGCTCTTCCGGCTCGGGCAAGAGCCTGCTGGCCTCTGCCATTCTGGGCATCCTGCCCGCCAATGCCACCGTCCGCGGCCATCTGCACTATAAGGGCAGAGAACTGACGAAGGAACTGCAGACGCAGCTGCGCGGCAGCGAGATCGCGCTGGTGCCGCAGTCCGTGGCCTATCTCGATCCCCTGATGAAGGTGGGAAAGCAGGCCGACGGCCATAAAAAGCCCCGCCCCACGGAGCGGCGCAGATCTCTTTTCCGCCGCTTCAGCCTGCCCGAAAAGACAGAGAATCTCTATCCCTTCCAGCTTTCGGGCGGCATGGCGCGCCGTGTGCTGGTGTCCACCGCGCTGATCACGGAGGCGGAGCTGGTCATTGCCGATGAGCCGACGCCCGGCATGAGCCTCGATCAGGCGCTGGAGGCGCTGCAGATGTTCCGCGAAATGGCCGATGCGGGCAAGGCCGTCATCCTCATCACCCATGATATCGACCTTGCCTTTGAATTTGCCGACCGCGTGGCGGTGTTCTACGCCGGCACAACGGTGGAGTCCGCTCCCGCGGCGGATTTCCGAAACGGCCCCGATGCTCTGCGCCATCCCTACAGTAAGGCGCTCTGGCACGCGCTGCCGCAGAACAGCTTCCGCCCCATCGAGGGTTTTCAGCCCTATGCGGGCGATCTGCCGCAGGGCTGCCTGTTCGCGCCGCGCTGCCGCTATGCCACGGAGGAATGCCGCGCAAAGATCCCGCCTGTCCGTGAGATCCGCGGCGGAGAAGTGAGGTGCTTCCATGCGACTTGAGGCAAAGAATGTCAGCTTCCGCTATGACAGAAAGCAGCCCTACGTGCTGGAAAACCGCAGCCTTGCCATCGAACAGGGCGAACGGGTGGCGCTTTTCGCGCCCAGCGGCTACGGAAAGACCACGCTGGCCATGCTGCTGGCGGGCTATCTGCAGCCCACCGCGGGCGAGATCCTGCTTGACGGAAAGCCGCTGCCCCGCAAGGGCGTCTGCCCCGTGCAGCTGATTTGCCAACATCCCGAAACGGCCATCAATCCCCGCTGGCGGCTCAAAAAGGTGCTGGAGGAGAGCGGCAGGCTGGATGAAACGATCCTGCGCGCCTTCGGCATTGAGTCTGCGTGGCTGGATCGGTTCCCGCGGGAGCTTTCCGGCGGCGAACTGCAGCGCTTCTGCGTGGCACGGGCGCTGATGAGCGGCGCGGATTTCCTGATCTGCGATGAGATCAGCACCATGCTGGATGTGATCACGCAGGCGCAGATCTGGAATGTCGTGCTGCAGGAGGCGGAGCGCAGAAACATGGGCATCCTCGCGGTGACCCACAACCGCCATTTGGCGGAGCGGATCAGCACCCGCGTCATCGATCTGACAAAAGCATAAAGAATCCCCGACAGGTATTTGACCTGTCGGGGGTTTTGTTTACAGATTTAGTTCTGCCACGGAAAAGAGAACGGCTTTTCCCGAAAGCGTCACCCGATCACCGGCTACGCGGCAGCGCAGCTCACCGCCGCGGGCGGAAGCCTGCCATGCCAGCAGGGTATCCTTGCCCAGCTTCTCTGCCCAGTAGGGCGCGATCATGCAGTGGGTGGAGCCTGTCACGGGATCCTCCGGAATGCCGCATTTGGGGCCGAACACGCGGGAAACGCAGTCATAGCCGCTGCCTTTTGCCGTTACGCCCACGCTGAGTCCGTCCAGCGCTGCCAGCTTTTCCATGTCGGGCTTCAGCTTCCGCACGTCCTCTTCCGAATCCAGGATCAGAAGCAGGTCGCGGGCAAGGTAGGCCTCCTGCGGTCGGATTCCGAGGGCATCGGTCATGGCCTCCGTCACGGGAACGGGCGGCAGGGGATAGGCGGGGAAGTCCATTTCAAAATATTCGCCGCTGCGGCGCACTGTCAAAAGGCCGCTTTTGGTATGAAACCGAACGGTATCTGCCTGCGGTTCTTTTTCTGTCAGGATCACAAAGGCTGTGGCAAGAGTAGCGTGACCGCAGAGGTCGATCTCACCCGCGGGTGTGAACCAGCGCAGGCGGTAGTCCGCGCCTTCCCGCACGGCAAAGGCCGTTTCGGAGAGGTTGTTTTCTTTTGCCAGCTGCTGCATCAGAAGATCGGTCGGCCATGCATCGGGCAGGCAGACCGCGGCGGGATTGCCGGAAAAGATGCGGTCGGTAAAGGCATCCGCGATATACTGCTTCATCATATCGGCCTCCTTAGATTTAATGGCATCATTATAACGCGGTGCAAGGGATTTGTAAACGAAAAACCGAGACGGAATTGTGGCATTTGCACAACAAATCCCCCGAAGATTGACAACGGTTTTGTGCCGTCCTATAATTGGTTTAGAAAAGAAACCAAAAGGAGGGATGCGCCATGGCAGGAAATCCAGCGACGGATTGGGTGCTGGAGCTTGCGGGCGGCAGCGCCGTTGTGCACAGCGCGGAACTGCCGCTTCTGACGGCGGTTCGACGCGAAAAAATCTATACCGCCAGCCACGGCAGCGTAAAGGTACAGGAAACGGAAGCAGAACGTATTCCGCTGACGGAGGTCAGCACCGCGGAGGATACCGTTGTCTTTTCTGCAGAGGGGCATGCTGTCCGTGTGACGGTCCGTCCGCATCCCGCGGGAGCGGAGCTGCTGCTGCAGGGAGAGGAAGGCTGGGCTTATGAGATCCGTCTGCCTGCGCTGGCAGGCGAGGCCGTATTTGGCGGCGGCGAACAGTACCGCAAGGTGAATCTGCGGGGCGAACGGGTGGTCAACTTTGTTTCCGAGCATATCAAGGCCGCCACCATCGCGGAAAAGGCGCTTTTGCCCCGTGTGCTCTATAAAGAAAAAGATCACAGCAGCATCGGCAGCTATTCTCCCATGCCGGTCTTCGTAACGGATCGCGGCAGAGTGTTTCTGATCCGCACCCGATCCGACGGTTATGCGGAATTCGGCGAAGACAGTTATCTCTTCAGCTATGACAGCTGCCCCGAATCGGTTCTGCTGCTGCACGGGCGGGATTACCGCTCCATTGCCGCCATGCTGGCGGAGCAGATCCCCAACCGCCAGTACCTGCCCGACTGGTGCTATGAGGGCATGATCCTCGGCATTCAGGGCGGCACGGAGACCATCCTGCAGAAAACCTTCGCCATGCTGGACGCGGGAGCGAAGATCTGCGGCGTCTGGAGCCAGGACTGGTCGGGCGAAAACCGTACCGCCATGGGCAAGCAGGTCTGGTGGAACTGGGAGGTCGATGAAGCCCTCTACCCCAACCTCAAGGAAGCCATTGCGCAGCTCAATGAACGGGGCGTCCGCTTCCTTGCTTACATCAACCCCTATCTGGTGAAGGATGGAAATCTCTATAACTTCTGCCGGGACAAGGGCTATCTGATCACCAAAGAAGACGGCAGCATCTACCATATCCGCTCCACCACCTTCGATGCAGGCATGCTGGATCTGACGAATCCCGAGGCGGTGCGCTACATCAAGGAGGTTCTGATCAAGCAGAATATGCTGAATCTGGGCGTTTCCGGCTGGATGGCGGACTTCGGCGAATATCTGCCGGTGGACTGCGTCCTGCACGACGGCGATCCCAAAAAGCTGCATAATCAGTGGCCTGTTATGTGGGCAAAGCTCAACCGCGAGGCCATTGAAGAATTTGCGGACGAAGAGATCATGTTCTTCACCCGTTCCGGCTATCTGGGCGCCCAGACCTACGCGCCCATCATGTGGAACGGCGACCAGCACACGGATACCACCAAAGACTACGGCATGCCCTGTGTGATGCCCGCCAGTTTCTCGCTGGGGTTCTCGGGTCTGACGCTGGTGCACAGCGACGTGGGCGGCTTCTTCTCCTTCGGCAAACTCAAGCGTGACGGAGAACTGTTTGTCCGCTGGATGGAAATGTGCGCCTTCTCGCCGCTGATGCGAAGCCATGAATCCATCCGTCCCTGGGCAAATGCCCAGTTTGACGCGGAAGGTGTCACGCGCCATACGGTGAAGCTGACCCGTGTCCATGCGGGACTGAAGCCCTATCTGCGGCATTGCGTGGAGCAGGCCAAGCAGGGCATTCCCGCCATGCGGCCGGATTTCTGGGAAGCGGGAAATTATTCCGCGTCCCGCGATCCTTACAGCTATTTCCTCGGGGATGACCTGTATGTCGCTCCTGTGATCGATCAAAAGCAGAAAGCGCGTACCGTCCATCTGCCGGAGGGCGAATGGCAGTGCTTCTGGTGCGGCAAGGAATACACAGGCGGGAAGACTTACCGTGTTCCCGCGCCTTTGGGGAAGATCCCCGTGTTCTATCGGAAGAGCAGCAGCTTCGCGCCGCTGTTCCGTGAAGTGGGAAAGGAGAGGTAACAAATGGAGCAATCCTATATCAGCCGTACCAGCGGCATCGGCAAAAAAGATAAGATCGGCTACGCGCTGGGTGATGTCGGCTCGCTGTTGGTCTTCGGTCTGGTGCAGAGCGTTCTGCAGAAATACTACACGGATATTCTTGGGATTGGTGTAGTCAGCATCATGTTCATGTTCGTAGTGGCGCGCGTGTGGGATGCCGTCAATGACCCCATCTGGGGCTATATCGTGGACAGCATGCCTGTCAATAAGGACGGCCGTTACCGTCGCTGGCTGAAGCTGCTGGCGGTGCCTGTGGCTGTCTCCGCGGTACTGATGTTCGTCAAGATCCCCGGCCTTTCGGATACCGGTTATCTGATCTATGCCTATGTGACCTATATCCTCTTCGGCATGCTCTATACCGGCGTCAACATTCCTTATGGCTCGCTGGCACAGGTCATTACCTCCGATGAGAAGGAGCGCTCCTCGCTGTCTGTCTTCCGCTCCATGGGCTCCACCTTCGGCGCGGTGCCTGCCATGATGCTCATCAGCCTCTGCTATGTCAAAACGGCTGAGGGCAATTCCGTCATGTCCCATGAGAAGATCCTTATCGGCGTCATCGTGATTGCCGTGCTTTGCGTGGTGGCTTATCTCATGAGCTACAAGTGGACGCAGGAACGTGTGGTCACGCAGCCTGCACCGCGGGAGAAGGGGAAAGTCCTGCGGGTCATGAAGATCCTTGTGAAGAGCCGTCCCTTCGTGGCGGTCTGTCTGGTGGGTATGCTCTTCCTCGCGGCGCAGATGTTTTCCACCAGCTACTATACCTATCTCTTTAATTATTACTTCAATGCGCCGGAGTTGGCTATGATGCCCACCGCCTGCCAGTATCTGCCCGTCGGTATCATCATGACCTTTGCCGGCAAGCTGGGCGGTAAGTTCGGCCGCCGCGATCTCTGCGCCTATGGCATGCTGCTGACCGGCGCCTGCAATCTGATCCTCTTCCTCATGGGCACAAAGAGCGTCTGGCTGTATCTGCTGGTGCTGCTGCTCTCCGGTATCGGCAATGCTTTCCTCTTCCTGCTGATCTGGGCCATTGCCACCGATGCCATCGACTATAATGAGGTCACCTACGGTCTGCATGACGAAGCCACCAGCTATGCCATTTTCACCTTTATGCGGAAGCTGGGTCAGACCGTGGCTGCCATCCTCGTCAATATGGCGCTGCTGCGCATCGGCTATTCCGATAATGTGCTGAATACCGCCAATATCACGGAGGACACCCTCGGCAAGATGTATGCCGATTCCGTGCTGATCCCCGCGGTGCTCTACCTGCTCATCTTTGTCATCCTGCGGTTTGCCTATCCCCTCGGCAAAAAGAAGATCGATGAGCTGCAGGCAAAGAAGGAAGAAATGCTCCGCGCAAGGCACGAAGCCTAAGTGATTTGCAAAAGCCCCGAAGAATCTGCGGATTCTTCAGGGCTTTTTTGTGGGATAGGGGTATGCCGGATGGTGTTTTTGCCTTGCTATTCATTAGGCTGCCGTTATAATAAAAAGAACACGAAACCTGTAACCTGTTTTCTATAAAATCTGTTGTAATAAATAGAACGGGCAAGGAAAGGAACCGCCATGCTCATATTTTACACATCACTCATTGACGAAAGATCCCACAAAAGCTACTTTGAAACGATCTACCATCAATACCGAAAGCAAATGCTTTATGTTGCCGATTCCGTTCTTCATAATAAAAGCGATGCCGAAGATGCGGTACACAATGCGTTTATTGGAATCGCTAAAAATATTGATACCGTTCGGAAAATTGAAAACGAAACCGACCGCAGGAATTATTTGCTGAAATCCGCAAAGAATGCCGCGCTTTCTATACTGCCACAAGTTCGGAAGCCGGAAGAACCGCTTTCGGATTCCGAAACTGATTGCATTTCGGATCGGGACTTTGTGGAGATGATCTGTCAAAAAGCAGAGTATGATAAGATCGTTGCGGAGATGCTTTCGATGGATTCCCGGTATCGGGATGCGCTCTATTACCATTTTGTGCTTGAATTTTCGATACCCCAGACCGCAGATGCGCTGGGAAGGTCTGTTTCTGCCGTAAAGCAGCAGCTTGTGCGCGGAAAGAAACTGCTGCTGGAAAATCTGAAGGAGGAAATCACACTATGACCGCCGAAACGCTCCGCTCTGCCATGCGGTGCTCTGCTTGTGAAGAATTCTCTTTTGTACCCAAAGAAGAGAATATCGATTGGAATTTTTCAAAATCGTTTTTGATGCGAATGGATTCCGTGATCGGCAGAGAATATCATTCATTCCGGCGCAGTACCGCTACGGTAAAACGCATCTTGCTGATTGCGGTTCTGGCGGCAACGCTGCTGCTTTCGCTCCTCTCTGTCAGCGCGTTCCGGGAGCCGGTGATCCGGTTCTTTGCAGAAATGTTCGGAGATCATATGGACCTTTCCTTCGGTGTGGAGAAACCGGGTGATACGCAGATCCCGCAGGACGAATTCGTAGTATATCAGCCGGAGTATATCCCGGAAGATTTTGCGGCAACCTCGTTTTTTGCGGATAGGGTCAGCAGTCGGACAATTTGGACTTCGAATCGGAATGATACGATTGTGCTGGATCAATACCAAGGCCTTTCTGATATCAGCATGGATACAGAGCAAGGTCAAATTATTAAGGAAAACATCAATGGTGCAGAAGTGTTGATTCACCAAATGAGCAATCAATATGTTGCAATATGGAATAGCGGACAATATACATTTGAATTGGCCGTATATGCCGATGTTCCATTTGAGATCGTCATCCAAATTATCAGTAGTATCAGCAGCCAACAGAAAGACAAATAGCGGGATTAAGGAGGTATCATTCTATGAACAGAAAACACCTGATCGGTGTCTTGCTGCTTTTCTTTCTGATGGCAGGATGTGAAACACAAGAGATTCCAAGTGAACAACATGTTTCCGTAGACGTGGTTATGCATGATGATGCCGCGCGTGCATTTGAAGAGATACACATTAACGATACGGGGCAATGCGATAGCTCTGAACAGTCAGAAGAAATCACGCATGAGTATAAGGATGCCGCTGCAGATTCCGAAGCCGCAATCGATATCACCGAAACAGAAGAGTACCAACTGATTTCGGAATATATGCACGGCCATTTTGAACAACTCCCGTATTATGATTTGTTCGAAAATATCGGAGATATGTATTCCACATATAACGGGGAAGAAACCTGCATCTATCGGTATTATGCAAACAATCCGTTTGTTACAGGAACGTGTTATTTGGATTATGTATACTATATAAAAGATGCGGACGGAGAGTATGACACAGAAAAAGCGGCTTTCGAATTATTGAACTTGATGCTGAGTGATCTGAAAAATGAAAATACTGCTGAAAGCAGTTTTGTTTTGCTTGATTATTTAATCTGTGACCAGACATTATTCAGCTTTGATGATTTGATTACATATCATTCTGCGATGTATCGGGAATATGCGCTGAGATGTTCCGATGTCAGCACATCTGCATCTTTCGAGAATTATATGAGCATGGTGGAAGCTGGCGGAGCGGAATCTTTTTATTATGCATTGAGTGAATCCAGCTGGATCTTTGATCCATGTATTATGCTCAAATATGATGGAATTGCCAATATGTATGCCCAATCGGAAATAGAAGAAATGGGGCTTGCGGATGAGAAAGGCTATGTGCCCGAAATGCAGCAAGGCAGCAGTCCCATGTTTTTGTTCCACATCGTCTGTAGAAACAATGTATGGCGGATGCAGCGGCTTTCCGGACTTATCAGTATGTACGAAGCACAGGCGGATGCTCTTGATTAACGCAAGGTAAGGAGTGGTTAGTGTGGGAAGAAAAAATCAATTCTTGAAAACCAGGCAGCTGCTATTTCTTATTATTGCAATATTGCTTGTTCCTTGCGCTAGTGGATGTTCGGACAAAACTGCCGAGTGGGAACCCCAAAGCATTTCCCTGTATGCTGAAGAAATAACGCGAGAGGGACTGATTTTGAATTGTCTGTATGATGCAGGGAATACGGAGATTCAGGTTTATACATGGATTCCCTATTGGCTTGAATACTGGAATGGCACAGCATGGGAAAGTCTGGACACGCATCTTGGAGATCACCCTGCTTCGATGTGGTCAGTTCTCTCCGGTGTGAAACAATCCTGGAGCATTGATTGGAGTGACTCTGTAGGATCCCTTGAACCGGGCTTGTATCGAATCGGCAAAGAATTTACGATATATGAGCAGAACGATGAACTGTGTGAGATGATTCTTTACGAGCCATTCATTGTAGAATGAACATGGCGTCATGAAAGTTCATGCGTGAGGGGAGGTCAATATGAGTAGAAAAATACGATTTTTGCTCTTGCTGCTCCTGATGGTACTGCTTCTGCCCGGCTGCGGAAATGCAAACACGGAGAAGATCAAATTTGACCGCGATGAAACGCTCCGCATGACGATTGGAAACAGAGCCTTGATCTGCGCGGGAATTTCCGACGAGCTGCTGAAGCAGCCTGTTTCGCTGGAAGTCAACGATCATATTCGGGATGTGGTGGACGAGGTGTTTGGCGGGAAAAAGTTACCCCTTTCGGACGCGCCTTACGCGGGAGAGTACATGATCAAAATCTCGACTCCCGAACTGACGCTATGGATCTCTGACGGTTCGCAGGTTGTTGTTTCCAAAGACGGTTTATACGGAAGCTTCGATTTGTCGGAAAAAGAAACGGAAACATTGTATGATCTGATTCGGGAGGAATACCGGCCGAATTCGTGAGCCTATCTGAGAAAGGAGGCTGCATATGAAAAGACGATCGATCGCGTCGGTACTGTATGCCGCTTCGCCGGTGCTGTTCCTCGTTTTGGCGGCTCTGCTTCTGATCCTGTATTATACTGTTCCGGTTCCAATCCGTTTGCCGCAGCAATGTGCCTTCAAAATAAGGACGGATTCCGTTGGAACCGGACAATGGGTCGAGGAGCCGGAGACAGCTGAAACCATCCATAATGCCTTGGAGAAGCTTGTTTGCCGCCGTGATTTGGGCCGTTATGACGGACTGTTTCCCATGCCGATTGAGAAGGACAGCTACATCGTCCTTGAAGTGTATGATGCAAACGATATCCGAAACTCGTTTCCAAATCATTGCGGAGACCTTGTTATCTGGAAGGATCCGAGGCGCGGGGAATATGTCGGAGATTATGTATTACCCAGCGATAATAACCGTAAAAAACTGTCTGTTTTGAACGATATCACAAGGATTATGGAACTGATAGAACAGTACGACTATTTCGATTTTTCGTAAAAAGGATCTGGAATGCATTGCTTGATCTATCAGCGTTATGCGGGAGGGCATGTGTATGAAGCACAGACGAATCGTTTCTTTGGCGCTGTTTACTGCCTCGCTGGTGCTGTTCCTTGGACTGGCAGCGATGAAGTGCAGTTTTCACTATCCGGCACCGGATTCTTCGGTTCAGATGCGGAATTCCTACCGCGTGGATGAAACGCTTCTGCCCGCACCCGCAGATCCTTCCATGACGCTGCGGCAACGGCTTTTGGCGGAATGTACGCTGCGGGAGGAAAGTGAAGCGGGGGAGCTGGATCTGCGTCAATATGACGGAGCGGGTCTTGCGGTCTGCCTGCCGCAGGGCAGCAGTATTACAGAAGTGGCGGAAGCGGACGGCTTCCTGTACATCACCTATCTGGCGGCGGACGGGAAGGAGGTCATTTTGACCTATACCGATCAGGGCTTGCAGGAACAGATCGTCTATGATGTTGGGTCTGATACCGCCATCTATGAGACTGCCGATGGGGTCTCTCTGTACAGAAATTTCCGGAACGGAACACCTCTGTGGCCATATGCTGCCGCATTTGCGGTGCTTGCCGTGCTCTGCGGTCTGCTGTGCTTCCTTCCTCCGCGCAAGAAGTGAAGGAACGAAATCAAAGAAGCAGTACCATTTCCGAAGAAATGGTACTGCTTTTTTATGAGCGTGTCAAAAAACCTTCTGGAGCGGTAGCGCACAAGGCTCCCTTGTGTAAAGGGAGCTGGCTCGCCGTTAGGCGAGACTGAGGGATTGAAAACTAAATATTTGGTAATCTCGGATTTTCCCAACCCCTCCGTCAAAAATCAGATAGATTTTTGCCGCCTCCCCTTACACAGGGGAGGCTTTGGTGCAGAGCGTTTCGATAACCTTCTACATTTGAAAACCACTTTTTTGACAGTCTGCAAAAAAGCAGTACCATTTCCGAAGAAATGGTACTGCTCTTTTATTGCCAAATATTCTTGGTTCGGCGAAGGAAGAGGGAGAGCGCCAACAGGTCGGCGGTGCCGCCGGGGCTGAGGTTGCGGGAGATAAAGGCTTCGTCCATTTCTTTCAAAAGAGAGGGGCGCAGTTCGGCGGGAGCATTCAGAACGCGGTTTGCCCAAGCTTTGGCAAAGGCAAGTCCTTCCGCGCCGCCGCGGTAGAGGAGGTTCGTGTCCTCGCAGCGCAGCAGGAGGGAGAGAAAGGCGGTGTGGGCATTGCCCGTTTCGGCAAGGATCTGCGCGCCGTAGCGGGCGGTGGGGAAGCCGCTTTGTGCTTCCTGCCGTGCGCCGCCTGCGCCGTGCTTTTCGAGAACGATGCTGCCGTGGGTCTGCTCCGCGGCTTTTTTGCAGCCTGCTGCCAGCTCCGAGGCTTTCTCAAAGAGGTCGCAGCCGCGCTTCAGTCGATGTCCCATGGCGCAGAGCAGCAGACCGAAGCCGTAGATGGCGCCCTTGTGGGTGTTGATGCCGCCGGTGGCTTCGAACATGGTTTCTTCAGCCCGAAGACCTGCCTGCTGCAGCGGAGCGGCATCCGCGCCCGCAAGACCCAGACGGACAGCCTCTTCAAAATAAGGCCGCAGCGATTCCGCGCTCTTCACAAACAGAGGCAGATCCATATCGGTGTGGGCGCCGTTGTTGGCGGCATCCACAAGGCCGGGCTTCGGCGTCAGCTGCACCTCATCCTTCAGCGCCTCCACCGCCAGTTCGGCAAGGCGCTCCGCGGCAAAGTCCTGCAGCAGCTTCTGTACTGCGGCATCCAGCTCTTCCAGACTGTGGGCGCGGCTTCTGGCGCAGGGGAAGGCAGGCCCACCGCAGATGAGGCAGGTGCGCGGGATTTCCCGGGAAAGCTTTTCTCCCTCCGCGGTCAGCACGTCGAGGTCGTAGAGTCTGCCCACGGGAGAGGTTTCCTCCAGTCTGCGGCAGAGGACTTTCAACTCCTCCGCGGGGATATCGCAGCAGAGAATGGCTTCGCAGCCGGTGTGTTCCCGAAGAACGGTCTGTTCCACCGCTTTGGGCAGCTGCCGCAGCGCTTCGTCAAAGGCAAATCGGATGAGCGGCGAATATTTCACAGGGCCGGGGATATTCATGGAAAAGCTGATGAGAGGCATATGATGACGCTCCAGCATGGCTTGCTGCCGCGATGCCCGCCGCACTTTTGCCTCCAGCAGCTCCGGCAGCGTCAGTCGAACCGGATGCATGGATTCAGTTCGTCCAGCTTTGCCAGCCGCTCGGGGGAGCTGTCGCCGACACAGCCCACCATCAGATAGCGTTTGGTCTTCTGGTCATAGAGGAACCGGTACAGCAGATGGAAGCCCTTGATCTGACCGGTATTCCGCACATGGGTGCGAGGGCCTGTACAGAAATGCTTGTGTTCGCCGATGGTGATATGGCTCTCGTCGAGATACGTCACGGGCAGCGCCTCCGCGATCATATCGTTGACCTTCTTTTCCATCTCCCTGAGATCAAAGGATGGTTCGTGGTCAGGGAAGGCAAGGATGAAGCCGTGGCGGACATCGGAATGTTCGCAGCGCTCCATGTCCTCCTTGGGCATCAGAAATTCGCAGAGATCTTCCGCGGTATGCGCCATCAGACGGTAGGGGAGGGAATGGTACACAGCGTCATAGATCTCCTTCGGTTCGGGGCCAAACAGGTTGGGGCGGGTGATGAGGATCTGCTCACCCACACCGATCAGCAGGTCGGCATTTCTGCCCAGCATGGGGTAGACGAGATCGAAATGCTCGATGATCACGCGCTTGCCGCGGCTCACGGCCTCCAGAATGGCGTCCGCCAGACGGTTCATGCTGGTGAAGCCGGTCTCAAAACGGATGTCCACGTGGTAGGTATGGGGCGTAAAGAAGCCGTGCTCCAGATCCTGATCCAGCAGCGGCAGCGGACGGACGTTGACACCGTCATCATCGTTGGTCAGCTCCAGGCCGGGGAACATGCCCTTGATGAGAGCGCTCTTGCCGGAGCCTGCTTCGCCGATAACGCCGATAATCAGATCAAAGGGGGAGAGATACTGCTGCGCCAGATGGATGCCCAGCTCAAAGATACGGCTTCTGCCGCGGGGCGCATAGTAGGAAGTGAGGATATGGCCGGTCAGAGAAGAATTCATGGATCAAACCTCCTTGGAAGTCAGATAGCGGTAGGTGGTGGGCGGAACAAGGGGCTGCAGCTCGGAAAGCTTTCCTTCCTGCAGCAGGGCGCGGACACGGCTGGCGCTGATGGGCGCGCCGTCCTGCTCCTTGCGGAGGATCTCGCGCACCTCAATGCCGCGGGACGGAAGACCGGAACAGAGAGCGCGGTTATAAGCATCGGTCACAGGAGAAAGCGGCTCTGTGCCGACATAACGGCGGGTGATCCCCAGCGCGGGCGCCACGGCTCCTGCGAAGATCTCCACATCCAGCTGGCACTGCACCGAGCCTGCATCCGTCCCGGAGGGCAGGAAATAGGTGGGGAAGGTGGCGGAGGAGATCATATAGGGGCCGGAGGGCAGAACGGTGACGTTGGGAAGATCAGCCGTGCCCTGCTGTACCAGCATGAGACGGTCGGCGGCGGAGAACATCCCGCGGTCTTCCGAAAGCACGAAGACGTAAAGCCGGTCGCATTCGGCAGCGGCGGTCTCGATCAGATAGCGGTGGCCGTTCGTGAAGGGATTGCAGTGCATCACGGCGGCGCCGATGACGGCGGCTTCGGGATAGCGGGGCAGCGGATCCAGATAAGCCTTGAGTCCGTCCCTGCGGTCCTCCATCAGCAGCACATCCTTTGTTTCCGCCACGGGATAGAAGAAAAGATTTTGGAACATAAGCCTGTTGCGCGGCTTGGTGTAGAGGAACAGGTGGGAGATCCCGTGGGAGAAGGCATCCTGCCGCAGGTGGGTCAGCAGCGTGGCGGTCAGATCTTCGCCCTGATGCCGCGGATCCACGGCCATATATTTGATCAGATTTCCGTCACGGGAGCCTGTGGCGATCAGCTCGTCCTCCTCCCAGATCAGCACCGTCTGTTCCGCGGGCGCACCGGGCGTCAGCCCTGTTTTCTTCAGCAGCGCCGTCCATTCCGCGGGCAACGCATGCCTTCGCGGGTCAAGCAGTTCGATATCCATGTCATCCACCGCCTTTCGTTTTTTTCAGTATACCGCATCATCCGCAGTTTGAAAAGGGATTTGCCAAAAAATAGATTGCAAGGCGGCGAATTGTATTATATAATATAGAATAATTGTTATAGAACAAAGGAAGGAGTCCCGCTATGACCGAGATCGTAAAAAGAGCATCTGCCGGAACCATGGAATCCAGCGATGTCTATGTGGAAATCGAACCCGCGGAAACCGGCCTGACGGTGGAGCTGCAGTCTGTGGTGCAGAAGCAGTTCGGTGCCTCCATTGAGGCAGTGGTACAGGAGGTTCTGCAGGAATGCGGCGTGGAAAAGGCCCGCATTCTGATCCGTGACCGCGGTGCGCTGGATTGTGTGATCCGCGCCAGAGTAGAGGCCGCCGTGCTGCGCGGCAAGGAGGGTTGAGTATGCGCCGTTCCTTACTGTTTTTGCCGGGCAATACGCCCAACATTCTGATCAACGGCAACTGCCTCGGCGCCGATGCCGTGATCTTCGATCTGGAGGATGCCGTTGCTCCCGATCAGAAGGATGCTGCCCGCATCCTTGTCCGCAACACCATGAAGTATCTGAACTTCCGCGGCTGCGAGGTCATCGTCCGCATCAACTCGCTGGATACCGCCTACTGGCAGGCAGACCTCGATACCATCGTGCCGCAGAAGCCCAACTGGATCATGCTGCCCAAGACGGCGCAGGCCTCCGATGTGCAGACTGTGGATGCTTATCTCACGGCGCTGGAAGAAAAGCTGGGCATGGAAACGGGTACCGTCCGCATGATGCCGCTGATCGAAACGGCGCTGGGCATCGAGAACGCGTTCTGCATTGCCTCCGCCTCGAAGCGCGTCGGCGCGCTGTTCCTCGGCGCGGAAGACCTGACGGCAGACCTGCGTTGCAAGCGCACCAAGGGCAGCCATGAGATCGAATATGCCCGCGGCCGTATGGTCGTGGCAGCCCGTGCCGCCGGTGTGGATGTCTATGATACGCCCTTCACCGACGTCAACGACCCCGAGGGCATGGCAGAGGATGCCGCTTATGCCAAGGCCATGGGCTTCACCGGCAAGGCCGCCATTTCGCCCCGCCATGTGGAGACCATCAACGCGGTCTTCAGCCCCACCGCGGAAGAAGTGAACTATGCCTATGAAGTGCTGGAAGCCATCGCACAGGCCAAGGCTCAGGGCAGAGGCGCCATTTCCCTGCGCGGTAAAATGATCGACGCGCCCATCGTCACGAGAGCGCAGCAGACCATCGCCATGGCTGAAGAGCTGGGCATGGGGAAAGGAGGACAGGCATGAGCAAGGTAGTCAAATCTCTGAAGGAGGCCATCCGCAATGCCGGCCTCAAAGACGGCATGACCGTTTCCTTCCACCATCACCTCCGCAACGGCGACTATGTCCTCAATATGGTCATGGATGAGATCGCCGATCTGGGCATCAAGGATCTGACCGTCAATGCCAGCTCCATCTTTGATGTCCACGCGCCCATTCTGAACCACATTGAAAACAACGTGGTTACGCAGATCCTCTGCAACTATATGGCCTCCGGTGTCGGCCGCGCCATCTCCACCGGCATCATGGAAAAGCCGGTGCAGTTCCGCACCCACGGCGGCCGTCCCAGCGATATCGCCCTGGGCAGAACGCCCATCGATGTGGCGTTCATCGCTGTTCCTGCTGCCGATAACATGGGCAACGCCTCGGGTAAGTTCGGCCCCTCTGCCTGCGGCAGCCTGGGCTATGCCGTGGCCGATGCCATGTTTGCCAAAAAGGTCATCGTCATCACCGACAATCTGATGCCCTATCCGCTGCCCGATTGGGCGATCTCCGAAACCTACGTGGACTATGTGGTCACCGTGGACGCCATCGGCGATCCCAAGGGCATCGTTTCCGGTACCACCAAGATCACCCGCGATCCCGTGGGTCTGGTCATGGCGTCCTATGCCGCGCAGGTCATCAAGCATTCCGGCCTGCTGAAGGACGGCTTCTCCTTCCAGACCGGCGCAGGCGGCGCCTCCCTTGCCGCTGCCAGCTTCCTCAAGGAGATCATGCTGAAGGAAAAGATCCGCGGCAGCTTCGGCCTCGGCGGCATTACCGGCTATATGGTGGAAATGCTGGAGGCAGGCTGCTTTGAAAAGCTGATGGACGTCCAGTGCTTTGACCTCAAGGCGGTGGAATCCATCCGCAGCAACCCGAACCATATCGAGATCAACGCCCTGCAGTATGCCAGCCCCGCCTTCAAGAGCGCCGTTGTTGACAGCCTTGACGTGGTCATCCTCGGTGCCACAGAGATCGATACGGACTTCAATGTCAATGTCCATACGGATTCGAACGGCTATATCATGGGCGGTTCCGGCGGTCACAGCGATGCCGCTGCCGGCTCCAAGCTCTGCATGATCATCGCACCCATGTTCCGCGCCCGTCTTCCCATCGTCCGTGACCGTGTCCATTGTGTGTCTACTCCCGGCCAGGATATCGATGTCCTCGTCACGCAGGGCGGCATCGCCGTCAATCCCAAAAACGCGGAGCTGACCGAACGGCTCAAGGCGGCAGGCCTGCCCATCCTCGATATCCGCGCGCTGAAGGAAAAGACGGAAGCCATCACCGGTACACCCGATCCTCTGCGTAAGGGCGACCGTGCCGTGGCGCAGATCGTCAGCCGCTATGGCGAGCCGCTGGATACCATTTATAATGTCGTAGACTGATTTCGCTCCGATTCTGCTCAAGTTTTCGGTTTTTGCAGGATTATTCTTGACAAACTGTCCCTGCTTTTCTAGAATTGTGTTAGAACAATCTGGAAAAGCAGGGATTTTACTTGGAACTGTACCATATCAATTTTGCAGAAGACATTCCCGTCTACCGTCAGCTGGTGGATGTGATCCGCGCCCATATCAAGAACGGCGAGCTGAAGAACGGTACCCGTCTGCCCACCGTCCGCGACCTTGCCAAAGAGCTTTCTGTGGCGCAGGGTACGGTCAAGCGCGCCTATGACGAGCTGGGCAAGGAAGGACTGGTGGATAAGGCGCAGGGCAGAGGCACCTTCGTGTCCTACCGTCCCGTGGACCCGGACAGCCGCAAGGAGCGGGCAATGGCCGCCATCGATACCATGCTCGACACGCTGGAGTCTATGAATTTCTCCATCACCGAAACGAAGATCTATCTCGATCTTAAGCTGCGGGATCGGGAAAGCCAGCAGGAAAATCTGAAGATCGGTGTCATCGAATGCAATCCCGAGGTGCTGGAGCAGATCGGTTCCCAGCTGCGGAAGCTGCCCTTCGTGGATCTTTATAACCATCTGCTGGGGGAGGTGCTGGATTATCCCTACCAGCTGGCAGAGGATATGGATCTGATCATCACCACTGCTGTTCATGCCGAAGCGGTGGAGAGCGCCGTGGGCAGCCATAAAAAGCTGGCGAGGATCGCCATCGGTCTCCGTCCGCGCTGTGTGTCACAGATCGTCAAGCTGCCTGCCGATGCCAATGTGGGCATCCTCTGCGGAAGCCTGCGCTACGGCGAGCTGCTTCAGAAGGCCTGCCATACCTATACGGAGCTTTCCCGCCTTCCGCAGCCCGAGCTGCTGGATGACCTGCCGGATATCCGCGCCTTTTTGAAGGATAAGGATGCCGTCCTGCTGCCGGAAAATTACGAAACCTACTGCTCCGCCAAGACCCGCCAGCAGCTGCAGGAGTATTCCCGCCAGAAGCTGCTGATCCCCTGCTCCTATCAGATCGATGAAGGCTCCTTCATGTATGTGGAGGAGAAGATCCAGCGCCTTTGGAGCAAGCGGAAAATCTGAATACCGAGATCCGGTGCGAATCACGCACCGGATTTTTTTTCGCGCGTTTATAGTTGCGGCTATTTTCGTTACACGGAAAGAAAGGTTGCACTTGACATTTTGTTATAGTACATTATAGAATAAAGTTATAGAACAATTAACACGAAAGCGTGTAATGAGGTGGTACTATGGAAAAGAAAGAAAAGAAAGTGCTGGTCATCGGCGTTATCGGCGCTGACGTCCACGCGGTCGGCAACAAGATCCTTTACCATGCCTTTACCGAGGCCGGTTTTGAGGTCGTCAACCTGGGCGTTATGGTCTCTCAGGAAGAGTACATTGCCGCTGCGATCGAATCCGATGCCGATGCCATCGTGATCTCTTCCCTGTACGGTCAGGGCGAGCTGGACTGCCGCGGTATGCGCGAAAAGTGCGAAGAGGCAGGCCTGCACGGCATTCCTCTGCTGGTGGGCGGCAACATCGTCATCGGCAAGCAGAAATTTGAGGAAGTGGAGCCCCGCTTCAAGGCCATGGGCTTTGACCGCGCCTTCCCTCCCGGAACGGCTCCCGAAACGACCATCGAAGCGCTGCGTGAGCTGCTGCACATGGACGAGGTGAGCGGCACGTGAACGCTGTTCTGCTGATCGATTTTGGCAGTACCTACACAAAGCTGACCGCGGTGGATCTGGACGCGCAGCAGGTGCTCGGCACCGCCGCCGCCTATACCACCGTACAGACGGATATCAACGAAGGCCTGCGCAAGGGCCTTGCGGAGCTGGAAAAGAAGACCGGCAAGCTGGAATATTCGGCGAAATACGCCTGTTCCTCTGCTGCGGGCGGTCTTCGGATGGTGGCCTGCGGTCTGGTACCGGAGCTGACCTCCGAGGCAGCGCGGCTGGCCAGTTTGGGCGCGGGCGCCAAGGTGGTGGGACTCTATTCCTACCAGCTGACGGAGGATGACCTCGAGGAGATCACCCGCACCGCACCCGATATCTTCCTGCTCTCCGGCGGCACGGACGGCGGCAACACCGCCAATATCCTGCACAATGCCCGCATGCTGGCAACGCTTCCTCCCACATTCCCCATCATCGTGGCGGGCAACCGCACCGCGGCGCGGGAATGCGGCAGGATCCTGGAGGGACATGAGGTCTACCTCTGCGAGAACGTTATGCCGAAGTTCGGTGTGCTGAACATCGAGCCCACCCAGAAGCAGATCCGCGAGATCTTCCTGAAGCGTATCGTGGAAGCTAAGGGTCTGCGGCAGGCGGCGGTGCAGATGAGCGACGAAATGATGCCCACTCCTTCCGCTGTGCTGAAAGCGCTGAAGCTGCTGGCAGACGGCTGCGAGGAAGAGGGCGGTGTCGGCGATCTGGTGGCCGTGGACGTCGGCGGCGCCACCACCGATATCTATTCCATTGCCGACGGTATGCCCGAAAAGATGAACACCGTCTATAAGGGTCTGCCCGAGCCCTATGCCAAGCGTACGGTGGAAGGCGACATCGGCATGCGCTACAGCATCCGCGGCATCGTGGAAGCTGCCGGCGTCAAAAAGCTCAGCGCCGTTTCCGGTCTGACGCCGGAGCGGGTGGAAGAGCTGGTCTCCTACCTTTCTCAGCATACGGACGTCGTTCCGAACGGCGATGAAGAGCTGGAAGCGCTGGATCAGGCGCTGGCCTCCATGGCGGTGCAGACGGCAGTTGCCCGTCATGCCGGCACCATGGAAGAGACCTACACCATGATGGGTCTGACCTATGTCCAGTCCGGTAAAAATCTGATGCACGTGAAAAAGATCGTGGTGACGGGCGGCAGCCTGATCCACACGAAGAAAACAGAAAAGATCGCAGAATATGGTATGTACAGCGCCGAGCAGCCCGCTTCGCTGCGACCCAGAGCCGCTGATGTCTGGGTCGACCGCAGCTATATCCTCGCTGCCATGGGTCTTCTTTCCTCCCATGATCCGCTGTGCGCCCTGCATATTATGAAAAAGGAGCTTGAAAAGCATGGACATTCAGAACAAGAGAATTCCTGATGATGTGTTTGAAAAGCTGCGCCAGGAAGTACTGACGCAGTGGCCCACCGGCAAGGATGTGGATCTGGCGGAAGCCGTTGCTTACCACAAGTCCATGCCCAAGAGCCGTCTCTTCGGTCAGAAGCTGCTGGAGGCCAAGGCCGCAAAGCGCACTCTGATCCAGCCCCGTGCCGGTGTTCCCGTCATCGAGGAGCATATTAAGCTGATGCAGTACCTGCAGGATAACGGCGAAGCCGACCTCCTGCCCACCACCATCGACAGCTATACCCGTCAGAACCGCTATAACGAAGCGGAAAACGGCATTGCCGAGTCCATCCGTCTGGGTCGCGCCATGCTGAACGGCTTCCCCGCAGTCAACCACGGTGTTGCCGGCTGCCGCCGCATTATTGAAAGCGTCAATACTCCCGTGCAGGTTCGCCACGGTACCCCCGATGCCCGCCTGCTGACCGAGATCACCTACGCCGGCGGCTTCACCTCCTATGAGGGCGGCGGTATTTCCTACAACATCCCCTACGCCAAGAACATTCCCATCGAGCAGACTATGCGCGACTGGCAGTACGTTGACCGTCTGACCG
>JAFSHY010000048.1 GCA_017440065.1 Oscillospiraceae bacterium | reverse complement strand
GGCGTCGCTTTCCTTTCGGGCGGCAACATGCTCGGCAAGAGCGTCATTGAAACGGCCGCGCCCGCTGCTGAAGGCGCGGCGGAGGCGCTCACCATGTCGGTTCACGGCGGAAGCAGGGGGTGTAAGAGAAGAACTTTTTGGGAAGATCGGCCTCGGTGAGGATCTCATCGCGGTAGACGGATGCGAGAGCTGCTTCCGCGGTGGGCAGCATATAGTGCATGCGGTCATCGGTGGGGTTGGCGATCTTATAGACTTCGTCGGCAAACTTGGGGAACTGGCCCGCGGTTTCACCGCACTGGTACTCCAGCATATGGGGAGGCAGGATGAAATCGTAGCCGTCGGCGATGTGGGTGTCGATGAAGTAGTTGAGCAGGGCCCATTCCAGACGGGCGCCCATGCCGGTGTACATCCAGTTGCCGGAGCCTGCCAGCTTCACGCCGCGCTCGTAGTCGATGAGACCCAGACCGCAGCAGAGATCCACATGGTGCTGAGGCTCAAAGTCAAACTGATGGGGCTCGCCGAAGTAGCGAAGGGGTTCGTTGTTTTCCTTGCCGCCGGGCTTTAGATCGGGATCGGGCAGGTTGGGCAGGGAGAGCATGGCGGTACGGTACTCAGCCTCGACGGTACGCAGGGACTCGTCATTGGCAGCGATGCTGGCCTTCAGTTCGCCCATCTTCTTGAAAATGGGAGCCACATCCTCGCCGGCCTTCTTCAGGCGGGGGATATCCTTGGAGACCTTGTTCTGCTCCGCCTTCATGGATTCGGTGGAGGCAATGAGATCGCGGCGCTGCTGATCCAGCTCGAGAATGCGGTCGACCTGTGCGTCACAGTCCACTTCCTTGGCGCGGAGCAGCGCCTTGACTTCTTCGGGATTTTCTTTGATTCTTCTGATATCCAACATATCGATTCACCTCATAATGAGTTATTTTATTTTGTTTTTAAGGACGAAAGCAGATCCAACAGTGTCTGCAGATCTTCCTGTCCGTAAAATTCCAGTTCAAAACGGCCCTTGCGCTTGCCGTTGACGATCTTCACCTTGCGGCCGAGATGGCGGGTGAGATCCTTTTCGCATTCCGCGATATAATCTACCGTGAAGGAGATCTGTTCCGGCTCTTCCTCCAGCGCTTCCTTCTCCATATGCTTGCAGAGGGTCTCCGTCTGACGGACGGAAAGGTGCAGCGCCTGCACCTTTTGGGCGGCAGCCAGCTGCAGGGACTCCGACTTGAGAGAGAGGATGGCTCTGGCATGACCGGGAGACAGCAGTCCTTCGGACAGCTGATCCTGCAGCGCTTGCGGCAGAGAGAGGAGGCGCAGCGCATTGGTCACGGCGGGACGGGATTTGCCCACGCGGGAAGCGGTTTCCTCCTGCGTGAGACCGTATTCTTCCATCAGCGTTTTATAGCCGTTGGCTTCTTCAATGGGATTAAGGTCCTGCCGCTGCAGGTTCTCGATCAGCGCCATCTCCATGACGGTGCGGTCGTCCACCTCAAGGATCAGCACGGGGACTTCGGAAAGACCTGCCATACGGGCGGCTCTCCAGCGGCGTTCACCGGCGATGATCTGATAATAGTCATTGCCCGCGGGACGGACGGCCAGAGGCTGAATGATGCCATGCTCCCGAATGGATTCGGAGAGAGCCAGCAGCTCTTCTTCGTCAAAGACCTTGCGGGGCTGCAGAGGATTGGGTTCGACATTGTGAATGGGGAGGGTGTGGGTCTGCGCTGCGGCTGCGGGTTCGGCATAGTCGCCCAGCAGGGCACCAAGTCCGCGGCCCAGTCCTTTGGGTTGTTTGCTCATAGGTTCCTCCTGCGGATCTCTTCGGCGAGGGCTTTGTAGGCCACCGCGCCGCGGCTGAATTTATCGTAAGCATTGACGGGCAGACCGTGGCTGGGCGCCTCAGCAAGCCGTACATTGCGGGGGATCACGGCGGAAAACACCTTGCCGGGGAAATGGCGGCGCACTTCCTCCGCCACCTGCAGGCTGAAGTTGGTTCTGCCGTCAAACATCGTGAGCAGCACGCCGAAGATCTCCAGCTTGGGGTTGAGGCGGCGCTTGACCGCCCGCATGGTGGCCATCAGATCGCTGAGGCCCTCCAGCGCGTAGTATTCGCACTGCACGGGGATGAGGATCTGATCGGCGGCGCAGAGGCCGTTGAGGGTCAAAAGCTCCAGAGAAGGCGGACAGTCGATGAAGATATAGTCATACTTGGCCTTGAGCGGTTCCAACGCCTTGCGCAGCTGATGCTCGCGGTCGTCCATCTCCACCAGCTCGATGCCCGCACCGGAGAGGGAAGCGCTGGCGGGGATCAGATCGGCATACTTGGTGGAAACGATGACGGAATCCACGGATTTGCGCCCGACGATAACGTCATAGACGGAAGCGCCCGCGCGGGATACGCCCAGACCGGAGGTGGCATTGGCCTGCGGATCAAAATCACAGAGAAGTACGCGGGAACCCGCGGCATGCAGGGCGGAAGCAAGGTTGATGGCTGTGGTGGTTTTGCCCACGCCGCCTTTCTGATTGACAACGGCAATGATTTTGCCCATGCGATGCACCTCTTTCTCTTTCTTCTTGAACTACTACTATACCACATTTATACGAGGTTGCCAATATGGAACAAAAATTTTTCAATGTTTCACGTGAAACACGTCCGAATGGCAGCTGCTTTTCAGATTTTTGTGCAAGCACAAAAAATCATAACCGCAGCAGCCATTCCTCCTTTTCCCCACGAAGCAGGCTTCGTGGGGGCCCCATTTTTATCAATCTGTTTATGCAAGCACAAACAGACCAGCCGTATCTGTCATTCCTCCTTATCCCCGCGAAGCAGGCTTCGCGGGGCCCTTTTTTATGAACGAACGTCATTCAGAACCTGTAGGGGCGATTCATGAATCGCCCGTTATGCCTGCCTCCGATTCTGTCATTCTGAGCGCAGCGAAGAATCTCCCGCGGATCGATATTGTTTTGACTACCAAAGGGGGCGTCAATAGCAGACACCGGTATAAAAGAAAACCGCCCTCTGACGAAGCAGAGAGCGGAACGCTCTTTAATGGTATTCCCGGATGACGGCCTTGACGAGGCCGAGGATGGAGGCTTCATTGCCGTTGATCGGGGTGTAATCCGGATTTTCCGGCATCAGCAGCACGCCTTCCTCCGTGAAGCGCAGCCGCTTGACCGTGGCTTCCTCGCCCAGCAGAGCAACTACGATCTGACCGTCCAGGGCGGTGGGCTGCGGACGAACCACCACCGTATCGCCGTTCAGAATACCGGCGCCGATCATGGAATCGCCCTGTACGCGCAGGGCATAACAGCTTTTATCGCCGTCCCACGGCAGGTAGCCTTCAATGTTTTCCTGCGCGAGGATGGGATAACCGGCGGTGACCACACCGAGGATGGGGATCTGACGGCTGCCGCGGATCGCTTCGGGCAGGGCAATGGTACGCTTTTTGTTCTCGTCCATCTCGATCTTGCCGATGCGCTTGAGTTCATTCAGATGGTAGTGGACGGTGGCGGTGGATTTGAGACCCACTGCCTCCGCGATCTCGCGGATGGACGGCGCGTGTCCGTTTCTTTCCAGATATTCGCAGAGATACTCGTAGATCTCCGTCTGTTTGTTGCTGGTTCTGGCCATAGGATCACCTCATGGCTTTACTATATCATATGGCCGCGGAAAAATCAAACAAATGTTTTAAAGACCTTCGAGGTCAAAGGGCGGAATGTAGGCCGTATCCGAGGAGGCGGGATCCTGTGTAAAGCCGTTTTCCAACCCCAAAAGATACATCCAGCTGAGGACGGCGCTGTACTCGTCATCGGTGACGGTGCGGTCAAAGGGCGGCATGGAAGCTGCCTGCCCCATGGGCATATACTGCCGCATCAGCGAAACCGGCACATCCCGCATCGGGA
This sequence comes from Oscillospiraceae bacterium, assembly GCA_017440065.1. GTDB lineage: Bacteria > Bacillota > Clostridia > Oscillospirales > Oscillospiraceae > RGIG3159. The sequence continues at coordinate 3,103 of JAFSHY010000048.1, read as the reverse complement.
AGGTCTCCGCGATCCAGTCCAGCACACCGAGGGAATTGTCCACGCAGCCCGGCAGCACCAGATGGCGGATCATCGTGCCGCGCACCATGATGCCGTCCCGCAGTGTGACCGGCCCGGTCTGACGGTACATTTCCCGAATGGCAGCGGCTGCCCGCTGCGGATAATCCGGCGCGGCGGAAAGAAGCTTGGCCAGCTTCGGGTCGGAGTATTTAAAATCGGGCAGATAGACGTCGATATAGCCTTCCAGTTCCCGCAGCGTTTCCACGGATTCATAACCGCCGCAGTTCCATACCACAGGCACGGAAAGCTTCGGCGTCAGGGCGGGGAGGATGGAGGGCAGATAATGAGTACCCGTCACCAGATTGATGTTGGTGACGCCCTCGTCGATCAATTGCAGGAATATTTCCCGCAGACGTTCGGAGGTGATCTCTTTTCCGAGACCGCCGTGGCTGATGGGCTCGTTCTGGCAGAACTTGCAGCCCAGCGTGCAGCCGGAAAAGAACACCGCGCCCGAGCCGAAATCGCCGGAGATCACAGGCTCTTCCCAGTAATGGGCAGCCGCACGGGCGGCATAGATGCGGTCGGGCATTTTACAGAAACCGCGCTGACCGGCGGTACGGTCAACCCCGCATTGCCGCGGGCAAAGCGTACAGTTTTGATAGGAGAGCATGGCAGCCACCTCATTGTCGTAATTGCGTTTTGTTTAGTATACATCGTTCTTGCCCCGGTGGCAAGGAGGTGGTATAATGCGGATAATAACAGAAACGGTGATCGGAATATGGAATACCCGAAAAGAAAACCAAACAGACTTCCGGAATTCGATTACAGCACTGCCGCAGCGTACTTTATCACGATCTGTACCGATCAGCGCAAAAATCGTTTTTGGCATGAGGTAGGGGCGATCATTGATCGCCCGCAAAGTGTGCCTTTGAATGAGGCCGGCTGCATTGCGGAGTATCGCATAAAGGACATAGAACAGGTGTATCGTTCTGTTTCTGTGGATCATTATGTGATTATGCCGAATCATATCCATATGCTGCTGCAAATTCGGGATGTTGCAGACGGGCGATCGATGATCGCCCCTACGGTCTCGACGATCGTCCGTCATATGAAGGGATATGTTTCAAAAAGATCGAAGGAACGGATCTGGCAAAAAGGATTTTACGATCATGTGATCCGTACGGAAACCGATTACGCGGAAATTTGGAATGATATCGAAACCAATCCGATCAAATGGACGGCAGACAAGTTTTATTCTGATGAGGGTTTCACGTGAAACATTGAGGTACACAATGCTGAAAAAGAACGAGATTTACGAAACGGAATTTACCGGCTATACCAGCGAAGGACTGGGCGTGGCCCGCATCGACGGCATGGCTGTCTTCGTGCCGAAGGCCATTGCCGGAGAGCGCTGCAGGGTCAGGATCCTCAAGGTCGGCAAAACCGTGGCTTACGGCAAGATCGAGCAGGTGCTGACACCCTCTGCCCACCGCGTGAAGCCTGCCTGTCCCTATGCAGGTCTTTGCGGCGGCTGTGCCTTCCAGCATATGGACTATGAAGAGGAATGCACCCTCAAGGCGCAGAGAGTTGAAGACGCGCTGACCCGCATCGGCGGTCTGCAGCTGGACGGCCTCTCCATCACCGGTGCCAAAACCACCGGCAACTACCGCACTAAGGCGCAGTTCCCTGTGGGAATGCCGGAGGGAAAGGCCGATGCCGGCTTCTTCCGTCAGAGAAGCCATCAGGTGATCCCCATCGAGCGCTGCGGCATCCAGTCGGAAGACGCGGATAAGATCCGCGCCGCTGCGGTGGAATGGATGCGGAAGTACCGCGTTCCCGTCTATGACGAGGTGGCGCACAGCGGCCTTGTCCGTCATATCTATGTCCGCTGCGGCTTCGCCACCGGGCAGGTGCTGGCCTGCATCGTGGCCAACGGCGAAACGCTGCCCAAGGAGCAGGAACTGGTTTCCATGCTGCGCGCTGCCGTGCCGAATCTGACCACGGTGGTGCTGAGCATCCACACGAAAAAGGGCAATGCCGTTCTCGGTGACCGCTTCCGTACTCTGTGGGGCGAAGGCTATATTGAAGACATTCTCTGCGGACTGCGCTTCCGCCTTTCTCCGCGCTCCTTCTATCAGGTCAACCGCGATCAGGCGGAGCGGCTCTATGAAAAGGCCATCGCGCTGGCGGAGCTGGACGAAACGAAGACCGCCCTCGACCTCTACTGCGGCACCGGCACCATTACCCTCTGCATGGCGAAGCAGGCAGGCTCCGTCATCGGTGTGGAGATCATCGAGGCTGCCATCCATGACGCGAAGGAAAACGCCGAACGCAACGGCATCAAAAATGCCCGTTTCTTCTGCGCCGATGCCGGTGAAGCCGCCCTGCGGCTGGCAGAGGAGGGCACGAAGCCGGATGTCATCATGGTCGACCCGCCCCGCAAGGGCATCAGCATGGATGTCATCGATGCCATGGTCACCATGGCGCCCCAGCGCATCGTCTACGTTTCCTGCGACCCCGCCACCCTTGCCCGTGATGTGAAGCTGCTGGAAGAGCGCGGCTACAAGGCCATTCACGCCGAAGCCGTTGACCTCTTCCCGCGCTGCGCGCATGTAGAAAGTGTTGTTTGTTTGAGTAGGGAAAAGGCTGACGATTATATCCGTATTTCTGTTCATACGAAGGATTTGCAAACGAAGTCGAACTGACTGAAAAATTGATGTTTGTCTAACAGTTATGCACCGCACCAAAGCCTCCCTTGTGTAAAGGGAGGTGGCACGGCAAAGCCGTGACGGAGGGATTGTAATGCAGTCAAAGTATAATAAACAGTTAGTTCCATTTGCAAAGCAACTGCGAAAAGAAATGACAAAAGAAGAACGGCATCTGTGGTATGATTTTCTTCGCACGCATTCTGCCCGTTTCTCTCGGCAAAAGGTATTAGGAAAGTACATTGCTGATTTTTATAGTGCGGAAGCAAAACTTGTAATTGAACTGGATGGTTCGCAACACTATGAAGAAATCAACGCAGAGAAAGACGCGGAGCGCACCGCTTTTCTGGAAGGCTATGGATTAACCGTTATTCGGATTCCTAATAATGAAGTTAATC